>NZ_JBIBWT010000014.1:0-217750 GCF_043081525.1 Streptomyces sp. NPDC014864
ATGTCGCAATCCACACCAGGCCAGAGGGCCCTCACCCATTTCAAGATCTCTCAGCCGAGACCTGCGTCACCAACCTCCGTGGACAGAACACCTAGGCCCAATCCGCCGCGTACGCCCGGAAGTGAGACACGTCCCCGCCCGTACGAAGTGCTGTCGTGAGCAAGGAAATCCGCGCCCATGGTCGGTGCGGACGTACGGCCGTGGGAGGCCACGGGGGCGCCGGGTCCGTCGCCCGCTCGGGTTTAGGGAATCTGGCCCGGGTGGTCCGCTCGGTGCGCCCCGGTCCGGTGCACGCGCACAGCTCGACGGCCGGGCTCGCCGCCGGGTTCCCGGGCGGGACCAGGCGGCGCGCGGCGTGGTTCGGGCGGCAGGCGGCGGCCGCGGCCCTCGCCGGGCTGATGCTGGACCCGCCGCTGCGCGAGTCGCTCGGTCTCCGCGGACGCCGGCGCGTGCTGTCCACCCACGACGTACGGCGCGCCGCCGAGTCGTCGCGGACGTCTACCGCGAGCTGCTCGGCGCCCCGCGTCCCGCCGCCGGGGCGCCGATTCCGGGCGGCCGGCCGCGCGAAGGCCCCCGGGACCGGACACGGCCGTCCCCCCAGCAGAGGCGCCGGCGCCGGGGCGGCGGCCCGGATCAGCAGGCGCCCCGCGCCCGTCGAGTACATGGAGTCCACCCGATCGTGACCGGGGAAGCACCCTCCCCTCCCCCGGCGATCAGCCACTGGACCAGGGATGCGCGGCCGCCTCGGTCGTCCCGGCGCGCGGCGATCCCGCCGTACTCCGGCTGCCCGTGGACCGGCGCCCGCCGCGGCCGGCCCCGCCATTGCCGCTGCTCGTCGCCAACGGCACCGCCGCCCTGCTGGGCGCCCCGACCCTGACCGAGTCGCGGCGCCACCCGCCGCTCCTGGCCGTCCTGGCCGCCCTCTCGCTGCTGCCGCGCATGCCCCCGACGCGCCCCGAGGTGCCGGGGGTGCTGGACGAGCCGCCCTCCCGGTGCGCCCGGGGGCCGCACGCTTGCGGACATGGCTGTGGGCCCCGGGTGCCGGATCGTGCGGGGCCGGCACCCGGGGCCCACGGCCTGGCCGGGTGAGACGCTGCCTAGCGGCGCGCGGTGGAGCGGGCGCGGCGGTAGAGGACCGCGCCGCCCGCGATGAGGGCCGCGCTGGCGGCCGAGGTGGCCAGCAGGGCGCCGGCGCCGGTCTGGGCCAGCTCGGGCGCGTGCGGCTGCATGTGCTCGGCCGGAGGCATGGACGCGCCGCGCGGGGGCGGAAACGTCGGACCGGGCTCCGGCTCGCCGTATCCCGGAGGAGTCGAGTGCTTGTCGGTCGGAGCGGGCAGCGTGTGGTAATCCCCGGCGGGCGGCTGCTCGTCGCCGGAGCCGGGTTCCGGGGTACTGCGGACCGGCGGGGTGGACGGGGTGGGCGTGTCCGTCGTGGCCGTCGCGTTCGCCTGGCCGGCGCACGAGTTGCCGAACGCCGGGTTCAGGCCCGCGACCACGTCGACGGTGTTGCCGCAGGCGTTCACCGGCACATCGATGGGGGCCTGCACGGTGTTGCCGGACAGGACGCCCGGCGAGCCCGAGGAGCTGCCGTTCGCGAACGTGTCCGCCAGGGCGGGGTTGGCGTACAGGGACAGCACGCTCGTCGCGGCGGCCGCCACGAACACTCCCCTGCTCAGGGTCTGTCGCACTATCGTTGATCTTCCTGCTTGAAGAACGTGGAGAAGTGGGAAAGCCGGCCTTGGCCGGGTGAGTCGGTCCAAGGCCGGCTGCGGCACAGCCGGGACGGCTGGTGCGTGACGAGGTCAGTCGTTGACGCAGGCGTTGCCGAACGCGGGGTTCAGCAGGGCGATGACGTCGACCGTGTTGCCGCACACGTTGGCCGGGACGTGCACGGGAACCTGGATGACGTTGCCCGAGAGGACACCCGGGGAGTTGGCCGCGGAACCGTTGGCACCGGCGTCGGCGAAAGCGGGGGCGGCCATGCCCAGGGCCATGATGGTGCCCGTGACGACGGCGAAGCTCTTCTTCATGAATGTTCCCTTCTTCGGGGTCGTGCCCCCATTCCGGCCGGAACCGGATGAGCACGACCTGGAAATTCGCAGCACTGAACGAGGGTTGTACGACATAGGATCTGATGGAACGTAACGCGGCGGGCTATTCACTCGATCGCGTCCGTCCGTCACACGTTTCACTCTCGACCGGAGTGCCGAAAACACTTTTTCGGAAAAGGCCCGGGAAGCCCGCGAAAGCAGCGGCGGTCGGCCCAGGCCGGTCTCAATCGGCTCAGCCCTGCTCGCCGTTGGCCGACAGGACCGACAGCTTCTCCAGGGCTTGGGACAGCGCGCTGTCCCGCGTTGTTCCCTGAACCGGTGAGAGCTGCGGGCCCAGGTTTGCGTTCGCCGCCGAGTTACCGAACGACGACGTGGCGCCGGTGCCGTTCGTCACCGCCGGTCCGTTGTCGTGGCCGACGGCGAGCGCCGATGGAGCGGCCGCCACCGCCATTCCGACGACAGAAGCGGCGGCCGCGGCGGCGACCATTGCCTTCCTGAGCACTTCGCGTTCCTTTCCTCGTGGCGACGCATGCCCTACGCCTCGTTCAACACGGCATCCGGGGTTTGGTTTCGGGGGTTCACCCGGTTGGCCCGCACGCCCCTCGGAACGCCGGAAAATCACGGAGTCGGGAAAACACACAACCAGCCCGCGACCTCCACCGGCCGGGGGGCGAACGGCGGAAGCCACGCAGGATCCGCGCAGTTGACCAGAACGCGGCCGGTTCGGCGACCGCGGCCCGGTTCAGCGGGAGTAGAGCGCCTCGATCTCCCGCGCGTACGCCGTCAGCGCCGCGTGCCGTTTGACCTTCAGGGACGGGGTGAGCAGCCCGTTCTCCTCGCTGAACTCGCCCTCGACCAGGGTGAAGGCGCGGATCGACTCGGCGCGGGAGACGGCCCGGTTGGCGTGGTCCACGGCCTTCTGGACGTCGGCACGCATCCGCGGGTCCCGGACGACCTCGGACATGGGGGTGCCGGCGGGCAGCCTGCGGACCGAGAGCCAGTGCGCGACCGACTCCGGGTCGAGGGTGATCAGGGCGGCGACGAAGGGGCGGTTGTCGCCGACGACGAGGCACTGCCCGACCGGCGGCCGGCTGCGCAGCCGGTCCTCCAGGACCGCCGGGGAGACGTTCTTGCCGCCGGAGGTGACGAGGATGTCCTTCTTGCGGCCGGTGATGGCGAGGTGGCCCTCGTCGTCGAGGGAACCGAGGTCCCCGGTGGCGAACCTGCCGTCGTCGAGCACCGCCTCCGTGGCCGCCGGGTTGTTCAGGTACGAGCCGAAGACCACCGGGCCCTTGACGAGCACCTCGCCGTCGTCGGCGATGCGGACCGCCGTGCCGGGGACCGGGAGCCCGAGCGTGCCGGGGCGGGGACGCAGCGGAGGGACGATGGTGGCCGCGGCCGTCGTCTCGGTCAGGCCGTAGCCCTCGTAAACGACGATGCCGGCGGCGAGGAAGAAGAGGTTGAGGTCGCGGTCGAGCGGGGAGCCGCCGCTGATCGCGTAGCGCAACCGGCCGCCGAGCTCCTTGCGGACGCGCCGGTAGACCAGCAGGTCGTACAGCGCCCAGGCCGCGTACAGGCCGGGCCCCGGGCCCTTGCCGGTGCCGAGGAACTTCCGCAGGTACGCCTCCCCGAAGCGCACCCCGACGCGGTGGGCCCGCTCGAACGACGCGCCCCGGCCGATCACTCGGTGCGCGCCGCCAGGTCGGCGCGCCGTCGTGCCCGTTTCAGATCCCTGCGTACGCCCATGACGGCTCCCGGTCGCGGCTGGAACTGAACTGCTGCCGTACGTACTTACGGGGAGGTCAACTTACTCACGCGTAAGGAAAGGTCAATGGGCCGCGCACGGCGGAGGGACGCCGTCCCGGCGCCCTATGACACGACGTCCTTGCGGGCGAAGGAGCGGAAGGCCAGGGCGAACAGGACGAGCGCGTAGCCGACGGAGAGCGCCGTGCCCTGGATCATGCCGGACCACTCCGGGTGCGGCTGCACGGCGTCGGCCCAGGCGAACTGCCAGTGCGCGGGCAGGAAGTCGCGCCAGTGGCCGAGCGCCGTGACGGCGTCCAGCACATTGCCCACGATGGTCAGGCCGACCGCGCCGCCGACCGCGCCGAGCGGGGCGTCGGTCCTGGTCGACAGCCAGAACGCGAGCGCGGCCGTGACCAGTTGGGAGACGAAGACGTACCCGACGACGACCACCAGCCGCCCGGTCGCGGTGGCCGTGTCCAGCGCGCCGCCGGTGGGTATCTGCAGCGGGCCCCAGCCGTAGGCCACCGTGCCCACGGCGAGCGCCACCACCGGCAGCAGCACCATCGCCGCCAGGCTCAGCCCGAGCCCCACCACCAGCTTCGACCACAGCAGCCGCGCCCGCGGCACGGGCGCGGCGAGCAGATAGCGCAGGGAGGACCAGCTCGCCTCCGAGGCCACCGTGTCCCCGCAGAACAGCGCCACCGGGACGACCAGCAGGAAGCCCGCCGACACGAACAGGTTCACCGCGGCGAAGTTGGCGCCGGACGCGGTGGCGGTGTCCATCAGGGTCACCCGGTCGTTGCGGCCGCCCGGGTCGCCGCCGATGGCGAAGGCGACGGACAGCACGAAGGGCAGCGCGGCCAGGATCCCGGCCATGACGAGGGTGCGGCGCCGCTTCAGCTGCCGCACCAGCTCCACCCTCAGCGGCAGGGTGCGGCCGGCCCGGTAGCCGGAGGCGGTCTCCTGCGGCCCGGTGGGCTCACCGCGCTCCGGGCGACCGGTGCGGTCGGCGTGATCGGCGAGCGTGCTCATGCGGTACCTCCGATCAGGGTGAGGAAGGCGTCCTCCAGGCGGCGGTGCGGGCCCACGGAGGCGACGGGCACCTCCAGCCGGACCAGCTCCGCGACGAGGCGCTCGGCCGTGCCGCCCGGTTCCAGCCGGACCAGCAGCCCGTCCTCCGTCCGGACCGCCGAGACCACGCCGGGCAGCGCGGCCACCTTCTCCGCGACGGGCTCGTCCACGGGCGTGCCGGTGCCGACGAGCAGGGTGTCCCCGGAGCCGACGATCTCGCCGACCGGGCCGGCCTGGACCAGCCGGCCGCGGTCCATCACCACCAGGTGCGTGCAGGACTGCTCGACCTCCGCGAGCAGATGGCTGGAGACGATCACCGTCCGGCCGGCGGCCGCGTACCGGATCATCACCTCGCGCATCTGGCGGATCTGGGGCGGGTCCAGGCCGTTGGTCGGCTCGTCCAGGATGAGCAGGTCCGGCAGGCCGAGCATGGCCTGGGCGATGGCGAGGCGCTGGCGCATCCCCTGGGAGTAGGTGCGCACCGCGCGGGCCAGGGCGTCGCCGAGGCCCGCGATCTCCAGGGCCTCCTCCAGGTGGGCGTCCTCCCGCGGGCGGCCGGTGGCCCGCCAGTACAGCTCCAGGTTCTCCCGCCCGGACAGGTGGGGCAGGAAGCCCGCGCCCTCCACGAACGCGCCGACCCGCGACAGCACCGGTGCGCCGGGCCGCACGGCGTGGCCGAAGACGCGGATCTCGCCGTCGTCCGGGGTGATCAGGCCCATCAGCATGCGCAGGGTGGTGGTCTTGCCCGCTCCGTTCGGTCCGAGCAGGCCGAGCACCTGGCCCTTCTGCACGCGGAAGGACAGGTCCCTGACCGCGTACCGGTCCGCCGACTTCGCGTACCGCTTGCTCAGGCCGGTGATCCGGAGCGGGACCTCGGGGGCCGACTCCGGGTCGGGGGCGGGGGCGGGGGCGGCCGTGCGGCGGCGGGCCGTCGCCAGTAGCGCGAGCGCGACGACCGCGCCCGCGAGCGGCAGCCACCACACCCAGGCGGGCAGCGGAGCCGCCGCGCTGGTCACACCGGCCGCCGTCGGTACCTCCAGGTCGCTCCGGAGGGAGACGGTGTACGTCGCCGGGGAGAGCGGGGACGCGTAGCCGAGGTCGGTGGAGGCGAGGACCAGGCGGAGCCGGTGGCCCTTCTGCACCTCGTGGTCGATCGCCGGGAGGGTGAGCGTCACGTCCCTGCCCGCCCGGGCGCCCTCGACCCGCACCGGGTCCACCAGCTGGGAGGGCAGCACGGGCCGCCCGCCGCCCGGGCCGACGTCGTAGAGCTTGGCGAAGAGCACCGCGTCCGCGCTCGTCGACCCGACCCGGACACGCACCGTCGGCGAGCCGGTGATGCGCAGGTCGTCGCGGACGGGGGCGGAGTCGAACCGCGCGTGCTGGCCCGGGAAGTCCAGGGACACGCCGACGCCGAGCGAGGACAGCTGGGCCAGGCCACCGGAGCCGCCGAGTCCGGGCAGGGCGGAGACGGCGGGCGGGTTCGCCCCGGCCGGGTTCTCCAAGCGCTGCTCACCGCCGGTGAGCGCGACCGGACGCCGTCCGCCCGCCAGCCCCGGGTACGCGCTGCCGCTCGCGCCGCGCAGGCGGGCCGCGCCGTCGGTGGAGTCGACGCCTCCGGTGCGGGTCACGCGGAAGGCGGGGCCGGTGTCGGCGCCCCGGTCGCCCTTGAGGTACCGGTCGAACCAGGCCCGCACCCGCGTCTGGACGCGGCCGGTCTCCAGGTCGCCGCCGTCGTGACCGCCCGCGATCCAGTCGACGTCGACCGGGGCGCCGTTGGCGCGGATCGCCCGGGCGGCCGCGTCGGCCTGGCCGAGCGGGAAGAGGGAGTCGGACTGGCCCTGCACCAGCAGCGTCGGCACCTTGATGCGGTCGCCGACGGCGGAGGGCGAACGCTCCTCGAGCATCCGGCGGGCCTCGGCGTCCGGTCTGCCGGACTCGGCGACCCGCTGGTACATCCGGCACAGCTCGGGCCGGAACCTGGCGCATCCGCCGCCGGAGTTCACGAAGACGCCCGCCCACAGCTTCTTGAAGACGCCGTTCGGGAACAGGGCGTCCGCGAGGTTCCAGTACGTGATCGCCGGGGCGATGGCGTCCACCCGGCGGTCGTGCCCCGCGGCGAGCAGCGACACCGCACCGCCGTAGGAGGCGCCGGCCACGCCCACGCGCGGGTCGCCGGGCGCGTCGAGCCGGACCTGGGGCTGCTTCGCCAGCCAGTCGACGAGCCGGGAGACGTCGGCGACCTCGCCCCCGGGGTCGTTCAGCCCGATCTTCCCCGTGGAGCGGCCGAAGCCGCGGGCGGACCAGGTCAGCACCGCGTACCCGTCCCGGGCCAGGCCCTGGGCCTGCTGCCGCACGTCGTCCTTGCTGCCGCCGAAGCCGTGCGCGAGAAGGACGGCGGGGCGGCGGGCGGTGCCGCCGGAGGTGAAGTACGAGGTGTCGACGCGCACTCCGCCGCCCATGTCCACGACCCGGTCGGCGCGGTGCACCGGGGCCGGCCCGTCGGAGGCGGCCGCCGTCCACGCGCCGGCACCGGCGAGCACCGCGACGGCGGCCCCGGCGGCCAGCAGGCGCCGGGGTCCCCGCAGCAGGCCCCGCGGTGCGGGCAGTCGAAGATCCATGCGTCCACGGTACGGGCCACCACCGACATCCGAAGCGCCCGCCGGGCCGAACCCGGTGCCCTCCCGGGGGAGTACGGGCCTGCGGCGGCGTACTGCGGCCGTGGTACGAAGGCGCATGGAGATTCGAAGGGCCGCCACCGTCGCCGAACTGGCCGCCGCCGAGCACCTGTTCGACAATCCGGTCCGTCCGGACGGGGCCGAGCGCTTCCTGACCGCCGCCGGGCACCATCTCCTCCTCGCGTACGCGGACGACGCGAAGGCGCCCGTCGGCTTCGTGTCCGGCGTGGAGACGGTGCATCCGGACAAGGGCGCCGACATGCTCCTGTACGAGTTGGCGGTCGCCGAGCCGTACCGGCGGCGGGGGATCGCGCGGGCGCTGATCGGGCGGCTCGCCGCGCTGGGCCGGGAGGCGGGCTGCCACGGCATGTGGGTCCTGGTCGACGCCGGAAACGACGTCGCCCTTGCCGCCTACCGCAGTGCGGGGGGCAAGGACGACGGATCGTGCTCGGTGATGACCTGGGACCTCGCCTGAGGGTCAGGCCCGCGCGTCCTCCGGGACGGACACCAGCCAGCGGGTGTGGCGGCGCGGGCGGAGGTAGAAGGCCCAGTACAGGGTGGCGACGGCGGTGATGCCGCCGGTCCACAGCAGGTAGCTGGTCTCCTGCTGGCTGAGGACGTACGTCAGGACGGCGATCAGCAGGACGGGCATCACGGGCCACAGCGGCATCCGCCAGGCGGGCGTGTGCTTGTGCGAGCCCCTGCGGGCGAGCAGCGCGGCGACCGCGACGAGCAGGTACATGCCGGTCACCGACACGCTCGTGACGCCGTAGAGGGTGTCCAGGTTGACGAAGCACAGGGCCGCCCCGGGCACGCCCACCGCGAGCGTGGAGACCCATGGGGAGCCGAACCGGCCGAGCTTGGCGAAGACGTTGTTGACCGGCTCGGGCCAGGCCTTGTCGCGGGCGGAGGCGAACAGGACGCGGGAGTTCTGGATGACCATGACGATGCCCGCGTTGATGATCGCGAGGGCCACGCAGAGGCTGACGAAGGTGCCGACGGCGGAGTTGGACCAGGCGGTCACCATGCCGCTGAGGTCGCCGCCGGTGAGCTCCTTGACGTCGGAGGCGCCCATGGTGATGGCGACGACCGGCACCAGGATGATCACGGTGGAGATGGCGAGGGTGGCGAGCACCGTGCGGGCCACGTTGCGGCGCGGGTGCTCGAGCTCCTCGGAGAGGTAGACGGCCGTCGAGAAGCCCTGGGTGACGAAGAGCGCGATGGCGAGGCCGGAGACGATCAGCATGGCCGTCACGGTGTCCGTGTGGCCGTCGGTGCCGGCCACCTGCATCGAGACGAGGCTGCCCACCCCGCGGTGGCTGTGGGCGAAGCCCAGCAGGGCCACGACACCGGCGGCGATCACTTCGAGGACCAGGAAGACGCCGGTGATCCAGGCGTTGGCGCGCAGGTCCAGCAGACCGGCGAGGGTGGCCAGCAGCATCACGCCGGCGCCGGTCCAGGACGCGTCGAGGTGCACGATCGGGGCCAGGTAGTCCGCCGTACCGATGGCGATCACGGGCGGCACGATCATCACGACCAGCAGCGACAGGACGAAGACCAGCCAGCCCGCAAGCCGTCCGGCCATCGTCGACACCATGGCGTACTCGCCGCCCGCGCTGGGAATGAGGGTGCCCAGCTCCGAGTAGCAGAACGCCACGGCGATGCAGAGGAGGGAGCCGATGGCGATCGTCAGGGCGGTGGCGGTGCCGAGGGATCCGAACAGGTCCGGGACGACCACGAACAGCGTGGAGGCCGGCGTCACGCAGGAGAGGGTGAGGAGCGTGCCGCCGACCACCCCGATGGAGCGCTTGAGCGTCTGGGGGCTGTCTGTCGCCTGTGGGACGGCGTTCTCGACAGGGCGGAGCGTGTCGGTCATGCGGCGGTTCCGATCGACTCGTGCAGCAGATGAGGGCTTCGGGAGCGTTATCGCCTCCGGCGGCTTCGGTCCTACGTACTGTCGTCCGCTCCCGGCGCTGAATGGAACCCCGACGAAAACCGCCACGTCAATGGCCGTTTACCTACGGAATCCGCACTCGTTGATCGCCTGAGATCACATCACTTTCCCAGGCGCCGAGAGCACAGTAGGGCATTCAGCAAGCCTTTTGAGAACCTGACCTTGCTTTCCAAGGTCATCAGTACACGTGGCCTGCGTCGCCCTTTTCGTCCTCCGCACACGACATCCGCAGCGCGGGGGGCAAAAAAAATGTCAGGCCGTCCGCATAACGGACGGCCTGACAACGGCGTTCGGTGAGACTCAGTGGTTGCGCGGGAACCCGAGGTCCACGCCTGTGGGGGCCTCGGCGGGGTCCGGCCAGCGGGTGGTGACCACCTTGCCGCGGGTGTAGAAGTGCGTCCCGTCGTTGCCGTAGATGTGGTGGTCGCCGAAGAGGGAGTCCTTCCAGCCGCCGAAGGAGTGGTAGCCCACCGGCACCGGGATCGGGACGTTCACGCCGACCATGCCGGCCTCGATCTCCAGCTGGAAGCGGCGGGCGGCACCGCCGTCCCGGGTGAAGATCGCGGTGCCGTTGCCGAACGGCGAGCCGTTGATGAGTGCCACGCCCTCCTCGTAGGTGTTCACGCGCAGCACGCACAGCACCGGGCCGAAGATCTCGTCCTGGTACGCCTTGGCGGTGGTCGGCACCTTGTCGAGCAGCGAGATGCCGATCCAGTGGCCGTCCTCGAAGCCGTCCACCGTGAAGCCGGTGCCGTCGAGCACCACCTCGGCGCCCTCGGCCGCCGCGCCCTCGACGTAGGACGCCACCTTGTCGCGGTGGACCTTGGTGATCAGCGGGCCCATCTCGGAGGCCGGGTCGGTGCCGGGGCCGATCTTGATCTTCTCGGCACGCTCGCGGATCTTCTCCACCAGCTCGTCGCCGACGGCGCCGACCGCGACGACCGCGGAGATGGCCATGCAGCGCTCGCCCGCGGAGCCGTAGGCGGCCGAGACGGCGGCGTCGGCGGCCGCGTCCAGGTCGGCGTCCGGCAGCACGAGCATGTGGTTCTTGGCGCCGCCGAGGGCCTGGACCCGCTTGCCGTTGGCGGAGGCGGTGGTGTGGATGTAGCGGGCGATCGGGGTGGAGCCGACGAAGGACACGGCCTTGACGTCCGGGTGCTCCAGGAGGCGGTCCACCGCCACCTTGTCGCCGTGCACGACGTTGAACACGCCGTCCGGCAGGCCCGCCTCGGCCAGCAGCTCGGCGAGCTTCAGGGAGGCGGAGGGGTCCTTCTCGCTCGGCTTCAGCACGAAGGTGTTGCCGCAGGCGATGGCGATCGGGAACATCCACATCGGGACCATCGCCGGGAAGTTGAACGGCGTGATGCCCGCGACCACCCCCAGCGGCTGCCGGATCGAGGCCACGTCGACACGGCTGGCGACCTGCGTGGACAGCTCACCCTTGAGCTGCACGGTGATACCGCAGGCGAGGTCGACGATCTCCAGGCCGCGGGCGACCTCGCCGAGCGCGTCGGAGTGCACCTTGCCGTGCTCGGCGGTGATCAGCTCGGCGATCTCGTCGCGGTGCGCGTCGAGCAGCGCGCGGAACTTGAAGAGGATCGAGGTGCGCTGGGCCAGCGAGGACAGGCCCCAGGCGGCGAACGCGTCCTTGGCGGCGGCGACCGCCGCGTCCACCTCGTCGGCCGTCGCGAAGGCGACCTTGGTGGTGACCTCGCCGGTCGCCGGGTCGGTGACCGGCCCGTACGTACCCGAGGCGCCTTCGACGGTCTTCCCGCCGATCCAGTGGTTGACGATCTTCGTCATGCCCGGTAACTCCTTCACGAGTGGCGGCGTCGGGTCGAGACGTGCCGTGCGTACGGCTCATGCGCCCCGGCCGCCGACGATCGGGTCGCGGCCGCGGTCACAGGTCCATCCCACCAGTCCGGCGGCGAGGGCGCGCCCGACACTGTGTCTGCGGTTTCGGTCCCCGCGTAGACACATGTGGGAGTGTGCGCCCCCGGGGCCTCGGCGTGGCGAGCGGACCTCGACGGTGTCCGTGGGAAGAACCTCCGGCGCGGGGCCGTGGCGGGCGGGGAGTCGACGCTCGCACTTCGCTCCTGCCAGGGCGAAGCGGCCTCCCGCGCCGGAGGCGATCTGTACCCGGGTGGCGCAACGCGCGGGGACGGGGCGGGCGGCCCCGCCGGACACGCCCGCACGGCCCGGGATGTGCTGCTCCCCCGTCTCCGGGCGGGGGACACGGGTCCACCCCGCTCCGCCTCCGGTGACGAGGTCGTACGCCATCGGCTCCCTTTCGCGTCGCCTCCCCCGGTTGTAGTGCCGGGCACGGAACCCTGTCAATGTTTTGTCCGGACATTCGGACCAGACATTCTCCTGCTGTCCACCGTCCCGTCACCCCTCGGGTCACGGGTGTCCTGTGCATCGGTTCCGTCACAAAGACCTCGCCCGTGTCACACATGTCGCATGTACGCGGGTTGTCCGTCACACCCCCTCGACAGGCACTTGCCGCTCCCGACGTGGGTCGTTCTCGGAACACAGGCTTTGTGATCGCCAGCACAGCGCCCGGCTCCCCCGACGGCCCACCCGGCCTCCGCCGCGGCGCGGGGAGGTGCCACGCATGACCGACCAAAGGCTCTGGTCGTACAAGGAGATCGCGGCGCACATCAAGGTGCAGCCGGACACAGTGCGGTCCTACCGCAAGCACGGCCTGCTGCCCCCGCCCGACCACGTGGAGAGCGGCAAGCCCTACTGGTACGCCGACACGGTCCGGACCTGGGTCGCCTCCCGGCCCCGCAACCGCAGCCGTGGAGGTGGCTGACCCGCCCCTCCTCTCCCGCGGCCCGACGTGACGGTGCCCCACGCACGGGTGGGGCACCGTCACGTCGGGCCCACGACCCGGTGAGCCCGTCCCACTGCTCGACGAGTCGGTCCCCCGGGCCGATGAGTCAGTTCCACGGCCCGATGAGTCGGTCCCACGGCCCGACGAGTCAGTTCCACGGCCCGACGAGTCAGTTCCACGGCCCGACGAGTCAGTTCCACGGCTCGACGACCGTCACCCCGGAACCCGGCGCCGTCCCCATCGCCGCCAGCGCGGCGGGAGCCGCCGCGAGCGGGACGGTCGCCGTCACCAGCAGGTCGGGGCGCAGTACGCCGGCCTCGACCAGGCGCAGCATCTCGGGGTAGGCGTGCGCGGCCATGCCGTGGCTGCCGAGCAGTTCCAGTTCCAGGGCGACCGCGCGGGCCATCGGCACCGGGGTCGTGCCCGTCGCGGAGGGGAGCAGGCCGACCTGGACGTGGCGGCCCCGGCGGCGCAGTCCGTTCACGGAGGCCGCGCAGGTGGCCGCGGATCCGAGCGCGTCGAGGGAGAGGTGGGCGCCGCCGCCGGTCACCTCGCGGATCCGCTCGGCCGTGTCGGGCCCGGCCGCCGCGTCCACGCACGCGGCCGCGCCGAACGTCCGCGCCAGTTCCAGCGCCTTCGGCGACACGTCGACCGCCACGACCCGGGCCCCCGCGGCCGCCGCGATCATCACCGCCGACAGGCCGACGCCTCCGCAGCCGTGCACGGCGACCCATTCGCCGGGCGCGACCCGGCCCTGCCGCACCACCGCGCGGAACGCGGTGGCGAACCGGCAGCCGAGCGAGGCCGCCGTCGCGAAGGAGAGCGCCTCGGGCACGGCGACCAGGTTGACGTCGGCGTGGTCGAGCGCGACGTACTGGGCGAAGGAGCCCCAGTGGGTGAAGCCGGGCTGGGTCTGCCGCTCGCACACCTGCTGGTCCCCGGCCGCGCAGGCGGGGCAGGTGCCGCAGGCGCAGACGAAGGGGACGGTGACCCGGTCGCCGGGCCGCCATCGGGTCACCCGGGGGCCCACCGCCTCGACCACCCCCGCGAGTTCGTGGCCCGGCACGTGCGGGAGCGTGATGCCGGGGTCGTGGCCCATCCATCCGTGCCAGTCGCTGCGGCACAGGCCGGTCGCCTCGACCCGCACCACGACCCCGCGCTCCGCGGGCCGCGGGTCGGCCACCTCGCGCACCTCGGCCGGCTCTCCGTACCGTTCGAACACCACAGCCCGCATCCGTCGCCTCGCCGTTCTTCCGCCGGGATCTCCGGCGGAACGGTAGCCGCCGCCCGGCGGGGCGCCGCGACTTCATACCCCCTAGGGGTATACTTCCCCTCGTTGGCCACACCGGTTTCGCCCGCCTCGACAAGGAGCAACGCCATGACCGTCCACACCGGCACCCCGGACACCGTCACCGCCGTCTACCAGGTGAGCGGGATGAGCTGCGGACACTGCGAGGGGTCCGTCTCCGCCGAGCTCTCGGAGCTGCCCGGCGTCAGCTCGGTGAAGGCCGTCGCCTCGACCGGCGAGGTCACGGTCGTCTCGGCGGCGCCGCTCGACGAGGAGGCCGTGCGCGCCGCCGTCGACGAGGCGGGCTTCGAACTCGCCGGCAAGGCCTGAACCGCGCTCCGGCCGAGGCGATTTCACTGCGGCGGAAGTAAGAGTCCCTCTAGAGTCGGGCGCGCGCCTCACATAAGCTCTTCACAAGGCTCGCGCATCTTCCTTACGCTGGAGCCCCGATCGCCGTATCGGGGCCCTTGCGTATCAAAGGGACAGATGCAAGAGATGCAGATCACAGTGACGCGAACGTAACCATCGAAGGGGTTCGAAGGTCTAAGTTGGCGATGTCAGACAGCGTCTTGGGGGGCGTTGGCTGACATCTGAGGATGTCTTGGGGGACTTCCTCAGTTGGGGGTACCTCCCTGCTCGCACGACGTTGAGAGCTTGGGGGAGCGTTGCCGGGGCACGTACACCGGGAAGCTTTGAGCGGCCCTCCCGCGCGTGCGCGTCCCGGCAGATCGCACAGCAGTACGACAGCACAATGGCACGACCGTACGGAAGTGCGGGAGCACGACGACTTCTGCTCGTTCTGCTCACACAGCGATTTCAGGCGCTGGCCTCATAGGCGCCCGGCCGGATCCCGTGGGGGGAATCCGCACCGGGACATGGGAAGGCGCCCTGGACGCCGGCCCGTGGGGGGACCGGCGCCAGGGCGCCTTCCGCTTGCCCGCAGTGCGCCTGAGGTCTAGCGCTCCTCGACCGGGACGAAGTCGCGCTCGACCACACCCGTGTAGATCTGGCGCGGGCGGCCGATGCGGGAGCCCGGCTCCTTGATCATCTCGTGCCACTGGGCGATCCAGCCCGGCAGGCGGCCGAGGGCGAACAGGACCGTGAACATCTCGGTCGGGAAGCCCATGGCCCGGTAGATCAGACCGGTGTAGAAGTCGACGTTCGGGTAGAGCTTGCGCTCGACGAAGTAGTCGTCGGAGAGGGCGTGCTCCTCCAGCTTCAGGGCGATGTCGAGGAGCTCGTCATCCTTGCCCAGGGCCGAGAGCACGTCGTGCGCGGCGGCCTTGATGATCTTGGCGCGGGGGTCGAAGTTCTTGTAGACCCGGTGGCCGAAGCCCATCAGGCGGACGCCGTCCTCCTTGTTCTTCACCTTGCGGATGAAGGTGTCGACGTCGTTCCCGGAGTCGCGGATGCCCTCCAGCATCTCCAGGACGGACTGGTTGGCACCGCCGTGCAGCGGGCCCCACAGGGCGTTGATGCCGGCCGAGATCGACGCGAACATGTTGGCCTGCGAGGAGCCGACCAGGCGGACCGTGGAGGTCGAGCAGTTCTGCTCGTGGTCCGCGTGCAGGATCAGCAGCTTGTCGAGCGCCGAGACGACGACCGGGTCGAGGTCGTACTCCTGGGCCGGCACCGAGAAGGTCATGCGCAGGAAGTTCTCGACGTAGCCGAGGTCGTTGCGCGGGTAGACGAACGGGTGACCGATCGACTTCTTGTAGGCGTACGCGGCGATCGTCGGAAGCTTGGCGAGCAGACGGATGGTCGAGAGGTTGCGCTGCTTCTCGTCGAACGGGTTGTGGCTGTCCTGGTAGAAGGTGGACAGCGCCGAGACGACGGACGACAGCATCGCCATCGGGTGGGCGTCGCGCGGGAAGCCCTTGTAGAAGTTCTTGACGTCCTCGTGCAGCAGGGTGTGCTGCGTGATGTCGTTCTTGAAGGTGGTGAGCTCGTCGACGGTCGGCAGCTCACCGTTGATCAGCAGGTAGGCCACCTCCAGGAAGGTGGAGCGCTCCGCCAACTGCTCGATCGGGTAGCCGCGGTAGCGGAGGATGCCCTGCTCACCGTCGAGGTAGGTGACGGCGGATTTGTAGGCGGCCGTGTTGCCGTACCCGCTGTCCAGGGTCACCAGACCGGTCTGGGCGCGCAGCTTCCCGATGTCGAAGCCCTTGTCGCCGACGGTGCTGTCGATCACCGGGTAGGTGTACTCGCTGCCGTCGTACCGCAGTACTACAGAGTTGTCGCTCACGTCTTCCCTCACCGACGTAGTGCCTCATCTTCGAGGTGCCCTGACTGTCTCTACCATCCCCCATTTGGCTCAGGAGAGTGCACTCGGGGTCGACCATTGGGCCTATTGGCGGCACTCAGTGCCGCCAACCTGCTCATCCTGCCCGCTCGATCCGGTCACGGGAAGTGCTGTGTGACCTTCGCGACTCGTTTGATCGATCATTTTTTGGGATGCGGGGCTCAGACGGCCTGTTCGGGCCGTTCAGGCCCGTTCGAGCCGGAGGTCGAGTGCCGTGCAGCGCCGCCCCGCCGACACCGTGCGGACCGCCTGTCCGATCGCCTTGCGGGAACCGACGAGGACGACGAGCTTCTTGGCCCGGGTCACCGCCGTGTACAGCAGGTTGCGTTGCAGCATCATCCAAGCACCCGTGGTGACGGGGATCACCACGGCGGGGTATTCACTCCCCTGGGAGCGGTGAATGGTCACCGCGTACGCGTGGGCCAGCTCGTCCAGTTCGTCGAACTCGTAGGCCACCTCCTCGTCCTCGTCCGTCAGCACCGTCAGGCGCTGGTCGACCGGGTCGAGCGAGGTGACCACGCCCACGGTGCCGTTGAAGACACCGTTCCTCCCCTTCTCGTAATTGTTGCGGACCTGGGTGACCTTGTCTCCGACGCGGAAGACCCGGCCGCCGAACCGCTTCTCCGGGAGGTCGGGCCGGCCCGGCGTGACGGCCTGCTGGAGCAGGCCGTTGAGGGTGCCGGCGCCCGCCGGGCCGCGGTGCATGGGCGCGAGGACCTGCACGTCCCGGCGCGGATCCAGCCCGAACCGGGCCGGGATCCGCCGCGCCGCCACGTCCACGGTGAGCCGGCCGGCCTCCTCGGTGTCGTCCTCGACGAACAGGAAGAAGTCCTTCATGCCGTCGGTGACCGGGTGCTGCCCCGCGTTGATCCGGTGCGCGTTGGTCACCACGCCGGACTGCTGGGCCTGCCGGAACACGCGTGTGAGGCGGACGGCGGGGACCGGGCCGCCCTCGGCCAGCAGATCCCGCAGGACCTCGCCGGCGCCGACGCTGGGCAACTGGTCCACGTCCCCGACGAAGAGCAGATGGGCGCCCGGGGGCACCGCCTTGACCAGCTTGTTGGCCAGCAGCAGGTCCAGCATCGACGCCTCGTCCACGACCACCAGGTCGGCGTCCAGCGGGCGGTCCCTGTCGTACGCCGCGTCCCCGCCGGGCTTGAGCTCCAGCAGGCGGTGGACGGTGGACGCCTCGGCGCCGGTCAGCTCGGCCAGCCGCTTGGCGGCCCGGCCGGTGGGCGCGGCCAGCACCACCTTGGCCTTCCTGGCCCGGGCCAGCTCCACGATCGAGCGCACGGTGAAGGACTTGCCGCAGCCGGGGCCGCCGGTCAGCACGGCCACCTTCTCGGTGAGCGCCAGCCGCACCGCCGCCTCCTGCTCGGGCGCCAGCTCGGCCCCGGTGCGGCCGCGCAGCCAGCCCAGCGCCCGGTCCCAGTCCACCTGCCGGAAGGACGGCATCCGGTCGGCGTCCGTGCGCAGCAGGCGCAGCACCTGGGCGGCCAGGGAGAGCTCGGCGCGGTGGAAGGGGACGAGGTAGACCGCCGTCACCGGGTCCCCGCCGTCCGGGCCGGGCACCTTCTCCCGTACGACTCCGGGGTCGGCGCCCTCCTCGGCGGGCTCCGCGAGCTCGGCGAGGCACTCGATGACGAGGCCGGTGTCGACCTGGAGGAGCTTGACCGCGTCCGCGATCAGCCGCTCCTCGGGGAGGAAGCAGTGGCCCTGGTCGGTGGACTGCGACAGCGCGTACTGCAGGCCCGCCTTGACGCGCTCCGGGCTGTCGTGCGGGATGCCGACGGACCGCGCGATCCGGTCGGCGGTGAGGAAGCCGATGCCCCAGACGTCCGTCGCCAGCCGGTACGGCTGGTTCCGCACCACCGAGATCGAGGCGTCGCCGTACTTCTTGTAGATGCGCACCGCGATCGACGTCGACACCTCGACGGTCTGGAGGAAGAGCATGACCTCCTTGATCGCCTTCTGCTCCTCCCAGGCGTCGGCGATCTTCCTGGTGCGCTTGGGGCCGAGGCCGGGAACCTCGATCAGCCGCTTGGGCTCCTCCTCGATGATCTTCAGGGTGTCCAGGCCGAAGTGCTGGGTGATGCGGTCGGCGAAGACCGGGCCGATGCCCTTGACCAGGCCGGAGCCGAGGTAGCGCCGGATGCCCTGGACGGTGGCCGGCAGGACGGTCGTGTAGTTCTCGCACTGGAACTGCCGGCCGTACTGGGGGTGCGATCCCCAACGGCCCTCCATGCGCAGGGACTCGCCGACCTGGGCGCCCAGCAGCGCACCCACGACCGTGAGGAGGTCACCGCCGCCGCGGCCGGTGTCGACGCGGGCGACCGTGTACCCGTTCTCCTCGTTGGCGTAGGTGATCCGCTCCAGCACGCCTTCGACCACGGCGAGCCGCCGTTCGCCCGTGTCGCTCCCCGCCTGTTGAGCCATGATCCGACGGTACCCGGGAGGTCCGACAACGGGCACGGTCCGCCCTACGGGCGGGGCCGCCTCTTGAGGTCTTCGAGGAAGGCGGTGAAGGCGGGAGCCGGGAAGGTGAGGGTGGCTCGGGCGGGGACCTTCGAGTCGCGGACGGCTATGTGGGCGGGACGGTTCGCGATCTCGACGCATTCGTTGCCGTCGCCCTCGCCGGAGTAGGACGACTTCCGCCAGTAGTCCATCGGGTGCCTCACAGCTCTCTCGTCAGATTGTGGATGAAGTCGCGCGACCGGTCGGGGTCAAGTGATGCGGTCTCCACTCTATGGAAGCGCGTTCGATAGGTGGTGAGCTGTGCCTCGGCGTCGATGAGGAGTGAGCCATGAGGCGCGTCGCGCACGACTGTGTCCAACTTGGACAGGGGGCCACCGACATAGGTCATCGTGCTCGACGCTGTGGCGAAGCCGTCCAGGTCCATGGGGATGACGCGCACGGTGATGTGGTCCGCTTCGGACAATTCGAGGAGCCGGGTGAGTTGAGCCCTTGCCGTGACACGGTCGCTGACTCTGATCCTGAGTGCCGCCTCATGAATCACGGCTTCGTACGGGACGGCGAAGTCCTGGCGCGCCTTTCGGTGCTGGATGCGCAACTCGATCTCTTCGCCGGTCAGTTCCGGCAGCCTCGACTCGAAGACGGCACGCGCATAGTCCTCGGTCTGCAGCAGGCCCGGCACGTAAAGGATCGCCACGTGCCGTAGGAACCGCGCGTGATGCTCCAACTCCGACAAGTCCAGGAAGGACGTGGGCAGCAGACCCCGGTACTCCTCCCACCAGCCGCGCGTCCGATCAGTGGCCACCGCCACCAGGGCGGCCACGAACTCCTGGTCCGTGCAGGCGTAGTGAGAGGCGAGGCGACGGACTCGCTGCTCGCTCACACCCGCGAGCGCCGACTCGATATGGGTGATCTGTGCGGCTCCGACACCGAGCAGCGCGGCCGCCTGACGGGAGCTGAGGCCCGCGGCCTCGCGGAGCCTGCGCAGCTCAGTGGCCAATCGCATTTGGCGTGCTGTGGGCTCACGCCTCTTCACCATCTACCGGCCCTCCTGACGCGCTGCAGGCGCGACTCGCGGAGGCGGAGGGCGGAAGGGGGCTGGGCCTGGTGAAGGCGTGCGCGGACTTCTGCGGCTGGCACCCGTCGGCGCGCTTCGGGGACCGGGGGAAGTACGTGTGGTGCGAACTTGCGGCGGCCTAGCTCGTTGATCACGTCGTACGGAAAGGAGAGCTGATGGTCGGCTCGTCGCACGAGGCACTGCACCGGATCTTCCAGAAGGACCCGGCGCTGCTGACGAGAGCACTGCAGAAGGTGCTGCACGTGCCATTTCCCGAGCCGAGGGAGATCGCCGCGCTGAACGTGGACCTCACCGAGATCGAACCGGTCGAGCGTCGCGTGGACACGCTGTTACGGGCGGAGACGGACGAGGGCACCTACCTGCTCGTGGTCGAGTCCCAGGGAAAGACAGACGAGCGCAAGCGGGGCAGCTGGCCCTACTACCTGGCCTACTTGTACGAGAAGTACCGGTGTGAGCCGGTGCTCATAGTCATCACGCAGAGCAGTGCCACGGCGCGCTGGGCGTCGCGGCCGATCCGGCTCGGCTTCCCCGGCTGGCATTCGCTGACCGTCCGGCCTCTGGTGCTGGGCCCGGACAACGTGCCGGTCATCGCGGACGAGCGGCAGGCCGAACACGACGTACCTCTTGCGGTTCTCTCGGCGATGACACACGGGCGTGGCCCGCAGGCTCCGGCAATACTGGAGTCCCTGGCATCCGCCCTGCGGACCATCGACCCCGACAGCGCCGCGGTCTTCGTGCAGTTCGTCGATTCATGCCTGGCCGACTCCCAGGCGAAGCAGATGTGGAGGGACCTGATGACGGCGATTCAGTACTTCTGGCGCCACCCGCTGGCCGAACAGGTACGCGAGGAAGGCAGGGAAGAGGGCCGGGAGGAAGGCAGGGAGGAAGGCCGCATCGAGGATCGCCGCGGGATGATCCTGCGCATCCTCGAGTGGCGCGACATCCCGGTGCCGCAAGACGTCCGCGAGCGGGTCGAAGCCTGCACCGACCTCGACCAGCTGGAGACCTGGGCCCAGCGGGCCGTACACGCCACCGCCGCACAGGGACTGTTCACCGAGGAGTGAGCGGACGCCCGGGCGAAGCAGAGGCGGCGGGACGGAGCTGATGGCGACTCAGTACTTCTGGCGCCACCCGCTGGCCGAACAGGTACGGGAAGAAGGGCGGGAGCAGGGCAGGGCAGAGGCCCGGGCCGAAATGGTTCTCCGCATCCTCGAGTGGCGCGGCATCCCGGTGCCGCAAGACGTCCGCGAGCGGGTCGAAGCCTGCACCGACCTCGACCGTCTCGAGATCTTGGCCCGGAGGGCCCTGCACGCCACCGCCGCACAGGAGCCGTTCACCGAGGAGTGAGCGTTCGCCCGCCGGGCCGCCCGCCGTTCAGCGGGCGCCCGGCGGGCGCGCCGCGACCTCGGCCGGCGAGCCCCCGCAGGAAGGCCACCGCGCCAACCGCCGCGTATCACGATTCGGCAACACACCCTTGCCCGCGCGTGTGTAATCGATTCCAATCCTCCGTGTAATCGATTCCACAAGGAGGTGGATCGGCGATGGCGAGCATCAAGGACGTCGCCGCCGAGGCGGGTCTATCGGTCGCCACTGTCTCGCGCGTCCTGAACGAGCACCCGTCGGTCAGCGCCGACGCCCGCGCGCGCGTGCTGGCGGCCGTCCAGTCGCTGGGCTACCGCCCCAACGCCGTCGCCCGTTCCCTGCGCACCGACCAGACCCGCACCCTCGGCCTGGTCATCAGCGACGTGCTGAACCCGTACTTCACCGAACTGGCCCGCTCGGTGGAGGAGGAGGCCCGCGCCCTCGGCTACAGCGTGATCATCGGCAACGCCGACGAGCGCCCCGACCTCCAGGACCACCACGTACGGACCCTCCTGGACCGCCGGATCGACGGCCTGCTGGTCTCCCCCACCGACGGCGGCTCCCCGCTGATGCTGGACGCCGCCCGCGCGGGGACGCCGATGGTGTTCGTCGACCGGTGGATCGAGGGGGTGGACGTGCCCGTGGTCCGCTCCGACGGCCGGGCCGCCGTCCGGGACCTCGTCGCACATCTGCACCGGCTGGGGCACCGCAGGCTCGCCATCATCGCGGGCCCGGCGGCCACCACCACCGGCCGCGAGCGCGTCGACGCCTTCCGCGAGGCCCTGGCCGCCTACGGCATCCCGCTCCCGGACGCCTACATAGGCCAGGGCGACTTCCAGGCCGAGAGCGGCCGCCGGGTCACCGAGGGCTTCCTCGACCTGCCCGAGCGGCCCGAGGTCGTCTTCGCCGCCGACAACCTGATGGCGCTCGGCGCGCTGGACGCCCTCCGCGCGCGCGGACTGCGAGTGCCCGACGACATCGCGCTGGCCGCGTTCGACGACATCCGCTGGTTCGTGCACACCGACCCGCCGATCACCGCGATCGCCCAGCCCACGGGCGAGCTGGGGCGCGCCGCCGTGCGCGCGCTGGTGGACCGCATCGAGGGGCGGCCTCCCCGGTCCGTCACCCTCCCCGCCCGGCTCGTCGTCCGCCGCTCGTGCGGCGAGCGGGCCGCCGCGCAGGCCCCCGCTGCGCGGCTCTCCCCCCTGCAAAGGAGAACTCCGTGAGCAACCCGGACGAGTTGCTGCGCATCGAAGGCATACGGAAGACCTTTCCCGGCGTGGTCGCGCTCGACGGCGTCGACTTCGATCTGCGCCGCGGCGAGGTGCACGTACTGCTCGGTGAGAACGGCGCGGGCAAGAGCACCCTCATCAAGATGCTCTCCGGCGCCTACACCCCCGACGCCGGACGTGTCCTGGTCGACGGTGAGGAGGTGCGCATCCAGGGCGCCGCGGACTCCGAGCGCCTCGGCATCGCCACCATCTACCAGGAGTTCAACCTGGTGCCCGATCTGACGGTCGCCGAGAACATCTTCCTGGGCCGCCAGCCACGCCGGCTGGGGGTGATCGACCGGAAGCGGATGGAGGCGGACGCCGCCGTCCTGCTGGAGCGGGTCGGCGTCGACGTGTCCCCGCGCGCGCGGGTGCGCGAACTCGGCATCGCCCGGCTGCAGATGGTCGAGATCGCCAAGGCGCTCAGCCTGGACGCGCGCGTGCTGATCATGGACGAGCCGACCGCCGTGCTCACCTCCGAGGAGGTGGAGAAGCTGTTCACGATCGTGCGGGCGCTGCGCGCGGACGGGGTCGGCGTCGTCTTCATCACCCACCACCTGGAGGAGATCGCCGCCCTCGGCGACCGGGTCACGGTCATCCGGGACGGCAGGAGCGTCGGCCAGGTGCCCGCGTCCACCCCCGAGGACGAGCTGGTACGGCTCATGGTGGGACGGTCCATCGAGCAGCAGTACCCGCGCGAGCGCGCCGAGACCGGATCCGCGCTGCTCACCGTCGAGGGACTGACCCGGGACGGCGTCTTCCACGACGTCAGCTTCGAGGTGCGCGCCGGTGAGGTCGTCGGTGTCGCGGGGCTCGTCGGCGCCGGGCGCACCGAGGTCGTCCGGGCGGTGTTCGGGGCCGACCCCTACGACCGGGGCGCGGTGCGGGTCGACGGCGCCGCGCTGCGCCCCCACGACGTGGGCGCGGCCATGGCCGCCGGCATCGGGCTGGTGCCGGAGGACCGCAAGGGCCAGGGGCTCGTGCTGGACGCCTCCGTCGAGGAGAACCTCGGCCTGGTGACCCTGCGTTCGGCGACCCGCGCCGGGCTCGTCGACCGCAAGGGGCAGCACGCGGCGGCCGAGCGGATCGCCGGGCAGCTCGGGGTGCGGATGGCCGGGCTCGGGCAGCACGTGCGGACGCTGTCCGGCGGCAACCAGCAGAAGGTCGTCATCGGCAAGTGGCTGCTGGCCGACACCAAGGTGCTCATCCTCGACGAGCCGACGCGCGGCATCGACGTGGGCGCCAAGGTCGAGATCTACCAGCTCGTCAACGAGCTGACGGCCGCCGGAGCCGCCGTTCTGATGATCTCCAGCGATCTGCCCGAGGTGCTCGGCATGAGCGACCGGGTGCTGGTGATGGCGCAGGGCCGGCTCGCCGGTGAACTCCCCGCCGCCGAGGCCACGCAGGACGCCGTGATGGCGCTCGCCGTCGGCACGCCCGGCACGTCGGACACGCCCGGCGGTGCCCCCGACTCCAGCAAGTCCCCCCACACCCCTACCACCGGACGGGAGGCCACCCGTGGCCACTGACACGCTCAAGAGCACGACGGGCGCGGGTGGCGCCTCGGGCGGCCTGCGCCGCGTCCTGCTCGACAACGGCGCGCTCACCGCGCTCGTCGTCCTCGTCATAGCCCTGTCGGCGCTGTCCGGCGACTTCCTGACGACGGACAACCTGCTCAACATCGGCGTCCAGGCGGCCGTCACCGCCATCCTCGCCTTCGGCGTCACCTTCGTGATCGTCTCCGCGGGCATCGACCTGTCGGTCGGTTCGGTGGCAGCGCTGTCGGCGACCGTGCTCGCCTGGAGCGCCACCTCGGCCGGGGTCCCCGTGGTGCTAGCGGTCGTCCTCGCCGTCGCCACCGGCATCGTCTGCGGCCTGGTCAACGGCTTCCTGATCGCGTACGGGAAGCTGCCGCCGTTCATCGCGACGCTGGCCATGCTGTCCGTGGGCCGCGGTCTGTCCCTGGTGATCTCGCAGGGCTCCCCGATCGCCCTGCCGGACTCCGTCTCGCACCTCGGCGACACGCTCGGCGGCTGGCTGCCGGTGCCGGTGCTCGTGATGGTGGTCATGGGCCTGCTCACGGCGTTCGTGCTGGGCCGGACGTACATCGGCCGCTCGATGTACGCGATCGGGGGCAACGAGGAGGCGGCCCGGCTCTCGGGTCTGAAGGTCAAGAAGCAGAAGCTGGCGATCTACGCCCTGTCCGGGCTGTTCGCCGCGGCCGCGGGCATCGTGCTCGCCGCGCGGCTGTCCTCCGCGCAGCCGCAGGCCGCGCAGGGTTACGAGCTGGACGCGATCGCGGCGGTCGTCATCGGCGGCGCCTCGCTGGCCGGCGGCACGGGCAAGGCCTCGGGCACGCTGGTCGGCGCGCTGATCCTGGCGGTGCTGCGCAACGGCCTCAACCTGCTGTCCGTGTCGGCCTTCTGGCAGCAGGTCGTCATCGGGGCCGTGATCGCGCTGGCGGTGCTGCTGGACACGGTGCGGCGCAAGGCCGGGGCCACCCCCGCCGCCGCCGGCACCTCCCCGGGCGGAAAGGGCAGGCAGGCCGTCCTGTACGGCCTGGCCGCCGTGGTCACCGCGGCCGTGGTGGCCGCGACCTCGCTGCTGCACTCCGGCTCCGCCGCCACCGCCGCGCCGAAGATGGGCCTGTCGCTGTCCACGCTGAACAACCCGTTCTTCGTGCAGATCCGGGCAGGCGCGCAGGCCGAGGCGAAGAAGCTGGGCGTGGACCTGACGGTCACGGACGCGCAGAACGACGCCTCCCAGCAGGCCAACCAGCTGCAGAACTTCACCAGCTCGGGCCTCGGCGCGATCATCGTCAACCCGGTGGACTCGGACGCAGCGGGACCGTCGGTCCGCACCGCCGTCCGGGCGAAGATCCCGGTGATCGCGGTCGACCGGGGCGTCAACAAGGCGACGACGAAGGCGCTGGTGGCGTCCGACAACGTCGCGGGCGGCGAACTCGCCGCGAAGACGATCGCCCAGAAGCTCGGCGGCAAGGGGAAGGTCGTGATCCTGCAGGGCCAGGCCGGCACCTCGGCCGCCCGGGAGCGCGCCGCGGGCTTCGCCCAGGGCCTGAGGGACTACCCGGGCATCCAGGTCGTGGCCCAGCAGCCCGCCGACTTCGACCGCACCAAGGGCCTCGACGTGATGTCGAACCTGCTCCAGGCACACCCGGACGTCCAGGGTGTCATCGCCGCCAACGACGAGATGGCGCTCGGCGCGGTCAAGGCGCTGGGCGCGAAGGCCGGCAAGTCGGTCCAGGTGGTCGGGTTCGACGGCACGCCGGACGGTCTGACGGCGGTCAAGGGCGGCACGCTGTACGCGTCGGTGGCGCAGCAGCCGAGCCGGCTGGGCAGGATCGCGGTGGACAACGCGCTGCGGGCCGCCCAGGGCAAGAAGGTCGCCACGACGGTGAAGGTGCCGGTCAAGGTGGTCACGAAGCAGAACGTGGCCGGGTTCAGCGGCTGAACATCGGGCGGGCGGCGGGCGGTCACGGCGACCGCCCGCCTCCCGTCGTCTCTCAGGGGAGTCAACTCATGTACGACTACGACCTCCTGGTCGTGGGGTCGGCCAACGCCGACCTGGTGATCGGCGTCGAGCGGCGGCCCGCCGCCGGGGAGACCGTGCTGGGCTCCGACCTGGCCGTCCACCCGGGCGGCAAGGGCGCCAACCAGGCCGTCGCGGCCGCCCGGCTCGGAGCCCGTACGGCCCTGCTGGCCCGGGTCGGCGACGACGCTCACGGGCGGCTGCTGCTCGACGCGCAGCGGGCGGCCGGGGTCGACACGGCGGGCGTGCTCGCCGGCGGGGCGCCGACCGGGGTCGCGCTGATCACGGTGGACCCGTCCGGGGACAACAGCATCGTGGTCTCCCCCGGCGCCAACGGGCGGCTCACTCCCGAGGACGTCCGGTCGGCGGACCGCCTCCTGCGGTCCTCCCGGGTGGTCTCGGCGCAGTTGGAGATCCCGCTGGAGACGGTCGTGGAGGTGGTGCGGAACCTGGCGCCCGGCAGCCGGTTCGTGCTGAACCCGTCGCCGCCGCGCGCGCTGCCGCGGGAGCTCCTCGCCGCGTGCGACCCGCTGATCGTGAACGAGCACGAGGCCAAGGTGATCCTGGGCTCCAACGATGCCGGTGACGCGCCCGAGGACTGGGCGCGGGCGCTGCTCGCGCACGGCCCGCGCTCGGTGGTGGTCACGCTGGGCGCGCGGGGCGCGCTGGTGGCGTCCGCCGCGGAGGTCACGCGGGTGCCCTCGGTGCGGGTGGACGCCGTGGACACCACGGGCGCGGGCGACGCGTTCACCGCCGCGCTGGCCTGGAAGCTGGGCGCGGGCGCGGCCCTGGCCGAGGCGGCCGCCTACGCGGCCCGGGTCGGGGCGGCCGCCGTCACCCGGCCGGGGGCGCAGGAGTCCTTCCCGACGGCGGCGGAGGTCGCGGCCGTATGAAGAAGGCCGGGATTCTGAACCGTCATCTGTGCGGCGCGCTGGCCGAGCTGGGCCACGGCGACGGGGTGCTGGTGTGCGACGCGGGGATGCCGGTGCCGGACGGCCCGCGCGTCGTGGACCTGGCGTTCCGGGCCGGGGTGCCGTCCTTCGCCGAGGTGCTGGAGGGGCTGCTGGCCGAGCTGGTGGTGGAGGGGGCGACTGCGGCGGCGGAGGTGCGCGGGGCCAACCCGGCGGCGGCCGCGCTGCTGGACGGGCACTTCCCCGATCTCGCCCTCGTCCCCCACGAGCGGCTCAAGGAGCTGTCGGCGGGCGCGCGTCTGGTCGTACGGACCGGGGAGGCACGGCCGTACGCGAACGTGCTGCTGCGGTGCGGGGTGTTCTTCTAGGCCCTGTACCGGCCGATCAAGTGCCGGGAGAGCGCAGGCGCGGTCATGCGCACGAAGCCTGGAGGGGGCCCGGTCCGTCGGACCGGGCCCCCTCGGCTTTCCCCTCCTGCATCAGAACCCCCGCGATCCCCCCAGATCCCCCTCCAGAAGTTCTGATGCCAGGTACGACACCAGCCGCGCGGAAAAGGTTGCACGGATCCCGGATTTTCTTATGGACGGTGCTCAGGGGCCGGTGCGCTCCCCCGCCCGGCGCGCCCGCGCGACCTCCTGGTGCAGCCGGCCGAACGTCCACGGCGTCACCGCCGCCAGCTCCGCGACCACGCGGCCCAGCCAGTGCGGGTCGCCCAGCCGGTGCGTCTCCCCCGCGCCGTGGATCTGCGACAGGAGTTCCTCCAGCAGCATCAGCCGGGCACCCGGGTAGCCCCGGACGTGGCGGTCGAAGTACACCGTCCGGTCCTCGTACGGCTCGCGCACGGTCAGGTGCAGGTAGCCGCCGCCGCTGCCCCGGAGCCCGGGCAGCAGGGCGAGCAGGCCCCGCAGCGTGTACACGCCCTTGTTCGGGTACCTGCCGCCGAGGGTCAGGCGCATTCGCGACATGATCCTGGACCAGGGGATCGGCTCTCCCGCCCCGTCCGGGGTGTGCGGGTACAGCCCCTGCGAGCGGAACTCGATCCAGGAGCCGCCCGGGCGCCGGGAGTCCCCCACCACCCAGCGGCCGTCCACGAGTTCCAGCGGCCCCAGGGACGTTCCGGTGTCCGTCATGCGCTCATTGGATCACGTGTTCCCCCTGCGCGTTCCACTCACGCGTTCGACGCACTGCGTCGCGGTCCCGCACCCGCGTCGGCGTACCCGCGCGTGAAGCCGCCGCCGGGCGGTGGCCGGACAAGACCGTGTCCACGCCATGTTGTTCGAGGGGTCGAACGAGAGGGAGCCGGGGCCGTAAGGTCGGCAGCACGGCGTGGCCGACGGGGGTGCCGCGGACCGTGGGGGTGTGGCCGGCGGCGGGGAGCCGGGGGCCGCGCCGGCGAGGACGTACGACCAGACGCTCGACCGGAGGACGACTACATGACGGTGACCCTGGCGGACGTGGCGGCCCGCGCCCAGGTCTCGCCCGCGACGGTGTCGCGCGTGCTGAACGGCAACTACCCGGTGGCCGCCACCACGCGCGAGCGGGTGCTGAAGGCGGTCGACGAGCTGGACTACGTCCTCAACGGCCCCGCGAGCGCGCTCGCAGCCGCCACCTCCGACCTCGTCGGCATCCTGGTGAACGACATCGCCGACCCGTTCTTCGGGATCATGGCGAGCGCGATCCAGTCCGAGATCGGAGGTCCGGGAGGCCGGGCGGGCGGGGAACGGCTGGCGGTGGTCTGCAACACGGGCGGCTGCCCGGAGCGCGAACTGACCTACCTCACGCTGCTGCAACGGCAGCGGGCCGCCGCGGTGGTGCTGACCGGCGGGGCCATCGAGGACGCCTCGCACACGGCGGCCATGACGGCGAAGCTGCGCAGGCTGGCGGACGCCGGGACGACGGTGGTGCTGTGCGGCCGGCCGCCGGCCCCGGACACCGACGCGGTGGCGCTTGCCTTCGACAACCGCGGGGGCGCCCGGCAGCTCACGGACCATCTGATCGGCCTCGGCCACCGGCAGCTCGGCTACCTGGCCGGTCCCGAGGAGCGCACCACGACCCGCCACCGCCTGGAGGGGCACCGCGCGGCGCTGGCGGCGGCGGGAATCGAGGAGGACCCGCGCCGGACGGTGTACGGTCGCTACGACCGGCGGTCCGGCTACGAGGCGATGCTGGAACTGCTGCGCCGGGACGTGACGTTGACCGCCGTCGTCGCCGCGAACGACTCCGTCGCGCTCGGCGCGTGCGCCGCGCTGCGCGACTCCGGGCTGCGCATCCCGGAGGACGTCTCGGTGGCGGGCTTCGACGACCTCCCCTTCAGCGTCGACGCGGTGGCCTCGCTGACCACGGTGCGGCTCCCCCTCGCGGAGGCGGGCGCCCGGGCGGGACGCATAGCGATGGGGCGCGAGGAGCCCCCGCCCGGCGGGATCGCCACGTTGCGCGGGGAGTTGATGGTGCGGGGGTCCTCCGGGGTGCCTCGGGGTGGGCGCGCGGGGGCGTAGGTCCTTCGGCCCTGCCCTGCCCCCACGCCCTCGGCGCTCCCTGTCCGTGGCCCCGGAGCCGCTTCCTACCGGGTGGCCCCGAAGTCCTGGGTCCAGTAGTCGCCGGGGCCGGCGTGGCCGACGCCGATCTCCTTGAAGGAGCAGTTCAGGATGTTGGCCCGGTGGCCGGGGCTGGACATCCAGCCGGACATGACCTGGTCGGCGGTGGAGTAGCCGTAGGCGACGTTCTCGCCGTAGGTGCTCCAGTCGTAGCCGGCCCGCGTGATCCGGTCGCCCGGGGAGGAGCCGTCGGAGCCGGTGTGCGACATGTTCTGGTGGGCGGCCATGTCCTCGCTGTGCGCCTGGGCGGCCTTGGCCAGGGTCGCGTTCAGTGTCACGGGCGAGCAACCGGCCTTGGCGCGCTCGGCGTTGACGAGTTCCACGATGCGGGCGGTGACCCCGGAGGCCGTTGCGGTGGGCTTTGGGGTGCTCGACGCCGTGGGAGTCGTGGAGGCGGGGGCGGTGGACTTCGCCGCGGGGGTGGAGGCCGTGGCCTTCGGGGTGGGGTGGGACGCGGTGGCCCGGGGGGTGTGGTGCCTGGTCCGCTGCGACGGCTTGACGGCCTTCGGCCGGTGCCGGTGCCCGGCCGTCTTCGAAGCGCTCGCGGAGGGGGTGGGAGTCGCCGACTGCTCACCGCCCCCGTCGGTGTTCCAGGCGCGGTACAGGTCGCTGTCGTTCCACCAGTCCCGGGAGGTGTCCCTCGCGGCGGCGGACGTGTTCCCGCCGTCGTCCTGCCAGTCGGCGCAGGCCATGGCCACGGACGGCACGCCCACGGCGCCCACGGCGACGGCGGCGACGACTATGCGCCGGTAGCGGCTGTCCTTGCGATGCT
Source organism: Streptomyces sp. NPDC014864 (assembly GCF_043081525.1). Taxonomy (NCBI): domain Bacteria; kingdom Bacillati; phylum Actinomycetota; class Actinomycetes; order Kitasatosporales; family Streptomycetaceae; genus Streptomyces; species Streptomyces sp. NPDC014864. The sequence goes on from NZ_JBIBWT010000014.1 coordinate 29,933, forward strand.
TGCCCATGCGTGACCTCACTCGGTGATCGCCGAGGCTTGAACTCCGCTTCCGGTCTGCGGTGACGCCTTGCGGGTCGTCATTCTTGGGAGGGCCACGGACCTGACGCAAAGAGCGCTTCTACTACCTGTCCTCGTAGGCGCGTGATGGATCTTGCCGGGCTGGGGCGGCGGGCGGGCACGCCCTCCGCGGATCCGACGGGAAGGCGACTCTCCGTCAGCACGGTGCCGGGCGGGAGAAGTCGGCGGGCACGGCGGAGAGGCGGGATGCCGTAGCGCCCGGTGCCGCGACAGGTCACCACCAAGACGGACATAGGCGACTATGTCGCCTGGGCCGTCGTCTACTATCCCGCACCCCTAATCGCCGATCCCCCTGTGACCGACATCACGGAACCGCACCCTCCGCCCCCACAGCCGGCCGGCCTCGACCCGCGCGAAACACCCCCGTGACGACAGGCGCCGCCGGAGTGCGGCGAGTAGGGTCCGTGAGCATGAAGCTGGCGTTCTCCACCCTCGGTGTCCCCGGCCTTCCGATACCGGACGTGGTCCGGCTCGCGGCCGCCCACGGCTATCACGGAGTCGAACTGCGCGCCCATCCCGAGGAGCCCGTGCACCCCGGCATCGACCAGGCCGAGCGGGACCGGGTCGTCACGGAGTTCAAGGCCCAGGGGGTCGAGATCCTGGGGCTCGGGGGGTACGCGCGCGTGGCGGCGCCGGGCGACGACGGCCCCGTGCTCGCCGAGATCCGCGGCCTCGTCGACCTGGCCCACGACCTGGGCGCCCCCTTCGTGCGCGTCTTTCCCGGCGCCGCGCCCGAGCAGAGTACGGAGGAGGCCGACGCGACCGCGGCCCGCCGCCTGGGCACGGCCGCCCAGTACGCCGCCGACCTCGGCGTGCGGATCCTGCTGGAGACCCACGACTCGCACCGCACCGGCGCCGACGCCCTCCGCGTCCTCGGCGCGGTCGGCCACCGCCACGTGGGCGCGCTGTGGGACGTGATGCACACGTTGCTGGGCGGCGAGCAGCCGCAGGAGACCTTCGCGGCCCTCTCCCCCTACCTCGGCTACGTCCAGGTCAAGGACATCGCCTCGGCCGACGACACCAGCCCGCTGCCGCTCGGCGCCGGCGTCCTGCCGCTCACCGAGTGCGTGGAGGTCCTCTCCCGCAACGGCTGGGACGGCTGGCTGTGCTGGGAGTACGAGAAGCGGTGGTACGAGGCCGCCGCGCCGCTGCCGGACCTGCTCGGCCCCGGCCGGGAGCATCTGGTCCGGCTGCTCAGCGACTCGGCGTGAGCCGCCGGGGGCTCCACCGGGTTCCGTGAGGCGGCTCCCCCGTGGCCAGTGAGGCGCTCCACCGGGTTCCGTGAGGCGCTCCCCCGTGGCCAGTGAGGCGCTTCACCGGGTTCCGTGAGGCGCTTCACCGGATCCCGTCAGGCGTTCCACCGAACCTTGAGCGCGCGAGTGGACGCATATGTCCCGGTCGTGTACCAGCCGCACTATTTAAGCTGTTGATACGGATCCAAGACATTTCGTCCCCGAAGGACAGAGAGCCCGTGATGCGCGCACAGCGGCGGGGGCCCGCGGGGCCCGCCGCCCCGGGAGCGGAGGGTCTGCCCTTCCACGGCCCCAGGCTGGCCGCCGCCCGCGCGGTGGCGCAGGTCGCCGCCCTGGTGGCCGCCGCCCTCGGCGCGGTGGGCCTGTCCGGCTGGATCTTCGGCGTCGAGGTCCTGAAGAGCGTGCTCCCGGGCGTGACCGCGTCCATGAAGGCCGACACCGCGGTGGCGGTGCTGGCGCTGGGTCTCTCCTTGTTCGTGGTGGCCCGCGCGCCCACCTCCCGGGCGGCGCTCGCGGCGGCCCGCGCGGCCGCCGTCCTGGCCGTCGTGATCGGCGCCCTGACACTCCTGGAGTACGCCACCGGGAAGAGCCTGGGCATCGACGAGCTGCTGTTCAAGGACGACACGGCCCAGGTGGAGACGTTGGCACCGGGGCGCATGGCGCCGACCACCGCCGGGGCGCTGATGCTCAGCGGCGCGGCGGCGCTGTGCGGGAGCACGGCCAGACTGCCGGCCTGGACGGCCCAGATCCCGGGGCTGACCGTCCTCGCCCTGGGCCTGCTCCGGTTCTACGGGTTCCTCTACGACGTGCCGCAGCTGGACCGGCTCGGCGCCTTCCGGGGCATGGCCCTGCACACCGCGCTGGCCATGGTGCTGCTGGGCGTCGCGGCCTTCCTGGCCCGGCCGGACGAGGGCCCGGCCGGGCTGGTGACGAACGCCGGGACCACGGGCGCGCTGGGCCGCCGGCTGCTCGCCGCCGCCCTGGTCGCTCCGCCGCTGCTGGGCTGGATCGTGCTGGCCGGCCAGAACGCGGGACTGTACGAGGAACACCAGGCCACGGCGCTGCTGGTGTGCGGCCAGGTGGCCGTGTTCACCGCGGTGAGCTTCGCCGCGCTGGCGGTGGGCCGCCGGGTCGAGGTGGCGCACGCCCGCGCCGAGTGGCAGGTCCGGCAGAACGAACTGCTCCAGGCGTTCATGGACCACACGCCCGCGGTCGTGTTCATCAAGGACCTCGACGGGCGTTACCTCGCCGTCAACACCCGGTGGGAGGAGAGCACGGGCGTCTCCCGCCGGCAGGCGCTGGGCCGCAGGGACGAGGACGTGCTGCCGCCGGAGGCCGCCCGGCACGCACGCGCCGCCGACCTGGAGATGCTCGCCCGGGGCACGTCCGTGCAGCGTGAGGACGTCCTCGGGGTGGCGGAGGCGCCGCGGCACTACCTGACCACTCTCTTCGCGCTCACCGATCCGTCCGGCCGCCCCTACGCCGTGTGCGGGGTCGCCACCGACATCACCGAGCGGGTGGCGGCGCAGCGCGAGATCGCGCGGGCCACCCGGCGCTTCCTCGCCCTGCTGGAGTCCGCCCCCGACGCAACCCTCATCACCGACGGCGACGGCATCGTCATCCTGGCCAACGCCCAGGTGGAGCCTCTGTTCGGCCGCACGGCGCGCGATCTCGTCGGCGGCAGCGTGCACGAGCTGGTGCCCGGTCCGCGGCGCCGGCACCACACCGCGCTCCTCGACGCGTACCTTCGGCTGCGCGATCCCGAGCCGACGGTCGTGGACCGGGGCCTGTACGGGCTGCGCGGCGACGGCAGCGAGTTCCCGGCCGAGGTGAGCGTCAGCACCCTGCAGGCCGAACAGGACACCCTGGTCTTCCTGACCGTCCGGGACATCACCGAACGCAGGCAGGCCGAGGCCGAACGCGCCGAGCGCTACGAGCAGCAGCGGCGCATCGCCTACACGTTGCAGCACAGCCTCATGGGCGTGCCGCCCCGTCTGCCGCACCTGCCCAGCGCCCACCGGTACCTGGCCTCCCTCCAGGACCCCGGGGTCGGCGGCGACTGGTTCGACCTCGTCCCCCTGGACGAGCACCGCACGGGCGTCGTCATCGGCGACGTGATGGGCCGGGGCCTGGAGGCGGCGGCCGTCATGGGCCAGTTGCGGGCCGCCGCCCACGCCCTGGCCCGTACGGGCATGGAGCCCGGCCGGCTCATGGCCGGGCTGGACGCGTTCGTCGCCGACCTGGCGGGGCAGCTCGTCACCTGCTGCTACCTGGTGATCGACCAGGAGACGGACGAGATCACCCTGTCCTCGGCCGGGCACCTGCCGGTCATCGCGCTGCCGCCCGGCGGCCCCGCCCGGCGGCTTCCCGTGCCGGTCGACGTGCCCCTCGGCGTCAACGATCCGGGCGGCGGCACGCCGTACCGGGCGGTGACGCTGCCGCTGGCGCCGGGCAGCACGCTCGCCCTCTACACCGACGGGCTGGTCGAGCGGCCCGGCACCGACATCGACGCCCAGATCGACCTCCTCGCCCACGCCCTCGGGAGCGCGCTGGAGGGCGCCCCCACCGGTCCCGACCGCCTCGACCGGGCCGCGGACCGGCTGGTCGAGGCGCTCATCCCGGACACGGAGGCCCACGACGACGACGTGACCCTGCTCCTGGTCGCGCTGCCCGGCCCGGCGACGGCACCCCGGACCGGGCAGCGCGCCCGGCCGGTGGCGGCCCGTCCGGAGGCACCCGCGCCCCACGAGCGGGGGCCGGAACCGCCCTCACAACCCGTCAGCCACCCGCTCGGCTGAGCACACGGCCCCGCACCACCCCTCCGGCGGGCCCGCACCGCCCTCCGACCCCACCCCGCACCGCCCCGGCGCCCCCGGCACCGCCCCTTCGGCGGCCTCGCATCGTCCTCGGGGCGGCCCGGTCCCTGCCCTCCGGCGCCCGCGCCGGCGCGGAGAGTCCTACGGCACCGCCCTCCCCGCGGGCACGGGGCCCTGCCTCCCACACCCGCACCCTGGCACCGCGAGCCCTGCCGCCCCGCGCCGCGGCGTGCCCGGTCCCTGCCCTCCCCCACCCGCACCCTGGCACCGCGAGCCCTGCCGCACCATCCACTCGACGCCCCGTCCCCACGCGACGACACCGGCGCCAGGTCCTGCCCTCCCACATCACGCCTCCGCGCCGCGAGTCTCACCGGCCCGCCTCCCCCGCCAGCCGCACCGTGTCCCCCACCGCCCCGACCGGCTCCTCCGCCCCCGTCTCCGCCGCACCGTCGGCAGCCCGCACCCTCGCGGGCGCCAGGGACGTCAGCGCCACCCCGCCGACCAGCAGGGCCGCCGCGCACCAGCGCAGCGGGCTCACCGGCTCGCCGAGGAACAGCGCCGCGGACGACATGCCGAAGACCGGCACGAGGAGGGAGAAGGGCGCGACCGTGGAGGCGGGGTGGCGGCGCAGCAGCCAGCCCCAGGCGCCGAAGCCGAACACCGTGGTGACCCAGGCGACGTAGAGGACGACGCCCGCGCCCTGCCAGTCCAGGGCGCGAAGCGCGGCGAGGTCGCGGGACGGGCCCTCCGTCAGGAGCGACAGGCCGAGGAGCGGGAGCACCGGAACCGTGCTCACCCAGACCATGAAGTTCAGCGGGTCCGGCGGGGAGGCCCTGCGGGTGAGGACGTTGGACAGGCCCCAGCAGGCGGCCGCCGCGACCACGAGGGCGAACGCGCCGAGCGGGCCGGCCGTGCCCTCGTCGACCGCCGCGAGCGCCACGCCGCCGAGGGCCACCGCCATGCCCAGGGCCCGCGGCCGGGTGGGCCGTTCGCCGAGGACGGCGCAGGCGATGAGCGCGGTGAACACCGCCTGGATCTGCAGGACCAGGGAGGACAGCCCGGCGGGCATACCCGCGCTCATCCCGACGAACAGCAGCCCGAACTTGGCGACGCCGAGCACCAGTCCGACCGCCACGATCCACTTCCAGGGAACCTTCGGCCGGCCCACGAGGAGGACGGCGGGCACCGCGGCCGCCAGGAAGCGGAGCGCCGAGAACAGCAGGGGCGGGAAGTGGCCGAGGCCGACCTCGACGACCGTGAAGTTCACGCCCCAGACGGCGGCGACCAGGACGGCGAGGAGGAGGTGTGCGGGTCTCATGCCGTCGAGCCTCGCCCGCCGGACCGTGCAGCACCAGCGCGGATTTCTACCGGGACGGATGAAGCACTGCTTACGGATACCGTGGCGACGACGGGCGGACCCGGTGAGCCTAGGCTGACGGTCCAGTCCCCCGGGAGGCCCCGCCATGCTCGATCTCCAGCGTCTGCGCGCCCTGCACGCCGTCTCGGTGCACGGCACCGTGGGGGCGGCCGCCGCCGCGCTCGGCTACACCTCCTCCGCCGTGTCCCAGCAGATCGCCAAGCTGGAGCGGGAGACCAGGACGGTGCTGCTCGAACGCGCGGGGCGCGGGGTCCGGCTCACCGACGAGGCGCACCAACTGGTCGCCACCGCACGGGAGCTGATGGCGATCGTGGAGCGGGCCGAGACCGAGCTCGAGGAGCGGCGCGGGCAGCCCGCGGGACGGCTGACCGTGGCCGCGTTCGCCTCGGCCGCGCGCGGGCTCATGCCGCCGGTGCTGGCGGACCTGGCCCGGCGGCACCCCGCCCTCGACGCCCGGCTCAGCGAGATCGACCCGCATCTGTCCGTGGACCTGGTGGCCAAGGGCGCGGTGGACCTCGCCGTCGCGCACGACTGGGACATCGCGCCGCTGCCCGCCCCGGCCGGGGTGGAGCACGCGCTCATCGGGGACGACCTGTGCGACCTGCTCGTGCCGGCCGGGCATCCGTTCGCCGGGCGGACGGCGGTGCGCCGCGCGGAGCTGGGCGGTGAGCGGTGGATCTGCCAGCCGCCGGGCCGGGTCTGCCACGACTGGCTGCTGCGCACGCTGCGGGCCGCCGGCCACGAACCGGACGTGGTGCACCAGGCCGACGAGAACCCGACGCTCGTCGCCCTGGTGGCCGCCGGCCTCGGGGTCGCGCTGATCCCGCGCCTGGGCCGCGGCCCGCTGCCGGACGGGGTGGTCGAGGTCCCGCTGGACCCGTTGCCCGTACGGCGGTTGTACGCACTGTGGCGTCAGGGTGCCGCGCGCCGTCCGTCGATCGCGGAGACGGTGCGCACCCTGCGGGAACACTGGCCGGCGGTGTCGGCACACACACCCCGCTGAGCACGCCCGCACCAACTTCCGGCGATCCGCGCCCGGCCGGGAACCCGGCCCCCTCCCCGCCCGTCCCATGCACAGGCTGCCGGATGAGTCCCCGCCGTGCGGTGTCGGCCCTCGCTGCTGGCTGCGATCGCCGACCACCCTCTCCGCCGTACCGCGGCCGGCAGCACGCCGCCGTCGGCGCGCCCCCCTTTCACGGCGCCGATGGCGGCCCCCCGCCGAGTCCTGTGCGTTCCCTTGACTGGCAGAAACTTCCCGGATATTGGTGACTCCTCGGAAGTTTCCTTCAGCGACACTCCAGCGGATCACCTCCGGAAGGAGCGCACGTGCACGACACCGGCACGGAAAGCAAGGGAAGCACGGAAGGCGCGGGGAACAGACGGGCCGCGGGGCCCTCCAGGCGTTCCGTCCTCGCCGCGACGGCGGGGCTCACCGCCGCCCTGGCGGTCGGCGGCTCCGCGCACGCCGCCCCCGCCGACGACGACCGGCTTCGCGCCCTCATCTCCCGCATGACGCTGGAGGAGAAGGTCGGCCAGCTCTTCGTGATGCGGGTCTACGGCCACTCGGCCACCGCCCCCGACCAGACCGACATCGACGCCAACCTCAAGGAGATCGGCGTCCGCACGGCCGCCGAGCTGATCGCCAGGTACCGGGTCGGCGGCATCATCTACTTCACCTGGGCGCACAACACCCGTGACCCGCACCAGATCGCGGACCTCTCCAACGGCATCCAGCGGGCCTCGCTGGAGCAGCCGCGCGGTCTGCCCGTGCTCGTCACCACCGACCAGGAGCACGGCATCGTCTGCCGGGTCGGCAAGCCCGCCACCCTCTTCCCCGGCGCGATGGCGATCGGCGCCGGCGGATCCCCCACCGACGCCCGCGCCCTGGGCCGCATCTCGGGCGCCGAGCTGCGCGCGATGGGCATCAACCAGGACTACTCCCCCGACGCCGACGTCAACGTCAACCCGGCCAACCCGGTCATCGGCGTACGGTCCTTCGGCGCCGACCCCGACGCGGTGGCCGCCCTGGTGGCGGCCGAGGTGGAGGGCTACCAGGGCTCGCGGGTCGCGGCGACCGCCAAGCACTTCCCCGGGCACGGCGACACCGCCACCGACAGCCACTACGGCTTCCCGGTCATCACGCACAGCCGCGACCTGTGGGAGAAGCTGGACGCGGCGCCCTTCCGGGCCGCGATCGAGGCCGGCATCGACTCGATCATGACCGCGCACATCCAGTTCCCGGCGCTCGACGACTCCGGCGACCCGGCCACCCTCTCGCACCCGATCCTGACCGGCATCCTGCGCGGCGAACTCGGCTACGACGGGGTCGTGGTCACCGACTCCCTCGGCATGCAGGGCGTCCGCACCAAGTACGGCGACGACCGGGTGCCGGTGCTCGCGCTGAAGGCGGGCGTGGACCAGTTGCTCAACCCGCCGTCCCTGGACGTCGCCTGGAACGCGGTGCTCCAGGCCGTGCGCGAGGGCGAGCTGACCGAGGCCCGGCTCGACGAATCGATCCTGCGCATCCTGCGGCTGAAGACGAGGCTGGGGCTGTTCGAGCAGCCCTACGCCAGCCAGGCCCGGGTCGCCACCACGGTCGGCAACCCGGCGCACCAGTACACGGCCGCCCGCATCGCCGACCGCACGCCCACACTGCTGGTCAACCGGGACCGGCTGCTGCCGCTCTCCCGCAGCGAGCACCGCAGGCTGCTCGTCGTCGGCGCCGATCCCGCCTCCCCGTCGGGCACCACGGGCCCGCCCACCGGCGTGCTCGCCGCCGCCTTCACCGAACTGGGCTTCACGGCCACCGTCCTGTCGACCGGCATCACCCCGTCCGCGGCCACCATCGACAAGGCGGTCGCGGCGGCCCGGGACGCGGACGCCGTGGTGGTCGGCACGTACAACGTCGGTGCGGGCAGCTCGCAGCGGACCCTGGTGCAACGGCTCGTGGCCACCGGCCGCCCGGTGGTGGCCATCGCCATCAGGAACCCCTACGACGTGGCCCAACTGCCGTCCGTCCCGGCCTTCCTGGCGGCGTACTCCTGGACGGACGTGGAACTGCGCGCGGCCGCGCGGGTCGTGGCCGGCCGGGTGGAGCCGAACGGGAAACTGCCGGTGCCCGTGCAGCGCGCGGACGACCCGGCGAAGGTGCTGTATCCCCTCGGGTACGGCCTGACGTACTAGCCGGGTTCGCACATCGGACGTACCAGACGTACGACGCGCACCCGGCGCACCGCCTCCAACTGGACCGAAACACCCCACATGTCTGGCGTGGCCCGCCGCGGCGGGCCACGCTGGACCCGGGTGGACCGGGGGGGATGGCGATGCGCAAGACGTGGTCCGTGGGGCAGGCGTGTGCCCTGGCGGCTCTGCCCGCCGTGTTCCTGGCCGCCGTACTGACGGGCTGCCAGAAGGTGGGGGCCGGGCCGGCGGCGCAGCACGGCCCGCCCGGCGGCACGCCGACGGCCTCGCGGCCCTCCGGCTACGGGGCGGTGTTCCTTGCGGTGGACGAGTGCAGCTCCTTCGGCACGACCAGCTTCACCGAGGTGCCGTGCTCCGGGGAACGGGCGGCGGCCCGGGTGATCGCCCGGCACGACGGCGCGGTGCGCGACGGCCCGCCCTGCCCGCCCACCACCGACTTCGTGCTGCACATCAGCGCCCAGCGGCGGTCCTCCGGCGAGCGGGGCGACGGCACGATCCCGCAGGGCTACGCCTGTATGCGCAACCTGGAGCCGCCGCACCCCGGCGACCCCGGCGGCGGGGGCGGCCCACGCACCGTCGTCGGCGACTGCGTCTACGGCGCCGGCCGGGGCGAGGTCCGGGAGACCGCGTGCGACGGCTCGGGGAAGCGGAAGCCGGAGTACCGGGTGACGCGGGCGGTGCGCGGCCGCTCGGAGTGCCCGGCCTCGACGGCCCTGTACGTGCAGCTGGGCGGGGAGCGGCCGGTGGGCTGCGCCCGGAGACTGTGACGCCTCCGGACGCGGCCCCGGAGCGTCACGGCCTGAGGGCCGGCTCACGCTCCACGTCCCGCACGTCCAGCTTCGCGTCGTAGCGGGCCAGCGGCCTGGCCGCCGACGGGTTCTCCCGCACCGCCGCGGGAGCGACACCGGCCCACTCGAGGATCCTGGCCGTGGCGAGCGCCTTCTCGTCCGGGACCAGGCCCGCGACGTTCGCCCCGTGGTTCAGCCCCGGCGCGGTGAAGACGTAGGAGTCCCGCGCCCCGTGCCCGAGCCGGAACCGCTCCGCGCCCCACGGGTCGTTCTGGCCGTAGACGAAGAGCATGTGCTCGGCGTGGCGGCGCACCCAGCCGTCCACGTCCCGCATCACCCACGGCTGGAAGCGCATCGGGATCGAGCGCGGCACGAAGTTGCGCGGCGGCTGGTAGCCGTAGCGGATCAACTGCTTCTCGATGTACAGGAAGTGGATGGTCGGCGCGCCGAGCTGGGTGCCCGCCTGGTAGTAGTACGGCGTGTACGTCTGCAGTCCCTGGTCGGTGTAGGCGGAGAAGCCGGAGATGGTGTCGACGGAGTCCCAGATCTCCTGGTCGGTGGCGTTTCTGGCGTCCGCCGGGATCGTGTCGCAGTCCTTCAGCAGGCTGTACTGCCAAAAGCCCCACACGTAGTCGAGGACGACCGCCTCGTAGGCCCGGTCCAGGCTGCCGATGGTGGTGAAGGTCCAGCCGTTGTCGGCCGCGGCCTGCGCGTACTTCTTCTCCAGCGGCTCACGGCGCACCAGCGCCTCGCGCTGCACCGCGTTCAGCCGGTCCCGGCACTCCTTGGTGCCGACGGTGGTGAAGAAGCGGTCGTAGGCGGAGTCCTCGTCGTTGACCACGTCGTTGGGCGCGACGTACGCGACGACGCCGTCCATGTCCCGCGGGTAGAAGCGCTCGTAGTAGGTCGCCGTCATGCCGCCCTTGGAGCCGCCGGTGGCGATCCACTTCTTGCCGTAGATCGGCTTCAGCGCCTGGAAGATGCGGTGCTGGTCGCCGGCCGCCTGCCAGATGTCGAGCTTGGACCAGTCGGCGGGGTCGGGCCGGGACGGGGTGAAGAAGCGGTACTCCATGGAGACCTGGTTGCCGTCGACGATCTGCGTCGGCTCGCGGCGGCTCGGATTCGTGGAGACGTTGTAGCCGCCGGTGTAGAACACCGTCGGGCGGTCGACGTCCTTGTGCAGCACGGTGATCCGCTGCTGGAACGTGCCCTCGGACGGGTGGCGGTGGTCGACGGGCTGCGTGTAGGTGAGGACGAAGTACCGGTAGCCGGTGTACGGCTTCTCCTCGACCAGGCGCATGCCCGGAATCGCGAGGAGCCGGTCCTTGATGTCCGCGTCGGTCGTGCTCGCGGTGGTGGCGGTGGCTTCCGGCTGGGCCGCGGTGGCCGCCCCCGCCGAACTCAGCGTGCCGACGGACACCGTGAGCGCGAGCAGCCATCTGAGCGCCTTGCGCATGCACACTCCCCTGTGAGACAGATGTGCGCCGGAAGCTATCGGAGCAACTCGGCCGGGCACCAGGGGAGTTGGCCGACGCGCCGGGGAAGGTGGGGAAATCCCTCGGTGCGCCCGGCGGTTCGGGCGGCCGGGACGGTCAGCAGAGGATCCAGCCCGATTTCACCGACGTGCCTCCCACCGATCCGCCCACCCGCACACAGCGGTGGCCGGCATGCACGGTCACCGGACCCGCGAGCCTGCCGAACCAGCCTTGGTCGGTGACCGGGCGGTTGCCGCGGGCCTGCACGGTCACCGACATCGGCCGCTTGGCGCCGGGGACGCGGGCCCGGGTGACGGCACAGACGTAGCCGTCGCGCTTGTAGACGTGCACCGAACCGGTGGCGAACCACAGGGTCCTGACCTGGCGGCCGGAGCAGGTGGAGGGGGCCGCCTGCGCGGTGCCGGGCACGGCGCAGGCCAGCACCAGCGACGCCGTCAGCACGCCCAGGCCGAGCGTCAGTCGCCGGCGTATCGCACCACTGTCCACGGTCGTCCCTCCCGTTACGGCAAGCACAGCAACGTACTGGTGTACGGACGCCGTACACCAGTCCGATGGTTGCGTCGGGGGATCAGCGGGAGGCGCCGACCGGCTCCTCGGGCTCGCTCGCGCCGATGAAGGTGCACCACAGCCGCGCGTACCGCCCGTCCAGCGCGAGCAGTTCCTCGTGGGTGCCGTCCTCGACGACCCGGCCGTGGTCCATCACGACCACCCGGTCGGCGCGTGCCGCGGTGGTCAGCCGGTGCGCGACCACGAGCGTCGTCCGCCGGCCCGCGAGGCGGTCGGTGGCCTGGTTGACCTGTGCCTCGGTCGCCAGGTCCAGCGCGGCCGTCGCCTCGTCCAGGAGCAGGACGTCGGGATCGACCAGCTCGGCGCGGGCCAGCGCGATCAGCTGGCGCTGACCGGCCGACAGGTTGCGGCCGCGCTCGGCGACGGCGTGCAGATAGCCGCCCTCCAGCGTGGCGATCATCTCGTGCGCGCCGACCGCCCGGGCCGCCGCCTCCACCTCGGCGTCGGTGGCCTCGGGCCGGCCGTAGGCGATGGCGTCGCGGACGGTGCCCGGGAAGAGGTACGCCTCCTGCGGCACGACCCCGAGCCGGTGGCGGTACGAGGTGAGGTCCAGGTCCCTGAGGTCCGTGCCGTCCGCGGTCACCCGGCCGCCGGTCGGGTCGTAGAACCGGGCCACCAGCTTGACCAGCGTCGACTTGCCCGCGCCGGTCTCGCCGACGAAGGCGACGGTCTGCCCGGCGGGGATGGTCAGGTCGATGCCGGTGAGGGCCTCCTCGTCGGTGCCGTAGGCGAAGCTCACGCCCTCGAAGGCGATCTCGCCGCGCAGCGAGTGGACCGGCCGGGGCTGCTCGGCGGACCCGGTGGACGCCGGCTCCCGGAGCAGCTCCTGGATGCGGCCGAGGGAGACGGTCGCCTGCTGGTAGCCGTCGAAGACCTGCGACAGCTGCTGGACCGGCGCGAAGAACAGGTCGATGTAGAGCAGGTACGCCACCAGCGCGCCCGTGGTGAGCGTGGCCGCCTCCACCCGGCCCGCGCCGGCGATCAGCACCGAGGCCGCCGCGACCGAGGACAGGAACTGCACGAAGGGGAAGTAGACCGAGATCAGCCGCTGGCCGCGGACGCGTGCCCGGCGGTAGCCGTCGCTGCGCTCGGCGAACCGGCGCCCGCCGTCACGCTCGCGCCCGAAGGCCTGCACGATCCGCAGCCCGGCCACCGACTCCTGCAGGTCGGCGTTGACCACCGACACCCGCTCACGGGCCAGCTGGTACGCCTTCACGCTCGCCCGGCGGAAGAAGAAGGTGGCGACGATCAGCGGCGGCAGCGTCGCGAAGACGACCAGCGCCAGCTGAAGGTCGATCACCAGCAGGGCGACCATGATGCCGAAGAAGGTGACCACGGAGACGAACGCGGTGACCAGGCCGGTCTGCAGGAACGTGGACAGCGCGTCGACGTCGGTCGTCATCCGCGTCATGATCCGGCCGGTCAGCTCGCGCTCGTAGTAGTCGAGGCCGAGCCGCTGGAGCTGGGCGAAGATCTTCAGGCGCAGCGCGTACAGGACGCGCTCGCCGGTGCGGCCGGTCATCCGGGTCTCGCCGATCTGCGCCGCCCACTGCACGAGCACGGCGAGCAGGGCGAGCAGGGACGCCGACCAGACGGCGCCGAGGGCGAGCCGGGAGACGCCCTGGTCGATGCCGTGCCGGATCATGATCGGCAGCAGCAGGCCCATGCCCGCGTCCACGGCGACCAGGCACAGGCTGACCAGCAGCGGCAGTCCGAAGCCGTGCAGGAGGCGGCGCAGACCGTAGGACTCCTCCGGGCGCACGGCACGGGCCTCGTCGACGGCGGGGGTGTCGGTCGCGGGCGGCAGGGCCTCGACCTGGGCGAGGAGTTCGGGCGTGGCCGGCATCCCGTCCATGGCCGCGTCCCGGGGCTCGCGCTCCCCCGCCCAGAGCCCCGGCGTGATGCCGCGCTCGGCGTCGAACTCGGCGTCCAGTTCCTCGCGGACGGAGGTGTCCTCCTGCGGGACGGCGGGCGGGGCGTGGCCCGGGGAGACCCCGCCGAGCTCGTCGGGGTCGGTGAGCAGGCGGCGGTAGAGGGCGGACCGCCGCTGGAGTTCGTCGTGGGTGCCGAGGTCGGCCAGCCGGCCGCCGTCGAGGACGGCGATGCGGTCGGCGAGGCCGAGGGTGGAGCGCCGGTGGGCGATGAGCAGGGTCGTGCGGCCCTCCATGACCCGCTTGAGCGCCTCGTGGATCTCGTGCTCGACGCCGGCGTCCACGGCGGAGGTCGCGTCGTCGAGGACGAGCAGCCGGGGGTCGGTGAGCAGGGCGCGCGCGAGCGCGATGCGCTGGCGCTGGCCGCCGGAGAGGGTCAGGCCGTGTTCGCCGACCCTGGTGTCGTAGCCCTCGGGCAGCTCGGTGATGAAACGGTCCGCCTGGGCGGCGCGGGCGGCGGCCTCGATCTCCTCGCGGGTCGCGTCGGGGCGGCCGTAGGCGATGTTGTTGCGGACGGTGTCGGAGAAGAGGAAGGAGTCCTCGGGCACCAGGCCGATGGCCGCCCGCAGCGACTGGAGGGTCAGTTCGCGCACGTCGTGCCCGCCGACCAGGACGGCTCCGTGGGTGACGTCGTAGAAGCGCGGCAGCAGCAGGGAGACCGTGGACTTGCCGGAGCCGGAGGAGCCGACGACGGCCAGGGTCTCGCCGGGGCGGATCTCGAAGGAGAGGCCCTGGAGGACCGGGCGGCCGTCCGCGTAGCCGAAGGAGACGTCGTCGAACTCGACGGTGGCGGGCGCGTCGGCGGGCAGCTCCTTGGTGCCGTCGGCCATCGTCGGCTCGGTGTCGATCAGCTCCAGCACGCGCTCGGAGCTCGCCCGCGCCTGCTGCCCGACCGTGAGGACCACGGCGAGCATCCGGACCGGGCCGACGAGCTGGGCGAGGTAGGTGGAGAAGGCGACGAAGGTGCCGAGCGTGATGTGCCCGCGCACCGCCAGCCAGCCGCCGAGCGCCAGCATCGCGACCTGGCCGAGGGCGGGCACGGCCTGCAGGGCCGGGGTGAACCTCGCGTTCAGCCGGATCGTGCGCAGCCGCCCGGCGAACAGCCGCCGGCCGACCTCCCGCAGCTTCCCGGTCTCCTGCTCCTCCTGCCCGAAGCCCTTCACCACGCGTACGCCGCTGACGGCGCCGTCGACCACGCCCGCCACGGCGGCGGCCTGCGCCTGGGCGTACCAGGTGGCCGGGTGCAGCCGGGTGCGGCTGCGCCGCGCGATCCAGCCGAGCGCGGGCGCCACAGCCAGGGCGACCAGGGTCAGCGGCAGCGACAGCCAGGCCATGATCACCAGGGAGATCATGAAGAGGAGCACGTTGCCGATGGTCATCGGCAGCATGAAGAGCAGTCCCTGGATCAGCTGGAGGTCGCTGGTGGCGCGGCCGACGACCTGTCCGGTGGACAGCTCGTCCTGGCGTCGGCCGTCGAGGCGGGTGATCGTCCCGTACATCTCGGTGCGCAGGTCGTGCTGGACGTCGAGCGCGAGCCGGCCACCGTAGAAGCGGCGGATGTAGGTGAGGACGTACACGACGAGCGCGG
The DNA here is from genome assembly GCF_043081525.1 of Streptomyces sp. NPDC014864. Lineage (NCBI taxonomy): Bacteria > Bacillati > Actinomycetota > Actinomycetes > Kitasatosporales > Streptomycetaceae > Streptomyces > Streptomyces sp. NPDC014864. The sequence goes on from NZ_JBIBWT010000014.1 coordinate 45,029, forward strand.
CGCCGATCAGGGCGCCCGCCCAGGGCGCCATGGCGCGGCTGTGGCCGCCGATCACGTCGTCGATGATCACCTTGGTGATCAGCGGGACCAGCGCCATGACGACCATGCCGCCGAGCGAGGCACCGAGGGAGAGGACGACGTCCTTCGGATACCGCCAGGCGTATCCGGCCAGTCTTCGCGCCCATCCCGGCTGCGCTGCCACGTCGATGCCTCCCTGTAGACATGATCTGCCGGAAGGCACCAACGCGCGAACGAGCGGATTTCATCCCTCCGCGGCGATACGTGTCCGGTCAGACGCGCACGCGCAGGTAGTAGAGGCGGGTCGTCTGGGCCGGGTTCTGGTTGTCGTCGCTGACCAGGAGCACCTTCAGGCGGCCGCCGGTGTCCCGGCCCGTGATCGTCATGCCCTCGATGTTGTCCAGGAGCGGGTTGGGCTGGGGCTGCTTGGCGGTGGCGCCCAGGGACGGGCAGGAGACGAGGTCGGTGAGCAGCGTCTTCTTGATCAGCCGCACCCCCGCCTGGCCGGTGAGGTGGTCCACGCCACGGGTGTCGGTGGCGCGCCGCGGGTCGGCGAGGTAGAGGCGGACCGTGTTGCCGACGCCGGCGGTGAAGCCGCGCTCCAGGACGAGCAGCCGGCCGTCGCCGGTCGCCTGGATCTCGGGGACGCCCAGACCGGGGTCGGTGCGGTAGGCGTACTGGGCGGCGAGGCGGAAGTGACCGGTCCCCGTCCGCTCCCAGCTCTGGAAGCGGACGATGCCCGGCGTGTCGCCGGAGACCGAGTACTCCATGGATGCGAGCAGCCGGTGGCCGCCGGGCAGCAGGGTCAGGCCCTCGAACGTCTGGTTCGCGGTGGCGCGGCCGGCCGGGGCGACACGGAGGGCGTCCGGCACGGGCAGCCGGTCGAGGATACGGCCGTCACGGGAGTAGCGGCGTACGGACGGCTCCCTCTCGGAAGTGATCAGGCGGGTGCCGTCGCCGGCGATGGCCAGGCCCTCGGAGTCGAGTTCCGCGCCGTTCTCGTCGGTGAGCGGGACGGCGCCCGTGGGGCGCGGCGTCTTCGGGTCGAGGCGGAAGAGTGCAGAGCGGTCGGAGAGCGCTGCCAGGGAGCCGTCGCGGTCCACCGCGAGCGCGGAGAGGTTGCCGACGAAGGTGCCCCGGTACGTCGTCTTGTCCAGCGCGTCGGAGAAGCGGTCGACGGAGACTGCGGGCGAGCAGGCGTGGCCGCCGGTCGTGGTGGTGGTCGGCCCGGCGGCGATCGGCCAGGCGCTGTCGGCGGCGGCCGGACCGGCGGTGAGGCAGGTGGCCGCCGCCAGGCCGGCGGCGAAGGTGGCGAGTGTGGTTCTCAGGCGCATGACCGTCACCGTAGGACGTGCCGGTGACCGGCGGGAGACCGCCCCGTGAAGCGACACCCGCCGGACGTCACCGCCTCATGGAGCGTCAGCCCTCGCCCCGCGTCGCCTCATGGAGTGTCAGCCGTTCGACGGGGCCGCCACGAACGCCTCCCGGGGCGTGCTCGTCGGCGTGTACCGCAGGGTGCTCGTCGTCGTGGGGACGATGTCCTTGTGGATGGCCTTGGCGATGTTCTGGATGGTGGTGACGCCGTAGCTCATGGTGCTGTTGTCCTGGGTGAGCACCGTGATCATGTAGTCGTGGCCGGCGCCGTTGAAGGTGCCCACGCTGTGCACCCGCCAGCCGTGCGTGGCCCGTTGCAGCCAGCCGTTCTTGACGTGCACGGCGACGGTGGACGGCGCCCCGGCGGGCGTGCCCCAGCGCTGGGAGGAGATGACCTGGCCCATCAACTTCAGGATGTAGGCGCGGGAGTTGTCGCTCAGCACCGTGTTCTTCGCGGTGATGAGGCCGAGCAGCCTCTGCTCGTCGCGCACGGTGATCTGGGTCAGGCCCCAGTAGCCGTTCGCGCCCGGCTTGGTCTGGGTCATGCCGGCGGCGGTGAGGAAAGCCTGGATCTTCGTGATGCCGAGCTGCTTCCACAGCGTGCTGGTCGCGCTGTTGTCCGACTGGGTGATCATGGCCTTGGAGAGGTCGCCCTCCCGCTGCGTGAGGTAGCGGTTGTGCTTCTTGGCGTCCCACAGCAGGGTGGCGAGGACGGTGACCTTGACGACGCTGGCGGAGTCGTAGGCGGTCGACTCGCGCAGCGTGCAGGTCGTGTTGGTGCTGCGGTCGCGCAGACCGACGGCGATCGTGCCCTTGCGCGTCGCCATGGCCGCGGTGATGTCCTTCTCCAGCTTGGCGGCGAGGCCCGCCTTGCCGGAGGTGCAGCTGACCGTCGGGGTGGTGGCCGCAGCGGGCGTCGCGGCGGCCACGCAGGGGACGAGCATCCCGGCGCCGACGCCGACGGCCGCGAGCGCTCTGGCGCGTCGGGATATCCAGTGAGTCATGCTGAAATGACGCGCGAGTCGGGGGCAATGGTTGTACGGACGGCAGCGGGTTTGACAGGCCGTTACACGTGAGTGCGCGCCGCGCCGGTCGCTCCGCCGTGCGCGAGCTCTGGTTCCGCCGGGGGCCGCCCGCTCAGTAGGCACCGTCACCGCGCAGCACCGCAGGCAGGGTACGGAGGAGGATCACCAGGTCCAGCTTGGGGGACCAGGTGTCGACGTAGCGCAGGTCCAGGCTCAGGGCGTCCTCCCAGGACAGGTCGGACCGCCCGCTGATCTGCCACAGTCCGGTGAGTCCCGGCCGCACCTGGAGACGACGGCGTGCCTCCCCGGTGAACGCCGAGTCCTCGACCGGCAACGGCCGGGGACCGACCAGGGACATCTGCCCCTTGAGCACGTTCACCAACTGCGGCAGTTCGTCCAGGGAATAGCGGCGCAACCAGCGACCGGCCGGGGTCACGCGCGGGTCTTCACGAACCTTGAACAGGTGCCCGTCCGACTCGTTCCGGAACGCCATGGCCTTCCGCATCTTCTCGGACCCCACTCGCATCGTGCGCAGCTTGAGGACCTCGAATTCATTACCCCGCCAGCCGGTTCGCCGCTGGCGGAAAAGGAAGGGGCCCGGCGTGTCGACCTTCACGGCGACAGCGGCCGCCAGGAGCAGCGGCGACAACAGCAGAAGCAGGACGACGGCCCCCACCACGTCGATAAGGCGTTTACTCGCTCGGCCCGTCCGCGACGACTGTCGCCCCAATGCCGGCGTGTGACGAGTGGTCTCTACAGCGGATACCGCCATCTAGTGCCTCCATTGGGCAGAACAGGTGAAAGGCTTTCAAATGGAGGCATGTCTGGGAAATAAATGCCCCCATTGGCACGTAGACAGCAATAGCATAGATAAACGGCATATGCCCCAACTTCGGTATTGACACCGTGACTTGCCCCCGTCCGGCCGTGGGCGGCGCGGCCGAAAGGATCTGCATGCGTGCGGTAGTGACGGGCGGGGCCGGGTTCATCGGTTCCCACCTGTGCCAACGGCTGCTCCACGAGGGCCACGAGGTGGTCTGCGTGGACAGCTTTCTGACATCCAAGCCCGCCAACGTCGAACATCTCCGAGAAGAGCGGCATTTCCGGTTGGACCAACGGGACATCACCCAGGGCCTGGAAGTGCCCGGTCCGGTGAACGCCGTGTTCCACCTGGCATCGCCGGCCTCGCCCGCGGATTACTTGAAACTGCCCCTGGAAACGCTTCGTGCGGGATCGGCCGGCACCTGGCACGCCCTCGACCTGGCCGCCGCGAAGGGCGCCCGCTTTCTCCTGGCCTCCACCTCCGAGTCGTACGGCGACCCGCTCGTCCACCCCCAGCCGGAGAGCTATTGGGGCCATGTCAACCCCGTCGGCCCGCGCTCGGTGTACGACGAGGCAAAACGCTTCAGTGAGGCCCTGACCGTGGCCTACCGCAGACACCGCGGTGTGGATGCCAAGATCGTGCGCATCTTCAACACCTTCGGGCCGCGGATGCGTACGGACGACGGAAGGGCCATCCCCAACTTCATCGGCCAGGCACTGCGCAAAGAGCCGATCACGGTCACCGGTGACGGCGGTCAGACCAGGTCGCTGTGCTACGTGGACGACCTGGTCGACGGGTTGCTGCGCATGCTGGCGAGTGATCACGGCGGCCCGGTCAACCTGGGCAACCCTCACGAGGTCTCCATGCTCGAGCTGGCGGAGTGGATCAGGAAGCTGTCGGGCGCCACCTCCGAGATCACGCTCGTCCCCCGCCCCCAGGACGACCCGGAACGACGCCGGCCGGACATCACCATGGCCCGCGAGCTGCTGGGCTGGGAGCCCACGACTCCGGTGGAGCAGGGGCTGCGCGACACCATCAACGACTTCCGCCTCCGCCTGGCCTCTGGGGACTTCACCGAGCGCAAGGTTCGGCCGGGTCCTCACCGCTGACCGCCTCGGCCCGCCGATGACCGCTTCAGCAAGCGCGTACGCCCTCCGGGCGCGCACACGGCTTCCCGCTGGTCCGGAGCACGGGGCCGGGCCCCGAGCACTCAGAACGTACGGAGACAACAGGACGACATCCGCTCAGCGGGGGCGGACGTCGTCTCGGTCTGCTCCGACTCCCGTATGGCTCCTCATGGCGGGACCAGGCCATACCTTCGAGCACCAGGTCGGCCCTCGGAACGATCGCCGCTGTCACCTTGTCGTCTCCCGACATCACTGCCCCGAGAAGGCCCACAGCAGGAGGAGATGCCGTCATGCGCCAGACAGGGCTGAACGAAGCCGGGCCTGTTGATGTCTGCCCGGTGACAGGGCCGGCCGAAGAAGGTTCCGCCAGTACGCGACAGACGGAACCCGGTCCTCATACAGAGTCAACGGGACTGCACATCGTGCTGGTCGCCTTCGCCTGTGATCCAAACCGTGGCAGTGAGCCTGCCGTCGGCTGGGGCTGGGCCGAGACCCTTGCGAGACGAGGCCACACCGTGGAGGTGCTCACTTACGCAGGCAACGCGCAGCACGTCATGCGTAGCGCGGCGGAGATGGGACCGGCCGGGAAAAGGATCAAAGCGCACGCCATCCCGGTGCCACCCGTGCCTTCCTGGACCTCGATGCTGCCCGGCTGCCTGAGCGACATGGTCGTGGAGTTCCTGCGCTACGACGGCTGGCAACGCCGGGCCCTGGCCTACGCCCGCACCCGGGGACTCGACCGTGCCGATCTCGTGCACCACGTCTCCTACGGATCCCTGCAAGGCGGCTCTGCCCTGCATCGCCTGGGACCGCCCCTGGTGTTCGGACCCGTCGGCGGTGGCCAGACCGCTCCACGTAGTCACCGACGTTACCTGGGCGCCGCGTACTGGCAGGAAGCGTTGAGAACCCTGCGCATTCGCTGCCTCGGCCGTCGGCCGTTGTGCCGTGCGACACTCCGTGAAGCAGCGGTGGTGCTCACCACCAACCGGGACACGGAACAACTGGCTCATCGCCTGGGCCGTCGGGATGCCCGTCTGATGCTGGCCGACGGCATCCACGAGTCGCTGATCCGCGAAAGGCCGGAGGATGGGCGGCTCCGGCCGACTCATGCTCCAACCATCCTGTGGGTGGGCAAACTGATCGGGATCAAGGCCCCCGAGTTGGCGCTGCGTACGCTCGCTCATCTCCGGTCAGAAGTTCCCGAGGCGCGCCTCGTCATCCTGGGCGACGGCCCTCTGCGCGCCGCCCTTGAGCGACTCGCGCTTCACCTGGAAGTGGGAGATTCGGTTGACTTCCGCGGTCGACTGCCCAGGGAAGAGGTTTTCACGGCGTACGACAACGCCGATGCACTCCTTATGACCAGCCTACGGGACTCTTTCGGCATGCAGGCATTGGAAGCATGGGCCAGAGGCCTACCCGTGGTCCATCTTGGCCACCACGGAATCAGCGACTTCTCAGCCCCGGGCGGGGCGATGTCCGTTCCACTCGGCAGTCCCGCGGATCTACCACAACGACTCGCGCAAGCGCTCAGCGGCATGCTCAGCGATCGGCAAACACAGCACTGCATGGAAAGAGCCGCAACGGCCTGGGCACGGAAACACACATGGACGGCGAAAGCACAGAGCGCCGAAGCGCTCTACCGCTCCACACTGCCCGCCCAGAAACATTCCACTGCAACTGCAGGCGTACCGAACTCAGCCCGGCCGACGTTCATTCTGTCTCGTGATCACTCTCAGTAAGTACGGTGAACCATGTTCCTTCTGAACAAAACTCAGTGGGCGCTCCAACGCCCCACTCGCACAGCGTCTCCCGCCACCGTTCTGACCCGCCTGGCCATGTGGCGGATCCGTACCGCCGTGCGCCTGGGCACCTCCGTCCCCATTTCAGGGAGACGTATGACCTTCTGGTGCCCTCCGGAATGGCGTGGGGCCGCCAAGATCATGTACGTGTGGCGCGATGACTACGAAAGCGAAATCCCCCACCTCCATCGATGGGTTCGGCCTGGGGACGTGGTGATGGACGTCGGTGCACATTACGGCAGCTACACGCTGCCCCTCTCCGGGCTGGTCGGAGCCCGGGGGCACGTGCTGGCTCTGGAGCCGGCCGCCCACGCCTGCTCCGTCCTCGAACAGAACATCCGGAGGAACGATCTTCGGAATGTGCAACTTCTCCCGGTAGCCGCCGGGGCCGAAGCCGGGCATGCCGCCCTTCACATGCACGACGACCGGTCCCGTGCATCCCTGTACGCGTCACTCGGAGACGCTGCGGAGACCCCGTCAGTCGAAGTGGTCAGACTGGACGATGTGGCTCCGCCCGGACGCCGGATCTCTCTCATCAAGATGGACATCGAGGGCTACGAGGCCCAAGCGCTCAAAGGCGCCGAACACGTTCTCCGCAGGGACCGCCCTGTCGTAATCTTCGAACTGCTGGCACGGCGATCCGGAGCCGTAGCCCCGGATCTGACCGCCTGGGATCTCCTGGCAGCCCAGGGCTACCGTATGCATCGCATCACGGATCAGGGGGAGCTGCGTCGTGTTGAGAGCCCTGAAGACCACTGCGGCTGGAGCTGCAACGTCGTAGGAATCCATCCGGAGAGGCCGGAAGACATCGGCGTGAGCGCCGTCGAGGTCGACACCGCCCACTGACTCCGTGCGCAGGAGTCCGGGTTGGCTGAAGTGCATCACTCGGCTCGATCCGCGCATCGATCGAACCGTGTCGGGCGCGACCTCGCCCTCACTCACTGCTGAAAAGGCACCCGCTCGGAAAGAGGTGCCGCGCCCGTGGTCGGTGGCCTGCGACAGGCTCGGAAAAGGGCCCGGATCACCGCGGCGCCCCACCCGCTCACAAAGGCCATATCCTCAGCTCCCAGGGCCACGGTCACCGGCCTGAACACTGCCGACCCGCCGATGATGCGCACCACACCTCGCGCCATCCTCGCCGAGCGCCGTACCACGAGGCGAGGACCCCATCCTTGCTCAAGTGCCTGCTGCGCCCAGGCGCTGGCGGCACCACGGCGATAACCACGCCGCAGCAGCCCTGCGAGCGTGAGCCGGTCCGGATCCTGCGTCTCCACGACACGGGCGGAACCGATCCACACGACTCGCGCTCCGGCGCGGGCCATCTTGGAGAAGAACACCGTGTCCTCTGCGCCGGACAGATCAAATTGCTCTTCGAAGCGCAGCCCCGTTCTCTGCACCGCAGACGTACGCAGCAGGGTGTTGCCTGATCCGGCCACGCCCCGGCAGAGAGGGCCGTCAGGCCGCGGGCACTGCCGACGCAGTGTGCTGCCACCTGCGGCCCATCGCGGGGAGCCCGGCGGTACCACGGCACGGACAGGCCCCCAGACCACGTCGGCGCCGTACCGGTCAGCGCCCTTGAGCAGGGCCTCCAACCAGCCCTGAAGGGGGATTTCGTCGTCATCGATGAAGACGAGCGCTTCATGTTCCTCAGCCATGTCGAGGGCGGCGTTGCGCACCTGCGCGTACCCGCGACGGGGCACTCGCCGGTAATGGGCGTCGTGGGCAGCCGCGGTTCGGCGAGCAGTGACGGACCCGCCGGCCGAGTTGTCCAAGAGGACGATCTCCACCGCACGTCCAGAAGGGCGCACCTGAGCCGCCTGCCTGGCCAACTCCGTGAGCAGCGGACCGACTGGCCGACGCCCCAGAGTGGGGACGGCGATCAGGACACTGTGCATACGGCGGCTCCAGGGCAGATCCTCAGCAGCACTCGCTGAATGCCGTAACGCTCGGAAGCATCGCTCGCGGTGGTATCCGGTTTCGATTGCCACTTCACGGAGCTTGCATACAAGGATGGTGCAGGCATCGTGCCGGACAGCGAACTGGACACGCCGACTCCTCGGATTTTGGAGGACAAATCTGTTGGCGCAGTCCCGGAGTCCTTCATCGGACCAAATGAACCCCCTCACGTCGCGCCGCTACCGAGGGTCGGCCGCCTGCTCTGGTTACCCTCGTTCCGGGTCGACTCGGCCTCGCCTTATTACGGCTACCCCTGCAAGTGGATGTTCTCGACTGCGGCGCTACCCAGGAAAGGGAACTGCATTGGTCTCAGTGGCGCGGCCGTCCATGCCTCTTCGGAGGAAAACCGGTCTCAGGGCGTCCCCACTGCTGGGGGCCTCTCTTCCCTCGCTGCTCGCCAGGACCGCCGCATTGCCCGTCTCGGGTTTCTGCGCCCTCTACTCCGGTCATACCATCGTGGGTGCGCTCGGGATTTCCGATTACGCTCTCTTCGCTCTCATCGTCATGCTGCCCTCACTCCTTCCCATCGGAGATCTGGGCGCCGGCGCGGCACTCATTGATGCAATTGAGGCCGACTGTGGCAGGCCGGGCGACCGTGAACGTATCGAAACAACCATCACCTCCAGTGCCCGGGCTCTGACATGCACGGGCGTACTGGTCATTTTCTGCGGTCTGGCGGTGATCGGCACCGGAGCGCAGGCCGTCCTGCTCGGCGCCGCCTCGGCTCCTGAGGCCGAGGCATGCCTCGGCGTCACGGTTGTCCTGATCGGTTGCGGCATGCCACTGGCTCTCGGCAGCTCCGCCCTCATCGCCCTCCGCCGGGCCCACGTGGCAACCCTCCTGCAGGCGGGCGGCAACCTGCTGGCACTGTCCCTGGTCCTGCTGTTCGCTGCCCTTGACGCCCCCATCTACTGTTTCCTCTCGGCGGGATTCCTCGGGCAGTCAGCTGCCAGCCTCGTCGGGCTTCTCATCGCCGGGCGGATCCTTCGCATGTCCGTGCTGCGCATCGTCGTAACCAGCCTCCGGCCAGGCCGGTCCGTCACACGCATTGTCCATCTGTCCGGTCCGGTGACGGTGATCAACGTGGCCACGGCCTGCGCGTACGGCACCGACCGGCTCGTCCTGAGCCATGTGGCCGGTACGACCGACGTCGCGGTCTACTCCGCGGGAGCCCAGCTGTACACACCGGCCTGGGCACTGGTCAACGCCGCGGCGGTGCCGTTGTGGAACCTGTTCGTTCGGCAGCGGCGGGACAGCATCCGGATCCCGCGGACCGAACTGGCCAAACTGTCCGCGTGGTTCGGCTCGGGCGCCCTGTTGATCGGCGCCGGCCTGGTGGCTGCGGGGCCATCCGTGACGGGCTGGATGACTCATGGAAACGCAGGTGCGAGCACTGGCCTCATGGCGTCGTTCGCGGCACTGCTCCTGGTGCACGCCGTCGTCAGCCCGGTGACGATGTGGCTCACCCAGCCCGCGGCCCTGCGTTTTCTGGCCGCCCGGTACGTGTTCATGGCCCTGGCCAGTCTCGTCCTGTCGGTTCCCCTGGCCGGGGCCGTCGGCCCGGCCGGACCCGTGATCGCGTCGGCGGTCTCCCACACCCTCTGCATCAGCATCCCCTGTTTCCGAAAGGCCTTCCGCAAGGCGCAAGGCGCTTCCCGGCCGGACGCACAGTGCCGCACTGCTGAACCGAAGTAGCTGGACCAGGGACGTGCTTTCCCGTTGCCACCGCCTCTCTTCCCCGTCATGACCGCCCCGCATCTCCATGCCAGGAGCCTCACGTGATTCCTCCCATTCCAGCTCAAGGACGTCGCCTCTTGCACTCGTACGTGCGCCACGGAGGGGGCGCGACAGGCCAACACCACCCTGCTGCGCAATGGCTGAACAAGACGACGGTGAGGCTGCTCAACAAGTACCTCCGAGAACGTCCGGTCACAGACACCGTCCAGACCCGGTTCGGCGCGGTTTTCGCCGTCGACACCAGTGATGTGATCCAGAGGTACCTGTACCTGTTCGGCATGTGGGAGCCGCACCTGACGCACTGGATGCAGGAACGGCTGAGCCCCGGAGACACATTCATCGACATCGGTGCCAACATCGGCTACTTCAGCGTGCTCGCTTCGCGCCAGGTCGGACCGCGCGGCCAGGTCGTGTCCATCGAGGCTTCCCCTCGCTTCCACGAGATGCTGCGACAGAACCTGCGTGCCAACGAGTGCACCAACGTCCGCAGCGTCAACACGGCTGTCTCCGACACCGCCGGAGTCCTCACCTTCTACCTGGAGGACGCCGGCAACCTCGGGGCGACGACCATCGTCCGCCCCACCAGGGCCGCTCAGCAGACCTTCGAGATGTCCGCGCAGTCTCTGCCGCAGATTCTCACGGAACAGGAGATCCGTGGGGCAAGGCTCATCAAGATCGATGTGGAAGGGGCCGAGGCCGCGGTCGTCCGCGGGCTCACCTCCACGCTCGACCGGCTGCGACCCGACGTGGAGTTGGTCATCGAGGTGGGACCGGAACGGCTGGCCAGGCAGGGCGATTCGGTCCACGACGTCATCGATCCGCTGTTGCGATGCGGCTTCCATGTCTACCGCCTCGACAACCGCTACGAACCCGGAAGCTATCCGCAGGCGCTCGGCGCCCCGCTGCTGCCCACGCGCTGGCGGAAGCCGGTCACGGACAACTGTGACCTCGTCTTCTCCCGCATCGACGCCGAACGACTCGGACGTCCTCGTTGACCGGTCACGGCGGGGACGGCTGAAGTCCAGTGCTGGGCTGAGACGTCGCTCAACGGTTCCGCCCCGCGGGGACGCTGCCGGGTGGGGTGCTCGCCGGGTGGGGGGCCGGCGGCCGGGTTCCGGTCGATCGCGAGCCGTCCCCGCCCAAGCGCCGGATCAAGGCCGCGAGCGCTGCCGGGTGGCGAAGGTCCCCGACGGCCGGGCGCCCACCACCGAAGGCGAGCCGGCCGGGCTCTGGTGGGCCGCTGCCTGACGGTAGATTTTCACGACCTCCTGGGCGCCCCCCGCTCATGCCGGTGTCGTGATTCCCACCTCGAGGGCAACACGGTCACGAAAGCGGCGTACACGCGGAATGCGGATTGGTGGATATGTGGTGAAATAGGAATGAAGCTCCTCTTCCACCTGCGACCGGCGGCAACCGAGGCGATGCGCCAGGGACGCCACCGTCCCGGCGGGGTGCGTCAGTTCCCGCACCACCGTCTTCACATCCATCCACCGGAGATGTGCACCTGCTTGCACCAGGTAGTGAACGAGGTCTCGCAATGGCTGATCCGCGAAAGTCGCGGCTTCCCAGTCGACCAGACCAATCCCCTGCGGAGTCCTGAGTACGTTCCAGGGCGCCAGGTCTCCGTGCACGATGGAACGGTCGCCGACCCTCGCTCTGCTCAGGGCCTCCGTCAGGTTCAGCAATTCGCTCGGTGACAGCGGTCCCGCCAGGCGCGAGCGTTGCCAGGCATGGGTCATCACCACGTAGTGGTCTCCCAGGTGGCCGGCATAGATCAGATCGGGGACCTTGAAGGGAAGCCGTATCCCGGGGATCTGCTCGAGAAATTCAGCTTCGTTGCGGAGCGGGTGGTCGTCGGCCTTCCCCAACTTCAGTACGCGATGAGGTCTTCCGCCGGTGGAAATCGCAGCGACGCATCGTCCGGACATCGAGGAATGAACGAAAGCCGCACCGTCCGCTTCCATCAGCAAGGTCCGGATCAGTGGCTCCACACCGGCCAGGGGGTCCGGGACCCTGGGTCCGACGCTCAGGCGCGCCGCGAGCCTGTCGAGCGATGCGGCCGCCCGGCCGATGGGACGTGACGGCCGGTCGATGATGTGGGCCGCTGCCACGCCGTCGCGCCCTCCGGTGGTCCTCAGACCGATGCGCCGTCCCAGCGGCCCGGCGCGGAACAGGCCACGGCGCCACACGACATGGTCTTGATCCACCTGTTCACCCCACAGCTCTGGCGAAGTACAGCTGCTCGATCATCAGCCTCCGCGTGAACCTTCGGATGATCGGTGAACCGGCGGCGCCGTCGGCTGCCCTCAGAGCCCTATCGGGAAGGCATCGGTGGAGAACTGACGGAAACATGGAGAAGCCGTACCGGTCCTCGATGCGGAAGCCGGACATGTGCAGCAGAGCGGCGACGTCCCGATGCCGCAACTCGTTGGGGCGCTGTTGCCTCGGCTTGGGTGCCCGAACCACGAGTGACCGCAGGCTGGGACAGTGACCGTGATTGTTGAGGACCAGCAAAGAACCTGGCTCCATGTGCTCTCTGATCTTAACGAGAACAGGAAGTCTCAGCTCTTCGGGCGCGTTCAGGAAAAACCGAAAGACGGTGACGGCTTCGTAGGGGCCACTCAAAAGGTCATCCGTCAGTACGTCGCCGGTCCTGATCGTGGACTTTGGACTTGCAGCCGCCGCGTGCCTGGCCATCTGGACAGAGATGTCGAGGCCGGTGAGCTCGTCCACTACTTCTTCCACCGCCTGCAGAATTCGTCCGGCTCCGCATGCGAAGTCGAGCAGGCGGAGACGGCCGCGTCGTTCTCGTTCCCTTCGTAGCGCCTCTACGAGGACAGGCCGTTCCAGAGACCAGATGTAGTCGTCATGACTGCCCTTGTCGTAGAGACGAACGTAATCCCTTACGCTCTTCTCGTCGGAGAACCTGGTTTCGTAGCCGGTCCATCCCGAACTCGCCATGCGGCTGACCCATTTCATTTGCTGGGAGCGGAGAACTGTCAGGCGGTATACCGCCTGTTTGACAATCCTAGACCCGGCAACCGGTAAAGGGCCGCGAAATTTGTTGGAGATCACTCGCATGGCCGTTGTCTCAGCGCTCACGGCGGCGGCACTCCCGCGCTCCCGATCCCCGAGGTCCATACCATTTTCTGATGGTCATTTGATACGACATCATGTTGCCACTACGAGGAGAAGAAAGCGGCGGCCCTTCATCGAGACTTGCACGGATTCTGGGCCGTGACGACGTTTTCCCCTAGTTCCGCCAGGCGAGTGGGCTCACTGGAGCGTGCGCCCCAATGGCGCTCCAGGACCTGCCGACTGCGCAAATGTGTCCGTTGCCGGAAATGGTCCAATGAACATCAAGGAGCAAGGCAGTGGCTGAGATCAATGCGGTGGTGACAGGGGCCGGAGGGTTCATCGGCGGACATCTGACCAGGGCGCTGCTCGCCGAAGGCTGTGGCGTGCGGGCCATCGACCGGAAGCCGCTCGACGAGTGGTACCAGGTCCACGAGGACGCGGTGAACGTCGTGGGCGACGTCTCGCTGCGCGAGACCTGCACCGAGATCCTGGACGGCGGCGCCGACGAGGTCTACCACCTCGCCGCGGACATGGGTGGCATGGGCTTCATCGAGAACAACAAGGCCGCGTGCATGCTGTCCGTACTCTCCAGCACACACATGCTGCTCGCCGCCAAGGAGGCCGGCGTCGGGCGCTACTTCTACTCGTCGTCCGCCTGTGTGTACGCGGCCCACAAGCAAGTGGACGCCGACGTGCTCCCGTTGCGGGAGGAAGACGCCTACCCCGCCATGCCGGAAGACGGCTACGGCTGGGAGAAGCTGTTCAGCGAGCGCATGGCGCGCCACTTCCGCGAGGACTACGGCCTGGCCACTCGCGCTGCCCGCTATCACAACATCTACGGCCCGTACGGTACCTGGGCGGGCGGACGCGAGAAGGCTCCGGCTGCTGCCTGCCGCAAGGTTGCCCTCGCCGTGCTCACCGGCACCGGCGAGGTCGAGGTCTGGGGCGACGGCGAGCAGACCCGCAGCTTCACCTACATCGACGACTGCGTCGAGGGCACACTGCGCCTGACCCGCAGCGAGTACACGGATCCGCTCAACATCGGCTCCGACCGGTTGGTGTCCGTCAACCAGCTGTACGCGATCGTCGAGCGGATCGCGGGTGTGCAGCTTCGGCACCGGCACGTCCCGGGCCCACTCGGGGTACGGGGCCGCAACAGCGACAACACCCTGATCCGCAAGGAACTCGGGTGGGCCCCGGAGACGTCTCTCGTGCAGGGTCTGGAGGTCACGTACCGCTGGGTGTACGACCAGGTGAAGGCCCAGCTCGACGGCAGGCCCGTCACGTGTTGACCGTCCGGCACCCGCGGGTGGACGTACTGGGTGTGGGCATCAGCGCCGTCACCCCCCACTCCGCCGTCGAGGAGATCGCCCGCTGGATCGAAACCCGCGAACGATCCTACGTCTGCGTCACCGGGGTCCACGGCGTCATGGAATGCCAGCGTGACCCTGCCCTCCGCCGCATCCACAACGCCTCTGGCCTGACCGTGCCCGACGGCATGCCCATGGTATGGGCCGGCCACCGTGCCGGGGCGGCCTGGATGCGCCGCGTCTACGGGCCCGACCTGATGCTCACCGTCCTCGAACGCGCGGCCCACAACGGCTGGTCCTCCTTCTTGTACGGTGGGGCGCCGGGAGTACCCGAACTGCTCGGCGAACGCCTGGCAGGCAGGATCCCCGGGCTGAAGATCGTGGGTGCTCTCTCACCGCCGTACAGACCGCTGAGCGCGCAGGAATCGGATGCGGTTGTCGCCACCATCAACGCCTCCGGCGCGGATCTGGTCTGGGTCGGGCTGTCGACACCGAAGCAAGAACGATGGATGGCCGAATTCCGCGACCGGCTCAAGGCTCCGGCTCTGCTCGGCGTCGGTGCCGCCTTCGACTTCCATGCCGGTCTCAAACCGCAGGCGCCCGGCTGGCTGCAGCAGCGAGGACTGGAGTGGGCCTTCCGCCTGGTGAAGGAACCGCGTCGCCTGTGGCGCCGCTACCTCCGCAACAACCCCGCCTATCTGACGCGGATCAGTATGCGTCCTCCTCGGCTGATCACGAGCGAAGGCACGCTGTCATGAAGATCGCGATTGTCCACAGCTTCTACGCTTCCGGACAGCCCAGCGGTGAGAACGTGGCCGTCCACGACCAGGTCAGCGCGCTGCGCGCAGCGGGCCACGACGTCAGGCTGTTCGCCGCCCACACCGACGAATTGGTCCGGGATCCCCTCTACCCGCTGCGAGCCGCGGCGCGCGTGGCGTCAGGCCGGGGGCACAACCCTCTGGCCGGGTTGCGGGCGTACGCCCCCGACGTCGTGCACGTCCACAACCTCTTTCCGAACTTCGGGCGTTCCTGGCTGCGGGAGTGGCACGGGCCCCTCGTCGCGACTCTGCACAACTTCCGGCCCCTGTGTGCTGCGGCGACGCTCTACCGTGCGGGTGCTGAGTGCACCCGCTGCCCGGACGGCGAGCGGTGGGCAGGCACGCGGCACGGCTGCTACCGGGGGTCCCGCGTGGCGACGCTCCCGTTGTCGTGGGCGGGGCGACGGGGAGCGACGGCCGACCCGCTGCTCGCCCGAGCGGACCGGATCATCGTGCTGTCCGCTCTCAGTCGCCGTACCTACGAACGGGCCGGTGTGCCTCCCGAACGTCTTGCTCTCGTGCCCAATTTCGTTCGCGTGTCGCGCGAGGGGTCGTCGCCTGCCCAGAGCGGGCGCTGGTTGGTCGCGGCGCGTCTCAGGGCCGAGAAGGGAGTACTGGAACTTCTGCGCAAGTGGCCGGAGACCCAACCGCTGGACGTCGTCGGAGACGGTGAGCTGCTCACCGCCTGCAAGGACGCGGCACCCTCGTCGGTTCGCTTCCTCGGCCACCTCGACCGCAACGACCTGCGCAGCCGGATGCCTTCCTGGCGTGGTCTGATCTTTCCCAGCCGCTGGTACGAGGGAGCCGTGCCGCTCGTCTACATCGAAGGCCTGGCGGCGGGGCTGCCGGTGATCGCCTTCGAGGGATCCGCGGTGGCCGAGGCGGTGCGGGAGAACGGCACCGGCTTCGTCACACGGTGGGACGAGCCTCTGTACCCGCTGCTCGCTGAGGCGGCCTCGACATTCCCGGATCTGCGTGAGCACTGCCGCCAGGTGTACGCGGCCCATTTCGCCGAGAGCACCTGGACCACTCGTATCTGCGGGACTTACGAGGAGGCGGGACGCGCCGCAGACCGCCGCACCGCGGTTGCCGCGGGCGTGGCGACCGGTGAGGCGGTTGATTCGTGAAAGCAGGAGTGCACGTGCTGAACGCGAGCCGTCAAGCAGCCGGAAGTGGCAACTTGAGTCACCGTCCGTCTGGTACTCGGACAACCACACGGAATTCCACCGTGGACCGCAGGATGATCGCCGGTGTCGCTGTGGTCGCCGTTCTGCTCACCGGCAGCCGTTGGATCTCGCACGTGCCGGTGGGGCCCCTCTACATCAGCGATGTCCTGATGTGCGTGGCTTTTCTTCACGTCGCCCAGTCAAGTCTGTTCTCCACCGAGCGGCTCGAGCGCGCCTACGGGCCCGGAATCCTGATCGGACTGCTGCTGCTGATCACTGTCTTCCACCTGATCACTGTGGGGGGCGACGTACGGCTGGCGGCTCGTGACGCAGCACCCTTCGCCTACGTTGCCATGGCGTATTTGTCTGCGAGTTCCTACCACAGATCACGGGATCACTGCCGGGAGAGAACGGTCCGATTGCTGTACGGCGGCCTGCTCCTGCACTTTGGATGGGTGGCGGTCGCCACGTTCGTGCCGCAGGTCGCCGACGCGATGCCCCAGGTGAGCGAGAACGCACGCGTCATGGGGATCAGAACCGATTTCGATGTGGCCTTGCTCGGTGTGCTGGCAGGCATGTCGCTTCTTCGGATCAGACGCGGAAGGGTGTGGCGCCACGGGACGGTTGCCGCTGCGGCCCTCGTACCTGCCTTTGCCCTGCCCTCAAGGGCCGGCATCCTCGCATGCGGTGCGTGCGTGCTCGTGGCCGTCCTGCTCAGGGCGGGAAAGAACGGCCCTCTCAACGCCCGCACACTGCTGGCTGCAGCCGCCGTTGTCGTTGCCCTGCTGGCGGTACTGCCGCTCACGCCAGGTGGGCAACGCCTTCTTGCAACCAACGGCGACAGCTCGACGGCTTCGAGTGACGTGGTAGCGGGTGCCGTGGGCACCAAGCGCGCACGGATGACCGCCTGGAACCGAGTCATCACGTACACCCTGCACGATCCGGTGCGGGCGTCCGTCGGGGTCGGCTTCGGAGTCAACTTCATGGCGGTTTCCCATGCCGATCTGCCGCTGTGGGGCAGGGGCGAGGATCGAGGTGACGGCTTGCGCTCACCGCACAACTTTCTGCTGACCGTGTTCGCCCGGCTCGGTTTCAGTGGACTCACGGTGGTCGCCGCTTTGCTGACCTCACTTCTTGTGGTCGTCGTCCAGACAGTGCGCCGTGGGCCACCGGATGAACTGACCTCGCTGTGCGTGCTCCTGGTGATCTCAATCTTTGTCGTGGCACTACTGGGTGTCGTCCTGGAGTCGCCTTTCGGGGCCGCTCCCTTCTACTGGGCGGCCGGGATCCTGCTCGCGGGTCACCGTTCGCGGCAAAGACACCGAGGAAGGAAGTCGGAAGAGACACTTGTGCCCGCCGTGGCCCGCGTCACGGAAAGTGTCGGCTGAGGGCATCTGAACGTTCACGGTGCGGAGGCACGGGACGGCGCAGCCCCGACCGCGCCGAGCGTCCAGGTTCCGCCCGTAGAGCTCACCCTGGAGGCCCGCCTCGATGGGGGTGGCCGGACGACGGCACGAACACCACGCGGAACATCTTGGGCCAGAACTTCCCGGTGATCAGGAACTGATCCGTTCCGGGAACGGCCGCGATGCCGTTCAGCGTGGCCCCGGGGACGATCTCGTCGGCGCGGAGCAGGCCCGAGGCGTCGACGCTCGCCGTCACCGCTCCGGTGGCGGGGTCGATGCGCACGATCCGGTCGGTGAGGAAGACGTTGGCGTACACGGCGTCACCGACGCACTCCAGTTCGTTCAGGGCCGTGACGGAGCGGCCCGCGTCGGTCACGGCGGCCTCGCCCGTCTTCGCGAGCGTCCGGGAGTCGCGGAACGTCAGGCGGGCCGAGCCGTCGCTCGTCACCAGCCGGTGCCGGGCCCGCTGGAAGCAGGTGCCCCATCCGTCGTCCGGGTACGGGACGCGGCGCAGTTCCGCGAGCGTCCGGGCGTCGCGCTCGATGGCGATCCGGTCCCGCCAGGTCAGCTGCCACAGGGTTCGGCCGAGCAGTGTGATCCCCTCACCGAACAGCGGTGCGGGCAGCGTGGCGCGGACTGTGGGCGGGTGGCCCGGTGGCCCGGCCCGCACGGAGGACTGGGCGGACAGCCCGGTGCCCTCGTAGAGCGTGCCGCCGGCCACCTCGAGGCCCTCGGTGAACGCCTTCGGGTCGTGCGGGAGGACCTCCAGCACCTTCACCCGCAGGCGCTCGACACGGTGCCCAGCGGCCTGCCGCCCGTCGGCACTGCGGCTCCCGGCCGCGGATGATCCGAGCGCGAGTGCGCCTACGAGCATCACCGCGCCGGTCCGGCGCAGGTGCTCACGCACCGCACGCACCCCTCGTCCTCACTGTGGTCCGCAGCGGTGTCACCAGAGGCTGCTGCAACAGGTCAGGGGCCCGGTTCGCGTGGGGCTCCAGGAGGTGCAGGACCAGCGTGCGGTGGGATCCTGCAGGCAGTTCCAGGTCGAGGGTGAACACGGGGTGGCCGCGTTCGACGCCGGGTGCGAGCAGCGCGGGACGGCCGTCCAGGGTGGCACCGGTGAGCTTGGCACCGGCGCCCGCGTAGTAGGACACCATGAGCCGGTTGTCACCCGGTCGGGTGCGGTAGGGGGGGCGGTCGCCGCGCTGCGTGACGTAGTCGGGCAGGCCGGAGGTGGGGGCCCGGTTGGTCAGAGTCACGGTTGCGGTCACCTCGCGTTCACCGCCGGAGCAGTCGCCCGCCTCCCAGACCATGCTCCGGTCGAGGTAGTAGTCCAGCTTGGAGCCCGCCGCGTTGTTCACCACGAGCCCCGCGAAAGGGCCCGGGACGTTCGGGAGCGTGCCCGAATAGGGGCGCGACTCGAGGATGCGCTGCTCCGCCACGTGGGCGCTCCACACCTTCAGCCGACCGTCCCGTTGGGTGTCGTGCACCGCGACGATCAGCGCGGGCAGCAGTCGGGGGGTGTCGACCGCGGCCATCAGCGGAGCGGCGGCGGCGCGGGCCGCGTCGACGAAGAACGCCTTGCGCCGTTCGACGTCGGCGTACTTCGCGTAGCTGGTCCGCTCGGTGAGGTCCACGACGTTGTCGGCGGTGAGCACGGTGCCGTCGGCCATTCGGGCCGGGCCGGTCACCCTCAGCAGACGGCTCAGCGTGACGGGGTCGACGGCGATCGCGCCGTCCACCCGCTCGCCGGTGTGCTCGCGCCACGCGGCGGCCCAGATCCTGGCGGCGTCGGGGAAGTGCGGGCTCAGGTTGGAGTTCTCCCACACCGTGGTGGGCTGGTTGTCGCGGTAGCGGGCCGCGAATTCGGCTCCCAGGTCGATGTCCGCCTTCGCCGTGGCCATCTCGGTGTTGTTGCCGAACCGCTCGAAGGCCAGATGGCCTCGGTCTGCCCGCAGCACGGCGAACGCCCCTGGCAGGCCTCCCGTACCGCGTGCCTCGGCGATGTTCTGGAAGGCAAGGAAGTAGTGCCGTTCCCCCTGCAGGCCGAGCATGGACGGCAGAACGCGGGCCGCCACGGAGGCGTCGGTCGTCACGGGGGCGAGCCGGTCCGTCTGATGCGCGAGCAGGGCCCGGGCCCGGTCGGCGGCGGGCAGCCAGGTGGACCTGGGCAGGCCGTGCACGTCGGCCCGCACCTGAGCCGCCACCTGTGCGGCCCGGACGATCTCCGGAGCGTGCTTGCGCAGCACCACGAGGGCTTGTGACATCCCGATGCCGCCGTCGTCCGACGTGGACCGCGGCAGGGCCTGGGCCAGGGGAGCCAGCACCTCCCCGGCCAGCCGGTCCACCGCGTACGCGGCACCGCGCACCGTCCTGACCGGGCCGCCGAGAAAGGGCAGGTGGGCGCCGGGATACCAGGCCGGGCCGGTGGTGAGACGGTGCGCACGAGCCGCGTGGGCGGCCGCCGAACGCACCAACCGGTCGCGTTCCCCGGCCCTCGCGGGAGCCGAATGGGAGGCGGAACCCGGGTCGGACGGCGCCGTCACCGACTTCCGCAGCGTGTCCAGGTCCCGCTGGGCCGCCATCAACTCGGAACGGGCGAGCAGTCCGGTGACACCGATCCAGACGGCGCCGGCCAGCGGGAGGGCCACACCGGCCAGCAGGGCGATGCGAAGGATGCGACGGCGGTGCGGCGCCGGGTCGCCGGGGCGGTGGAGCCCGGGCGTACAGGCGGCGCCCCGGACGAGGCCGGGGCGCCGTGTATCCGCGGTGCGGAGGTCTCGATCCGTCATGAATTGCGACGACGGCGCACGGCCAGCATCGTGCCACCGCCCGTCACGAGCAGCGCGGCTGCGGCGCCGCCCAGGGTCAGGGCCTTCTCGGTGCTGCCAGTGTTCGCGAGGCTGGCCTGGTGCGACCGTGACCCCTGGTGACCGGAGTTGCGTCCGTCGTCTCCGCCTCCCTGGCTGTGTCCACCCGGGTGGCCGGGGTTGCGCCCGTCGTCTCCACCTCCGGGGCCGTGGCCGCCGGGGTGGTCGGGCCTGCCCGGGGGTTCCGGCCTCGGGTGGTGCGTCGAGGTCGGGGTCGGGGTCGGGGTACCGGTCGGGGGCGTGGAGGGTGCGTCCTGCACGTAGACGGTGGTGCCGACGCTCTGGTCGGGACGGTTCGACGTGAGTCGGAAGACGTGCCAGCCGAGGGGTGCCCTCCTCGGAACGGTCACGGTTCCCGAGACCGTTCCGTTGGCGTCGGCCCGGAACCGGCCGAGAACGATCGGCGTCGACTCCAGCAGTGCCGTGACGGCCGAGCCGGCGCCGAAGACGCCGGAAGAGCTGAAGGTCACGGTCTGTCCGCGTGTCACGGTGGTGGTGCTGATGGACAGGGCGCCCGTCGTCGGGGGGTACGGCGGTTGCGCATGGGCGGTCTGAGCTGCTGCCAGTGGTACGGCGGCCAGCACGGCGGCGGACGCCGCCGACACCAGCGCGACGCGCCACCTGGACGTTGTCGTCATTTCCCTCACTCGCTCTCCTCGACTTCGGTCCAGTCCGGGCGCCCGACGTGGGCCAGACTCAAACCTGATCCGCAAGACCTGACATATCGAATAAATGGGATGTCTATCGGCTCCTGACACGCCGTCGCCCAGGACTCACCGGATGGGGTGGCGCTTCCTTCGCTGGATGGCTCACGCCGTCGCCACGCGCGGTCGCATGTGCCGCTCGGGTCATTCACGGGAGGGGCATGAGGGTGGCGGCACCTATCCGGGCCCGCGAATCCCTAGTCTGCTATGCGCAAGAGGGAGCAGAATGCCCATTTTCGGGCTGTTCCCTTCGTTCTCAGAGGGGTGCAGCTTGGATCTCCATGGATTCCTGAAGGCTTTCGTCAGGCGCTGGCCGACCGTCGTGGTCTGCCTGGTGCTCTCGACCGGGGCGGCAGTCGCCGTGACGTGTCTGAGCACCCCCGTCTACGAAGCCAGGACCCAGCTCTTCGTCGCCACCCGCACCGGTGAGGACACGGCCCAGCTGAACCAGGGTCAGAGTTTCTCGCAGGCGCGGGTGCAGTCGTACGCCGCGATCGTGGCCACCCGTCAGGTCACCGAGCCCGTGGTGAGGGAGCTGAAGCTGAGCACCACGCCCGAGGAGCTGGCATCGCGGATCACAGCCGTCGCCCCGCTCAACACGGTGCTCATCGACATCTCCGTGCAGGACACCGCCCCTCGGCGGGCGGCGCGCATCGCCAACGCCGTGGCCGAGCGGTTCAGCACGGTCGTCGAGCGGCTGGAGACGCCCAAGCAGACCGCCGGGTCTGCCCCGGCTCGGCCCGGGAAGCGCCGCGCGAACGCACCGGCCACGTCACCCGTCTCACTGGGCGTCACACAGCAGGCCGTCGCCCCGACCCGGCCGGTCTCGCCCCGCCCGCTGCTGAACCTGTCCGCCGGGATCCTCGGCGGCCTTCTGCTCGGCGCCGGGATGGTCACCCTGCGGGAGACCCTGGACACCACGCTCAAGACCAGCGAGGCGCTGGGCGAGTTCACCGCGCTGCCCGGCCTCGGCACCATCCCGTACGACAGGAACACCCCCAAGCGGCCGCTGGTCACCGCCGACGGACACTCCAAGCGCGCCGAGGCCTTTCGCAAGCTGCGCACCAATCTGCAGTTCTCGCAGGTCGACGACCGGCCCCGGATCATCGTGGTGACCAGTTCGGTGCCCGGTGAGGGCAAGACCAACACCGCGGTGAACCTGGCTCTCTCGCTCGCCGAGGCCGGCGTGTCCACGTGCCTGGTGGACGGCGATCTGCGCCGCCCGTGCGTGGCCTCGACCTTCGGTCTGGTCCAGGACGCCGGTCTGACCACGGTGCTCATCGGGCAGGCCCGCCTCGAGGACGTGATGCAACAGGCCGAGGGGCGGCTGGCGGTTCTCGCCAGCGGGGCCGTGCCGCCGAACCCCACCGAGCTGCTCGCCTCGGCGCGCATGCAGGAGGTGCTGCGCGAGCTGGCGGAAACATACGAGGCGGTGATCGTCGACACCGCGCCGCTGCTGCCGGTCGCGGACACCGTCGGACTCGCCTCGCTCGCCCAGGGCGCGCTGCTCGTGGTACGCGCCGCCAGGACCACCCGGGACCAGGTGCGTACCGCCGCGGCGTCGCTGGAGCGCGTGGGCGTCCGGGCCCTCGGCACCGTCTTCAGCATGGCGCCGGTCCCCAAGGGCGATCGCTACGGAACCTACGGCCGGTACGGCGAGCTGCCCGCTCCCCGCGCCTCGGCCACCGAGGAGGAGACCGGCGAGCCCGCCGGCGCGAGCGGCGCGGGCCGGAGGTGACCCGCGTCCTGTTCGTCTGCACGGGCAACGTGCACCGCTCGGTGCTCGCCGAACGGCTGCTGGCCGCGAGACTCCGGCCCGGCTCGGCCGTGCGGCCGGAGAGCGCAGGCACGGAGGCCTGGCCCGCCTTCGGCATGAACGCCTCCACCAAGGAGGTGCTGGAGAAGCTGGGCGGTGACGGCTCGGGCTTCTCGGCCCGCCCGCTCACCGCGCAGCTCGTCGCGCAGGCGTCGCTGGTCCTCGGGCTCGCACGCGAGCACCGGGAAGCCGCCGTGCGCCTGGTGCCGTCGGCGCTGCGGCGGTGCTTCACTCTGAAGGAGTTCGTGCGGCTCGCCACCGGGGAGGCCGGCCGGGTGCGCAGCGGCGGGCAGGGCCGGGCGGACCATGGGAGCGCTGAGGCCGTGGTGGCGGCCGCGGCTGCCCGCCGGGGCATCGCCGCCCCGGTCCCGCCGGCCGGGGACGACTTCACGGACCCGGTGGGAAGGCCCTGGGACGTGCTGTACGGGTGCGCCCGCGAGATCGACGACGAGGTCGGTGTGCTCGCCGCGCTGCTGGAGGGCGGCCCGCTGCCGCCGCGTCAGTTTCCCCCCAGGTGAGTGGGCGCGAACATGCGCAGCACCGCCGGGAGCACGACCACCGAGGGGCCCGGTTCCGCCAGGGACTTGGCGAGGTCGGCCTCCAGGGTCTCGGGGGACGTGCGGACCCCGGGGACGCCGAAGGACTCCGCCAGGGCCACGTAGTCGGGGCGGGTGAGCTCCGTCGCCGTGGGCCGGCCGAAGGCGTCGGTCATGTACTCGCGGAGGATGCCGTAGCCGCCGTCGTCGACGATCAGCCAGGTGACGTTCAGGTCGTACTGGCGGGCCGTGGCCAACTCGGCGATCGAGTACAGGGCGCCGCCGTCGCCGGAGACCGCCAGCACCGGGCGGGTGGGGTCCGCGGCCGCGGCGCCCAGGGCCGCCGGGAAGCCGTAGCCGAGGCCGCCGGCGCCCTGGGCCGAGTGCATGGTGTTGGCGCCGCGCGGATCGAAGGCGGACCAGGCCCAGTAGGCCAGGATCGTCATGTCCCAGAAGGACGGGGCGTGCGCGGGCAGGGCGCGCCGGACCGCGGCCAGCACGTCCTGCTCCAGGGTGAGTTCCTGCGCCGCGATGCGGTCGCGCACCTTGGCCAGCAGCTCCCGTACGCGCTGCTCGGCGCCCTCGTCCGCGCGGTCCTCGACCGTCTCCAGCAGGGCCTGCAGTGCAAAGCGGGCGTCGGCGTGGATGCCCAGTGCCGGGTGGTTGGACTCCAGCTTGCCGGCGTCCGCCTCGATCTGGATCACCCGGCCGCGTGGCCTGAACGTGTGGTAGTTCGAGGACAGTTCGCCGAGGCCGGAGCCGACGACCAGCAGGACGTCCGCGTCCTCCAGGAAGTCCGTGGTGTGCCGGTCCTCCAGCCACGACTGGAGGGACAGCGGGTGCTCCCAGGGGAACGCGCCCTTGCCGCCGAAGGTGGTCACCACCGGCGCGTTCAGCCTCTCGGCCAGCGCCAGCAGTTTGCCCGAGGCGTCCGCCCGGACCACCCCGCCGCCCGCGATGATCGCCGGGCGGGCCGCCGTCGACAGCGACTCGGCCGCCAGCGCCGTCAGTTCGGGGCGCGGCGGCAGTTCCTCCGGAGTGGCGTCCATCGCCGTCACCACCGGCAGCCGCGCCTCGGCCAGCAGCACGTCCTGCGGGATCTCCACCCACACCGGGCCGTGCGGCACGGTCAGCGCCGACTTCCAGGCGGCGGCGATCGCCGAGGGGATCTGGGACTGGGTGCGGACCGTGTGGACCGACTTCACCACGCCCCGGAACGCGGCCGCCTGGTCCGGCAGTTCGTGGAGATAGCCGTGCCGGCCGCCGCCGAGTCCGGCCGTCGGGACCTGGCTGCCGATCGCCAGGACCGGCGCGGAGGCGGCCGCCGCCTCCTGGAGGGCGGCCAGGGAGGTGAGGGCTCCCGGGCCGGTCGACAGCAGCAGGGGCGCCGCCTCGCCCGTGATACGGCCGTACGCGTCCGCCGCGAAGCCCGCGTTGTTCTCCACCCGCAGGCCCACGTACCGCAGGTCCGAGCGGCGCAGCGCGTCGAACATGCCGAGGGCGTGCTGGCCGGGCAGGCCGAAGACGGTGGTCGCGCCGAGCCCGGCCAGGGTCTCCACGACCAGGTCTCCGCCGATGCGGCCGGGGGGAGGATTGAGGGCGGCCTCCTTCTGGGCGGGCGTCGGGCGGAGTACCAGGTCGTGGTCGTGGGTCACTGGTGCTCGGTCTCCTCGGGGGTCGTGCGCGGGAGTTACGCGGTGCGGGCCGCGGCGATCTGGCGGGTCATGATCGTGGTCAGCTCGTACGCCGTGTGGGAGGCCGCCACCGACGTGATCTCGGCGTGGTCGTAGGCGGGCGCCACCTCGACGACGTCCGCCGAGATCAGGTTGCAGGACGCCAGGCCGCGCAGGATCTCCAGCAGTTCGCGGGAGGTCATGCCGCCGGCCTCGGGGGTGCCGGTGCCGGGGGCGTGCGCCGGGTCGAGGCAGTCGATGTCGATGGAGATGTACAGCGGGCGGTCGCCGATGCGCTGGCGCAGCTGGTCGGCCACCTCGTCGGCGCCCCGGCGGTAGATGTCCGCGGAGGTGACGATGCCGAAGCCCATCTTCTCGTCGTCGGTGAGGTCCTGCTTGCCGTACAGCGGGCCGCGGGTGCCGACGTGGGAGAGCGCCTCGGTGTCGAGGATGCCCTCCTCGACCGCGCGCCGGAACGGGGTGCCGTGGGTGTACTCGGCGCCGAAGTAGGTGTCCCAGGTGTCGAGGTGGGCGTCGAAGTGGAGCAGGGCGACCGGGCCGTGCTTCTTGGCGACCGAGCGCAGCAGCGGCAGCGCGATGGTGTGGTCGCCGCCGAGGGTCATCAGGCGGGCGCCGGTGCCGAGCAGCTCGTCCGCGGCGGCCTCGACGGTCTCCACGGCCTCGTTGATGTTGAAGGGGTTGACGGCGATGTCACCGGCGTCCGCGACCTGGGCGAGCGCGAACGGGGACGCGTCCTGCGCCGGGTTGTAGGGGCGCAGCAGCCGGGACGCCTCGCGGATGGCGTTGCCGCCGAAGCGGGCGCCCGGCCGGTACGAGACGCCGGAGTCGAACGGCACGCCCACGACGGCGACATCGGCGGCGCCGACCTCGTCGAGGCGGGGCAGCCGGGCGAAGGTCGCGGGACCGGCGTACCGCGGGATGCGGGAGGAGTCGACGGGACCGCGGGGCGTCTCGCTGCTGCTCATGGTGAAATGCCTTCTTCCTTGCGCTTGGTCGCGCATGTACTGCTTTCCGTACGACTCTACTGGTGAGCCGGGACCGGTTCGGACGCGAGTTCGGGGGTCCGCCCGGCGAGGCGCTCGCGCCAGGCGGCGAGGACGGCCGCGTCGGTCGGCTTCGTCGCCAGGGAGACGGCGACGTAGGCGGCCAGGGAGGACAGCAGGCCGTAGTAGACGGGCTCGTTGGCGAGGATGCCGTACGTGGCCATCAGGCCGATGACCGCGAGACCGCCGACGATCACGGAGGCCAGCGCGCCGTGCACGGTGCCGCGCTTCCACAGCAGACCGCCGAGGATCGGCACGAGCAGCCCGCCGACGAGCAGGTTGTACGCCACGGTCAGCGCCTCGACGACGTTGTTGAGCGCGATCGCCGTGCCGATCACGGCGAGGCCCATGATCAGGATGAACACACGGTTGCCCTTGACCTCGTCGTGCTCGCCCCCGTCGGAGGCGCGCCGGGTCAGGCCCCGCAGCCGGGACCAGATGTCGTTGTTGGCGACGGTGGCGCAGGCGATCAGCGCGCCCGAGGAGGTCGACATCACGGCGGCCAGGGCGGCGGCGAGCACCAGGCCGCGCACCCCGACGGGGAGTTCGTTCTTGACGATGGTCGCGAAGGCGTCGTCGGCGCTGCCGAGCTTGGGGTAGAGCACCTTGGCGGCGGTGCCGATGACGGCGCCGGCCAGGGCGTACGCCAGGCAGTAGGTGCCGGCGACCGTGCCGCCCCACTTCGCCGTGGTGTCGCTGCGGGCGGTGAACACGCGCTGCCAGATGTCCTGGCCGATGAGCATGCCGAAGGTGTAGATCAGGACGTAGGTGAAGATCGTCTCGCCGCCGATGCCCAGCGGATCGAAGTACTCGGTGGGCAGCTTGGCCTTCATCTCGGAGAAGCCGCCTGCCTTGACGACCGCGATGGGCAGCAGGAGCAGCAGCACGCCGATCGTCTTCACGACGAACTGCACCATGTCGGTCAGCGTGATCGACCACATGCCGCCGAGGGTCGAGTACGCGACGACGATCGAGCCGCCGAGGACGATCGCGAGGGTGCGGTTCATGTCGAACAGCACGTCGAAGATCGTGGCGTAGGCGATGGTGGACGTGACCGCGAGCATGAGGGTGTACGCCCACATGACCACGCCGGAGATGACGCCCGCCCGGCCTCCGTAGCGCAGGTCGAGCATCTCGGAGACGGTGTAGACCTTCAGCCGGGCTATGCGGGCGGAGAAGAAGACGGACAGGGCCAGCAGACCGAGGCCGATGGTGAACACCATCCAGGCGCCGGAGAGGCCGTACTGGTAGCCGAGGCCCACGCCGCCGATGGTGGACGCGCCGCCGAGGACGATCGCCGCCATGGTGCCGGAGTACATCGCGGGCCCCAGGCGGCGGCCCGCCACCAGGAACTCGCTCTTGGACCTGGCGCGGCGCATGCCCCACCAGCCCACGGCCAGCATCCCGGCCAGATAGACGACGATCACTGTGTAGTCGACGGCCATGGGCCCTCCTTCGCGCGCAATCCGGTGGCGTGTCGTGCAGGTACGTGGGGGGTTCCTGGAAACGTGGGGGGTTCCTGGAAACAGGGACACCGGCAGCGGTTCGCGGGGACATCCGCCCGTACCCACGGCCGCCGGTCTGCGCTTGACCCTAGGTGGCCGGAAAGCGACTGCGAAGTGTACGTTTCATCCATTCGAGCGGAACCGGATGGAGGGAGTGCACATGCCGGACCCGGCCGCCCCGGCGGTCCCGCCGACCCCGCCGGTCCCGCTGGCGGCGCTGCTGGCCCGCGAGGACCTGGGCCTGCGCCGGATCGCGGGGCCGGCGGACCCCGCCACCGTGATCCACTGGGCGCACACCTCGGAGATGGCCGACCCCTACCCGTACCTGCTGGGCGGCGAGCTGCTGCTGACGGCGGGCGTGCACGTCCCGGGGGCGGCGGTCTCGGACGGGGGTCCCCCCTGCACCAGCGAGGCCGAGCGCTTGGGGGACTACTTCGACGGCTACGTCGCGCGGATCGTGGCGGCGGGCGGCGCGGCCCTCGGCTTCGGCCTGGCGCCGGTCCACGACACGGTGCCGCGCGCGCTGGTGGAGGCCTGCGACGCGCAGGGGCTGCCGCTCCTGGAGGTCCCCCCGCAGACCACCTTCTCGGGCGTGGCCCGGGCGGTCTGGCAGCTGATGGCCCAGGCCCGGCTGGCCGAACTGCGCCGGGTGACCGAGGCCCAGCGGAGTCTGGCCGTCGCGGCCTCCCGGCCCGACCCCGTGCCCGCGGTGCTGCGCCAGCTGGCCCGGCGGGTGGCGGGGCGGGCGGTGCTCTACGGACCGGACGGGACGGAGATCGCGGCGGCGGGCCGGGAGCCGGACAAGGAGGTACGGCAGGCCCTGGCCGGCCTGGCCCAGGTGGTACGCCCCACGGCCCCTGACGGCACCGCACCCTCCCGGCCCAACGACACGGCACCTTCCCGGCCCGACGGCACCACACCCTCCCCCTCCGGCAGCCCCGCCGCCGCGCCCGCCGACCGTTCCGCGGCCTCCCCCAAGGACCGCCCTGGCGCCTCGTCCGCCGACCGTCCCGCGGCCTCCACCACGGGCCGCCCTGGTTCGCCCACCAGCCGGCCTGCCGTGTCCCTCACCGGCCACCCCGCTGCCCCGTCCCCCGCCGGCCGTCCCGTCGCCTCGCCCGGCGGCCGCCCCGCCGCCTCGCCCACCACCGGGCGCACCACCTCGCCCTCCGCCGCCCGTCCCGTCCCCTCCTCCGCCACCGACACCGTCCCCGGCGGTCATCTCTCCGCCTACGCGCTCGGCGCCGGCCAGGGCTTCGTGCTCGGGGTGGCCGCCGCGCGGCGGGAGCCCGGCGACCACACCGTCGTGTCCGTCGCCGCCGTCCTGCTCTCCCTCCTCACCGGCGAGCACCAGAGCGCCACGGGCGCCGCGCGCTCCTCGGCCCTGGTCCGGCTGCTGCTGGGCGCACCGCCCGAGGACGTGGCCCCGCTGCTGGGGGCCGCGCAGTGGCTCGTCGTGCACGCCCGGCCCAACGCGCAGGCCCCCGACGCCGTGGCGGCCTCCGCGCTCGGCGCCGCCCTCGGCTCCGCGCTGGTCGACCTCGCGGACGAGGCCGTACGGGTCCTCGTCCCCGCCGGGCGGGAACCGGCCGCACAGCCCGGCTGGACCCTCGGCGTCAGCGCCGCCGTCGCCCCCGGCGACTGGCCGGCCGCCGACACCCAGGCGGCCCGCGCCCTGGCCCGCGCCCGCGCCACCCGCACCCCGCTGGTCCGGCACACCGCCCGGCGCGGCCTGGCCGACCTGGTCCCGCACGACGAGGCGGACGCCCACGCCCGCGCGCTGCTCGCCCCCGTCACGGCGGTTCCGGCGCTCACCGAGACCCTGCGCACCTGGCTGTCGCTGCACGGCAGCTGGGACCGCACCGCCGTCGCCCTGTCCGTGCACCGCAACACCGTCCGCCAGCGAGTCGCCCGCTGCGCGGCCCTCCTCGGCACCGACCTGGACGACCCCGACGTCCGGATGGAACTGTGGTTCGCCCTGGGGCGGATCTGACGGCGTGACCCGCGTCCCAGCGCGCCCCGCCCGGGACACGGGGACAGGCGGCTGCCCCACAATGGGAGCCATGCCGATACCCGGGACTCCCAGCCGCGCCGAGCTCGTCGACCACCTCGTCAGAACCCGTATCGCGGGCGACGTCGCCACCCCCCGCGAGAACAACCTCTCCCACTACCGCAAGCTGGCGAACGGCGACCGCAACTTCTGGCTCGGCCTGGAACTCGGCGACCGCTGGCGGGACGAGCAGGACGTGCTCGCCGTGATGGCGGAGCGGGTCGGCGTCAACGACGACCCGGAGCACCGGTACGGCCAGGACACCATCGACCCCGAGCTGACCGTCGACGCCCTGGAGCGGATGGCGGGGCGGCTGCGCAAGGCGGCCGAGGGGCGGCAGCGGGTGCTGTTCGCCACCGGCCACCCCGGCGGCCTGCTCGACGTCCACCGGGCCACGGCCGCCGCGCTGCGCGCCGCCGGCTGCGAGATCGTCGTGATCCCGGACGGGCTGCAGACGGACGAGGGGTACGTGATGCAGTTCGCCGACGTGGCGGTGCTGGAGCACGGTGCCACGCTGTGGCACACGCACTCGGGCGCGCCGATGCGGGCCGTCCTCACCGGCCTGGAGCGCGAGGGCCGCCCGCTGCCCGACCTGGTGGTCGCCGACCACGGCTGGGCCGGATACGCCGGGCAGCACGGAATCGACTCCGTCGGCTACGCCGACAGCAACGACCCGGCCCTCTTCCTCGCGGAGTCCGAGGGCACCCTCCAGGTGACGGTGCCCCTCGACGACCACGTGGTCAGCCCCCGGCACTACGACCCGATGACGGCGTACCTGCTGGAGCAGGCGGGGCTGGAGTGACCCCCGCTTCCTAGATCCCGGCGATCGAGGCGGGGGCGCGTTCGACGCGGGCGAGCCCCCGGATGACGTCGGCCGGGCCGTGGCGGCGGACCGCGAGGCGGGCCAGCAGGTCGACGACCGGGGCCGTCAGGTGCTCGGGGAACTCGGGCGCCGGCAGCCCCACGCTGCACGCCAGGTCGTCGGCGTGGACGACGAGTTCCATCAGCCGGGTGAGCAGGAAGTCGTCGAGGTCCAGGGACCACTCGCCCCAGGTGGGCACGTGGACCGGCCGTCCGGCGGGAGCCTCGGGCACGGCGGTGCGCAGCTTCCCGACCGCCTCGCGTACACGGGCGAGCAGGGCCGCGTGCCCGTCGGCCGCGGTGTCCTCGCCGCTCCGGCGGATCCGCGCGCTCACGGCGGCGTCGGGACCGGCGTCGAGCCAGATGACGCGCTCCAGGTAGTACTCCCGCAACGACACCACCTGTTCCGTGGGCACCGGCCGCGCGAGCAGGCCGGGCAGCTCCAGCTCCTGCCGGAACGTGTGCCCGGCGAGCCCTCGCACGCTGAAGTCCTTCAGCGCGCTGGGGTCGTTCCAGGCGTGGGCGACGGCGGGTTCGGCGAGCAGGTCGGCGACGCGTCCGGCCGCTTCCAGAAAGGCCGCCCGGACCCGTCCGCCCCGCCAGTTCCACGGCTCTTCGATGACTGTCATGTCCCTATCCAAGCGGGGGAACCGGTCACCGGGGAACCCGGACCACGCCCTCCTGGATCACCGAGATGGCCAGGCGGCCGTCCTGCGTGTAGATGCGGGCCTGGCCCAGGCCGCGGCCGCCGTGCGCCGACGGGGACTCCTGGTCGTACAGCAGCCACTCGTCGGCGCGGAACGGCCGGTGGAACCACATCGCGTGGTCGAGCGAGGCCCCGACCACGTCGCCGACGGCCCAGCCGCCGCGCCCGTGGGCGAGCAGGACCGAGTCCAGGAGCGTCATGTCGGAGACGTAGGTGGCGAGCACGACGTGCAGCAGCGGCTCGTCGATCGCGCCCGCCAGCTTGCCGTTGGTGCGGAACCACACCTGGGAGTGCGGCTCGCGCGGCTCGCCGAACCTGCCGTACGGCGGCTCGTCCACGTAGCGCAGGTCGACCGCCTCCCGCGCCTCCAGGAACTTCTCCACGACCGCCGGGTCGAGGTGACCGTAGTCGCGCAGGCGTTCCTGTGAGGTCGGCAGGGTGGCCGGGTCCGGGGAGGACGGCATCGGGGCCTGGTGGTCCAGGCCCTCCTCGTCCGTCTGGAAGGAGGCCGAGAGATGGAAGATCGGCTGCCCGTGCTGCACCGCCACCACCCGCCGGGTGGTGAAGGAGCGGCCGTCGCGGATGCGGTCCACGGTGTAGACGATGGGCGCGCCGGGGTCGCCGGGCCGCAGGAAGTACGCGTGCAGCGAGTGCGCGTGCCGGTCGGCCGGGACCGTCCGGCCGGCGGCGACCAGCGCCTGCGCGGCGACCTGGCCGCCGAAGACGCGCGGGACGACCGCCGAGCGGGACTGGCCCCGGAAGATGTCCTGCTCGATCCGCTCGAGGTCGAGCAGATCGAGCAGCGACTGAAGTGCCTGACTCATACGTCAGTTGTATCCTGCACCGGTTTCCGGGACCTTACAGCCCCATGTTCTTCGCGATGATCGACTTCATGATCTCGCTGGTGCCGCCGTAGATGCGGTTGACGCGGTTGTCCGCGTACAGGCGGGCGATCGGGTACTCGTTCATGTAGCCGTAACCGCCGTGCAGCTGGAGGCAGCGGTCGATGACGCGGTGCGCGACCTCGGTGCAGAACAGCTTGGCGCTGGCGGCCTCGGCGGGGGTGAGCTCACCGGCGTCCAGGGCCTCCGTGGCACGGTCGGCGACGGCCTCGGCGGCGTCCACCTCGGCCTGGCAGGCGGCCAGCTCGAACTTGGTGTTCTGGAAGTGGGCGACCGGCTTGCCGAAGACGGTGCGCTCCTGCACGTACTGCTGGGCGAACCGGACGGCGGCCTTGGCCTGGGCGTAGGCGCCGAAGGCGATGCCCCAGCGCTCGGAGGCCAGGTTGTGGCCGAGGTAGTAGAAGCCCTTGTTCTCCTCGCCGAGCAGGTCCTCGACCGGCACCTTGACGTCGACGAAGGCCAGCTCGGCGGTGTCGGAGGTGCGCAGGCCGAGCTTGTCCAGCTTGCGGCCGACGGAGTAGCCCTCGGACTTGGTGTCCACGGCGAAGAGGGAGATGCCGAAGCGGCGGTCCTCGGCGGTGGGAGCAGAGGTCCGGGCGCAGACGATGACCTTGTCGGCGTGCACACCGCCGGTGATGAAGGTCTTGGCGCCGTTGAGGACGTAGTGCGTGCCGTCCTCGGAGAGCTTGGCGGTGGTCTTCATGCCCGCGAGGTCGGAGCCGGTGCCCGGCTCCGTCATCGCGATGGCCCACATCTCCTCGCCGGTGACGAACTTCGGCAGGTAGCGCTTCTTCTGCTCGTCGGTGGCGAGCATCTTGATGTAGGGCAGGGCGAGCAGCACGTGCACGCCGGAGCCGCCGAACTGGACGCCCGCGCGGGCGGTCTCCTCGTAGAGGACGGCCTCGAACTTGTGGCTGTCCATGCCCGCGCCGCCGAACTCCTCGGGCACGTTGATGCCGAAGATGCCCAGCTCGCCGAGCTTGTAGTAGAAGTCGCGCGGCGCCTGGCCCGCGGCGAACCACTCGTCGTAGACGGGGACGACCTCGGCCTCGATGAAGGCGCGAAGGGTCTCCCGGAACGCCTCGTGATCCTCGTTGAACACCGTACGGCGCACGCCGCCACCTCCACGTACTTCGGCATGTCTGAGCATGTCTAAGCGCTTGCTCATGTCAACGTACCGGCGAGTAGGCGGAGGCGTCCAGAGGGGTCCGCGTAACGCTCGTCACCCTCGCCACGCCGCGCGGTCGCGGGCGGCACCCCATTCACCCGGCCGGCCGGGACACGGCCCCCGTACGGTCCGCCCCACCGGGCGCGCCCCTCCGGGCCCCGGCAGCCTGCGGAAAGTCCGGCTCACGGGCCTCGCGCAGGCTGCCGGGCAGCGATCGTAGGAAGGCCGCACGCATCTCGTCTCCCCGAAGGCCCCGGTGGCGGGGCGCCGTCGCCGCGACGGCGGCCGTGGCCGCGACACGCCGCCACCACACCTTCGAACAGCGGGCCATGCCCGGTCGGGCGACGTGGGCCGGTACTGGAC
The DNA here is from genome assembly GCF_043081525.1 of Streptomyces sp. NPDC014864. NCBI lineage: Bacteria > Bacillati > Actinomycetota > Actinomycetes > Kitasatosporales > Streptomycetaceae > Streptomyces > Streptomyces sp. NPDC014864. The sequence continues at coordinate 78,884 of NZ_JBIBWT010000014.1, forward strand.
CTGGCTCGCCGAGCCGTGCGCGACCTGGCCCACGCGGGCGGCCGACCGCCACACCGGACCGTGGAAACGGCCCGCCCCTCCCCTCCTCGCGGTCAACACCACGTTCGCCCCGGCCATCCCGTACCAGCAGGCGGTGGACCCGACCCGGCACCTGGCCGACGCCCGCCTCGTCACCGTGCGGGGCTACGGGCACACCACGCTGCTGAACCCCAGCTCCTGCGTCGGCGGCCACGAGGTCCGCTATGTCCTCTCCGGTGCCCTGCCGCCCCGCGGCGCCGTCTGCGGCCAGGACGTCCGGCCGTTCGCGCCGGACGCCCGCGCGCCCGGCAAGTGAGAGCGCCGCCCCGGCCCGCGTACTCCAGGGTGGCCGCCCTCAGCGCGCGTCAGTCGTCGCGGCCCGCGGCCGCGAACGCGCCCCGCGCCATGCGGTGCAGGAGCGTCGCCGTGGTCTGCCGTCCGGGCAGGGAGCCGGGGCGGCCCAGGTGCGGGGTGGAGTTGAGCAGACCGAAGACCGAGTGCACCGCCGAACGGGCGGCGGGCTCGGCCAGCGCCGGGTAGACCGCGCGCAGCACCTCCACCCACAGCTCGACGTACTGCCGCTGGAGCTGCCGCACGAGCTTGCGGTCGCTGTCCCGCAGGCGGTCCAGCTCGCGGTCGTGCAAGGTGATCAAAGGGCGGTCGTCGAGCGCGAAGTCGATGTGCCCCTCGATGAGCGAGTCGAGGACCGCCTCGGGACCGGCCCCCGCGCCTGCCTCCGCCAGGCGCAGCTTCGCTCCTGTCAGCAGCTGGCCGCTGATGCCCACCAGCAGCTCCGCGAGCATCGCGTCCTTGCCGGCGAAGTGCCGGTAGAGACCGGGCCCGCTGATCCCCACCGCGGCGCCTATCTCGTCGACCCCGACGCCGTGGAAGCCGCGTTCGGCGAAGAGCCGGGCGGCTTCCTTGAGGATCTGTTCGCGGCGGGTGGGGGCGTCGGTTCTGGTGGCCATGAAAACAATTCTAGACAGCGAGGTTAGCGGTCGTTAACCTGAAGGAAATGGTTAACGCTCATTAACAGTCGACCACTGGGTGAGGGGTACCGCAGGATGCACGAGGCACCGGAGCTGACGAGCGCGGCCGATCCCGCGTCGGACGCCTGGCGGGCCAACGAGGAGGCGCACCGGGCGCTCGTCGAGGAGCTGCGCGGCAAGCTCGCCGCGGCCCGGCTCGGCGGCGGCGAGAAGGCGCGCGCCCGCCACACCGCGCGCGGCAAGCTGCTGCCCCGCGAGCGCGTGGACACTCTTCTGGACCCCGGGTCGCCGTTCCTGGAGCTGGCCCCCCTGGCCGCCGACGGGCTGTACGACGGACAGGCACCGGCCGCCGGCGTGATCGCCGGTATCGGCCGGGTCAGCGGCCGCGCCTGTGTGATCGTCGCCAACGACGCCACCGTCAAGGGCGGCACCTACTACCCGATGACGGTGAAGAAGCACCTGCGCGCGCAGGAGGTGGCGCTGGAGAACCGGCTGCCCTGCCTCTACCTCGTCGACTCCGGCGGCGCGTTCCTGCCGATGCAGGACGAGGTCTTCCCCGACCGCGAGCACTTCGGGCGGATCTTCTACAACCAGGCGCGGATGTCCGGCGCGGGCATCCCGCAGATCGCGGCCGTGCTCGGCTCCTGCACGGCCGGCGGGGCGTACGTCCCGGCGATGAGCGACGAGGCCGTGATCGTCCGCAACCAGGGGACCATCTTCCTGGGCGGCCCGCCGCTGGTGAAGGCGGCCACCGGCGAGGTCGTCACCGCCGAGGAGCTCGGCGGCGGCGAGGTGCACTCCCGGACCTCCGGTGTCACCGACCACCTCGCCGAGGACGACGCGCACGCGCTGCGGATCGTGCGGAACATCGTCGCCACCCTCCCGGCGCGCGGGGCGCTGCCCTGGGAGGTCACCGAGGCGATCGAGCCGAAGGTCGACCCCGCCGGGCTCTACGGCGCCGTCCCGGTCGACTCGCGCACCCCCTACGACGTGCGGGAGATCATCGCGCGCGTGGTGGACGGCTCCCGCTTCGCCGAGTTCAAGGCCGAGTTCGGGCAGACCCTGGTCACCGGCTTCGCCCGCATCCACGGCCACCCGGTCGGCATCGTCGCGAACAACGGCATCCTGTTCTCGGAGTCCGCCCAGAAGGGCGCCCACTTCATCGAGCTGTGCGACCAGCGCGGGATCCCGCTGCTGTTCCTGCAGAACATCTCCGGCTTCATGGTCGGCCGGGACTACGAGGCGGGCGGCATCGCCAAGCACGGCGCCAAGATGGTCACGGCGGTGGCCTGCACCCGCGTACCGAAGCTGACGGTCGTCGTCGGCGGCTCCTACGGCGCGGGCAACTACTCCATGTGCGGCCGGGCCTACTCGCCCCGCTTCCTGTGGATGTGGCCCAACGCCAAGATCTCCGTCATGGGCGGCGAGCAGGCCGCCTCCGTCCTCGCCACCGTCAAGCGGGACCAGATGGAGGCCCGGGGCGAGCAGTGGCCCGCCGAGGACGAGGACGCCTTCAAGGCGCCGATCCGCGCCCAGTACGAGCACCAGGGCAACGCCTACTACGCCACCGCCCGCCTCTGGGACGACGGCGTGATCGACCCGCTGGAGACCCGTCAGGTGCTGGGCCTGGCACTGACCGCGTGCGCCAACGCCCCGCTGGGTGATCCCCAGTTCGGCGTCTTCCGGATGTGAGGGGGACCTTCCGACCATGTTCGAGACAGTTCTTGTGGCCAACCGCGGCGAGATCGCCGTCCGGGTCATCCGTACGCTGCGCGCCCTGGGCGTGCGGTCGGTGGCCGTCTTCTCCGACGCCGACGCCGACGCCCGGCACGTCCGGGAGGCGGACGCCGCGGTCCGGATCGGCCCGGCTGCGGCCGCCGAAAGCTATCTGTCGGCCGAGCGGCTCCTTGAGGCCGCCGCCCGCACCGGAGCCCAGGCCGTCCACCCCGGGTACGGCTTCCTCGCGGAGAACGCGGGCTTCGCGCGCGCGTGCGCCGAAGCCGGGCTCGTGTTCATCGGGCCTCCGGCCGACGCCATCGCCCTGATGGGCGACAAGATCCGCGCCAAGGAGACGGTCCGGGCGGCCGGGGTGCCGGTGGTGCCCGGCTCCAGCGGCTCGGGCCTGACCGACGCGCAACTGGCCGGGGCCGCCCGTGAGATCGGCATGCCGGTGCTGCTGAAGCCCTCGGCGGGCGGCGGCGGCAAGGGAATGCGGCTGGTGCGCGAGGAGGACCGGCTGGCCGACGAGATCGCGGCGGCCCGCCGCGAGGCCCGCGCCTCGTTCGGCGACGACACCCTGCTCGTCGAGCGCTGGGTCGACACCCCCCGCCACATCGAGATCCAGGTCCTCGCCGACGGCCACGGCAACGTGATCCACCTCGGCGAGCGCGAGTGCTCGCTCCAGCGCCGCCACCAGAAGATCATCGAGGAGGCGCCGAGCGTCCTGCTCGACGAGGAGATCCGCGCCGCGATGGGTGAGGCGGCGGTCCAGGCGGCCCGCTCCTGCGGGTACCGGGGCGCGGGCACGGTGGAGTTCATCGTTCCCGGCGGCGACCCGTCGTCGTACTACTTCATGGAGATGAACACCCGCCTCCAGGTGGAGCACCCGGTCACCGAGCTGGTCACCGGCCTGGACCTGGTGGAGTGGCAGCTGCGGGTGGCCGCGGGCGAGCCGCTGCCGTTCACGCAGGACGACGTCCGGCTGACCGGGCACGCCGTCGAGGCGCGCGTCTGCGCCGAGGACCCCGCGCGCGGGTTCCTGCCCTCCGGCGGCACCGTGCTGAGGCTGCGCGAGCCGCAGGGCGACGGGGTGCGCACCGACTCCGGGCTCAGCGAGGGCACCGAGGTCGGCAGCCTGTACGACCCGATGCTGTCCAAGGTGATCGCGTACGGGCCGGACCGCGCCACCGCGCTGCGGAAGCTGCGGGCCGCCCTGGCGGAGACGGTGACGCTGGGCGTGCAGACCAACGCCGGGTTCCTGCGGCGGCTGCTGGCGCATCCGGCGGTCGTCGCGGGCGAGCTGGACACCGGGCTGGTCGAGCGCGTGGTCGACGAACTGGTCCCGGCGGACGTGCCGGAGGAGGTCTACGAGGCCGCCGCGGCGGTGCGGCTCGACGCCCTGCGCCCGACGGGCGGCGGCTGGAAGGACCCGTTCTCGGTGCCGAGCGGCTGGCGCATGGGCGGGGAGCCGAAGCCGGCCGTCTTCCCGCTGCGGGTGACCGACCCCGTGGAGCACACCCCGCGCGGCACCCACACCGTCACCGGCGACACCGTCTCCGTGACCCTGGACGGCGTCCGCCACACCTTCCACCGCGCCGCCGACTGGCTCGGCCGCGACGGCGACGCCTGGCACGTGCGCGACCACGACCCGGTGGCCGCGTCCCTCAGCCGGGCCGCGCACAGCGGCGCCGACTCGCTCACCGCCCCCATGCCGGGCACGGTGACGGTGGTGAAGGTCGCCGTCGGCGACGAGGTGACCGCGGGCCAGAGCCTGCTCGTGGTGGAGGCGATGAAGATGGAGCACGTCATCTCCGCCCCGCACGCCGGCACCGTCACCGGCCTGGACGTGGCGCCGGGCACCACGGTCGCCATGGACCAGGTGCTGGCCGTGATCGCGCCGCACGAGGAGGAAGGGGCGCAGCCGGCATGAGCGCATCCGAGATCGGCCTGCCCATGGTCGTCCCGGCCCGGAACCTGCCCGAGCGGGTGCGGATCCACGAGGTCGGCCCGCGCGACGGCCTGCAGAACGAGAAGAACGCGGTGCCGACCGAGGTGAAGGCGGAGTTCATCCGCCGTCTCGCCGGGGCCGGTCTGACCACCGTGGAGGCGACCAGTTTCGTGCACCCGAAGTGGGTGCCCCAACTGGCCGACGCGGAGGCGCTGTTCCCGCAGGTCAAGGAGCTGCCGGGGGTGCGGCTGCCGGTCCTGGTGCCGAACGCGCGCGGCCTGGAGAGGGCGCTCGCCCTCGGCGCGGAGCGCATCGCCGTCTTCGCCAGCGCCACCGAGTCCTTCGCCAAGGCCAACCTCAACCGCACGGTCGCGGAGTCCCTCGCGGTCTTCGACCCGGTGGTCGCCCGCGCCAAGGAGGAGGGCGCCCACGTCCGCGGCTATGTCTCCATGTGCTTCGGCGACCCCTGGGAGGGGGCGGTCCCGCTGCACCAGGTGGTGAGTGTGTGCCGGGCGCTGACGGACATGGGCTGCGACGAGCTGAGCCTCGGCGACACCATCGGCGTCGCCACCCCCGGCCATGTGCGGGAGCTGCTCGCCGCGCTGAACGAGGCGGGCGTGCCGACGAGCGTCCTCGGGGTGCACTTCCACGACACCTACGGCCAGGCACTGGCCAACACCTACACGGCGCTGGAGCACGGGGTCACGACGGTCGACGCCTCCGCGGGCGGCCTCGGCGGCTGCCCGTACGCAAGGTCCGCCACCGGCAACCTCGCCACCGAAGACCTCGTGTGGATGCTGCAGGGCCTCGGCATCGACACCGGAGTCGATCTCGGCCGCCTCGTCGCCACGAGCGAGTGGATGGCCGAGCGGCTGGGCCGGCCCAGCCCGTCCCGCACCGTACGAGCCCTCTCCCACAAGGAGCAGTGATCACCGATGGACCACCGTCTCTCCCCCGAGCTGGAAGAACTCCGCCGTACGGTGGAGGCGTTCGCGCACGACGTCGTCGCGCCCAAGATCGGCGACTTCTACGAGCGCCACGAGTTCCCGTACGAGATCGTGCGGGAGATGGGCCGCATGGGCCTGTTCGGGCTGCCGTTCCCCGAGGAGTACGGCGGGATGGGCGGCGACTACCTGGCCCTCGGTATCGCGCTGGAGGAGCTGGCCCGGGTGGACTCCTCGGTGGCGATCACCCTGGAGGCGGGCGTCTCGCTGGGCGCCATGCCGGTCCATCTCTTCGGCACCGAGGAGCAGAAGCGCACGTGGCTGCCGCGCCTGTGCTCCGGTGAGATGCTCGGCGCGTTCGGCCTGACGGAACCGGACGGCGGCTCCGACGCGGGTGCCACCCGGACGACGGCCCGCCTGGACCCGGACACCGACGAATGGGTGATCAACGGCACCAAGTGCTTCATCACCAACTCCGGCACCGACATCACGGGCCTGGTCACGGTCACGGCGGTGACGGGCCGCAAGCCCGACGGGCGGCCGCAGATCTCCGCGATCATCGTCCCCTCCGGCACGCCCGGCTTCACGGTGGCGCCCGCCTACTCGAAGGTCGGGTGGAACGCCTCCGACACCCGGGAGCTGTCCTTCGCCGACGTCCGTGTGCCGGCCGCGAACCTGCTGGGCGAGGAGGGCCGCGGCTACGCGCAGTTCCTGCGGATCCTCGACGAGGGCCGCATCGCCATCGCGGCCCTGGCGACCGGCCTGGCCCAGGGCTGCGTCGACGAGTCGGTGAAGTACGCCAAGGAGCGGCACGCCTTCGGCAGGCCCATCGGCGCCAACCAGGCCGTCCAGTTCAAGATCGCCGACATGGAGATGAAGGCCCACACGGCCCGCCTCGCCTGGCGCGACGCGGCCAGCCGCCTGGTGGCGGGCGAGCCCTTCAAGAAGGAGGCGGCGCTGGCGAAGCTCTACTCCTCGACGATCGCCGTCGACAACGCCCGCGACGCCACCCAGATCCACGGCGGCTACGGCTTCATAAACGAGTACCCGGTCGCCCGTATGTGGCGCGACTCCAAGATCCTGGAGATCGGCGAGGGCACCAGCGAGGTCCAGCGGATGCTCATCGCGCGAGAGCTGGGACTGACCAGCTGACCGGCTGACCTTCTGACGAGCTGACGAACCGACAACCGAACAGCGCACGGGCCGCCGACCGGGCCGGGCGCGGCACCCACCCCCTGGACAGGGAGTGAGGTTAGGCTAACCTAACTTCACTCCTGTCCGGCGGGCGCCCCGCCCCGTTCGAAAGCAGTCGCACCCATGCCCAACTCCCGTGCAACCCACCCCTCCCGCCGCGGCGTCCTCGCCGCGGGCGGCGCCCTCGGCCTCGGCGCCGTCCTAGCGGCCTGCGGCGGCGAGGACGCGAAAAACGGTGGCCCGGGCGACGCGGCGGGGGCCGCCGGGCCCGGCCGCTGGTCCTTCCGGGACGACCGCGGCCGGAGCGCCAAGGCGGACCGGGTGCCGTCCGACATCGTCGCCTTCGTCGGGGTCGCGGCCGCGCTGTACGACTACGGCATCCAGGCCAAGGGCGTCTTCGGCCCGACCAGGACCAAGGACGGCAAGGGCGACGTGCAGGCCGGCGACATGGACGTCAGCAAGGTGACCGTCCTCGGCAACGCGTGGGGCCGATTCAGCATCGAGAAGTACGCGGCCCTCGCCCCCGACCTCCTCGTCTCCACGATGTTCGACGACGCCGGCACCCTCTGGTACGTCCCCGAGGAGTCGAAGAAGAAGATCCTCGCCGTCGGCGCCCCGACCGTGGGCCTCTCCGTCTACGACCGTCAACTCACCGAACCGCTCCGGCGCATGCTCGCCCTCGCCGAGTCGCTCGGCGCCGATGTCACCACGCAGAAGATCAAGCAGGCCCGGAAGCGCTTCGAGGACGCGGCGGCCCGGCTGCGCGCCGCCGCCCGGGCCAACCCCGGCATCAGGGTGCTGGCCGGTTCGGCCGCCCAGGACCTCTTCTACGTCTCCGGCACCGACCTCTCCGTCGACCTCGAGTACTTCAAGGCGCTCGGCGTCACCTTCGTCGAGCCCCCGGAGCGGGCCAAGGCCGAGGGCGGCGGCTGGTACGAGTCGCTGAGCTGGGAGAACGTCGACAAGTACGCGGCGGACATCATCATGATGGACAACCGCACCTCGGCCATCCAGCCCGCGGACATCACCGCGGGCACCTGGAAGAAGCTCCCCGCCGTCAGGGCCGGCCAGGTCATCGCGCGCAATCCCGAGCCGATCCTGTCGTACGACAAGTGCGCGCCCCTGCTCGACGATCTCGCCGCGGCCATCGAGAAGGCCCAGAAGGTCGGCTGACACCCCGGCCCCCACCCCGGACGACGTTCTCAGGAGCCCCGATGACCACCGCCGTAGCCGCCCCGTTCCGTTTCTTCTCCCTCCAGGTCGTGGCGACGAGGCGGCTCGGCCCCTCGCTCGTCCGCGTCACCTTCGCCGGCCCCGACCTGGACGCCTTCCACTCCGGGGGACGCGACCAGTCCCTGTCGCTGTTCCTGCCGCGCCCCGGCACGAGCGAACCCGTCGTCCCGGTCCGCTTCGGGGACGGGTGGTGGCAGGCCTGGCGCGACCTCCCGGACGACGTACGGGCGGTGATGCGCTCGTACACCCTGCGCGCCCTGCGCCGGGACGCGCGCGGCAGCACCGCCGAGATCGACATCGACCTCGTGCTGCACGGGGTCGGGCCGGGCGCCACGGCCCCGGCGGGCCCCGCCTCGCTCTGGGCCTCCCGGGCCGCCCCCGGGGACCGCGTGCTGCTGCTGGGTCCCGCCGTCGCGGACAACCGCGCGATCCGCTTCCGCCCGCCCGAGGACACCGACCTGGTCCTGATGTGGGGCGACGAGACCGCCGTGCCCGCGGCGAGCGCCGTCCTGGAGTCCCTGCCGGCCGGTACCCCGGTGCGTGCCTGGCTGGAGGTGCGGCACGCCGGGGACATCCAGGACGTGCCGACCGAGGCCGACGCCGAGGTGACCTGGCTGGTCCGGGACGCCGCCCGGCCCGCGCACTCCCCCCTGGCCCTCGACGCCGTACGGAACGTCCGGCTGCCCTCCGGGGCGCGCCCGTACGTCTGGCTCGCGGGCGAGTCGGGATGCGTCAGGGAACTGCGCCGGCACTTCGTCGGAGAGCGCGGGATCGACCGGCGGCGCGTCACCTTCGTCGGTTACTGGCGGCACGGCCTGAGCGAGGAGGAGCTGCGCACCCGGGAGTGACGCGGCGGCAGCGATGGCGTGACGCGGTCACCGAGGGGCGGAGTTCCAGGGGGAACTTAGGTTAGGCTAACCTAAGTTGATGCCGGGCTTCGCCCCTCGCCCACGTCCGCACGGACCGTCCCCACCCACCGGAGGACCCCCACATGCGCTCGCACCTGCTCAATGACCTCACCGCGGAGCACTACCGCCGCTCCGTGACCCAAGGAGTAGAGCGGGTGGCCGCCCATCTCGCCGCCACCGACCGTCCGTTCACCGGCATCACCGCCGACGCCCTCGCCCCCCGCATCGACGCCATCGACCTGGACCGGCCGCTGCACGACACCGCGGCGGTCCTCGACGAACTGGAGGAGGTCTATCTGCGGGACGCGGTCCACTTCCACCACCCCCGCTACGTGGCCCACCTCAACTGCCCCGTGGTGATCCCGGCGGTGCTCGGCGAGGCGGTCCTGTCCGCCGTCAACTCCTCCCTCGACACCTGGGACCAGTCGGCCGGTGCCACCCTCATCGAGCGCAAACTGGTCGACTGGACGGCCTCCCGGATCGGCCTCGGCCCCGCCGCCGACGGCGTGTTCACCTCCGGCGGCACCCAGTCCAACCTCCAGGCGCTGCTCCTGGCCCGCGAGGAGGCCAAGCCGGGCCAGGGGGGGCGCGCGGGGGCGGACTCCCTCGCCGGGCTGCGGATCCTCGTCTCCGAGGCGGGTCACTTCAGCGTGCGCAAGGCGGCGAAGCTGCTCGGCCTCGGCCCCGAGGCGGTGGTGTCTCTCCCCGTCGACCGGGACCGCCGGATGCGGACCGTCGCGCTCGCCCACGAACTCGAACGCTGCCGCCGTGAGGGCCTGGTCCCGATGGCCGTGGTCGCCACCGCGGGGACCACCGACTTCGGCTCCATCGACCCGCTGCCGGAGATCGCCGAGCTGTGCGACCGGTACGGCGTGTGGCTGCACGTGGACGCGGCCTACGGCTGCGGTCTGCTGGTGTCCCCCACCCGGCGCCACCTCCTGGCGGGCATCGAGCGCGCCGACTCGGTCACCGTCGACTACCACAAGTCCTTCTTCCAGCCGGTGAGTTCCTCCGCCCTCCTGGTCCGGGACGCGTCCACCCTGCGGCACGCCACCTACCACGCCGAGTACCTCAACCCGCGCCGCACGGTGAGCGAGCGCATCCCCAACCAGGTCGACAAGTCCCTGCAGACCACCCGTCGCTTCGACGCCCTCAAGCTATGGACGACCCTGCGCGTGATGGGCGCCGACGGGATCGGCCGCCTCTTCGACGAGGTGTGCGACCTGGCCGCCGAGGGCTGGGGGATGCTCGCCGCCGACCCCCGCTTCGACGTGGTCGTCGAGCCGGCGCTGTCCACCCTCGTCTTCCGCCACGTCCCGGCGGCCGCCACCGACCCGGCCGAGATCGACCGCGCCAACCTCCACGCCCGCAAGGCCCTGTTCGCCTCCGGTGCGGCGGTCGTCGCGGGCACCAAGGTCGGCGGCCGCCACCACCTGAAGTTCACCCTGCTCAACCCCGAGACCACGACGGCCGACCTCGCCGCCGTCCTCGACCTGATCGCCGGCCACGCCGAGCAGTACCTGGGAGAGTCCCTTGACCGCGCATCCTGAAGGCCCGGGCGCCGCGTACGACTTCGTGGGGATCGGCCTGGGCCCGTTCAACCTCGGCCTCGCCTGCCTCACCGAGCCGATCGCCGAACTGACGGGCGTGTTCCTGGAGTCCAAGCCCGGCTTCGAGTGGCACTCGGGGATGTTCCTCGACGGCGCCCACCTGCAGACCCCGTTTCTGTCGGACCTGGTCACCCTGGCCGACCCCACCTCCCCGTACTCCTTCCTGACCTACCTCAAGGAGCGCGGACGGCTGTACTCGTTCTACATCCGCGAGAACTTCTACCCGCTGCGCGTCGAGTACGACGACTACTGCCGCTGGGCCGCCTCGAAACTGTCCGGCGTGCGCTTCGGCACCACGGTGACCGAGGTGACGTACGACGAGGCGGACGGGCTCTACGCCGTGCGGACGGCGGACGGCGAGACGTACCGGGCCCGCCACCTGGTCCTCGGCACCGGCACCTCGCCGTACCTTCCCGACTCCTGCCGGGGCCTGGGCGGCGACTTCATCCACACCTCGCGCTACGCACGGCACCGGGCGGAGCTCCGGCGCAAGGAGTCGATCACCCTGGTCGGCAGCGGCCAGTCCGCCGCCGAGATCTACCACGACCTGCTCGGCGAGATCGACGTCCACGGCTACCGGCTGAACTGGGTGACCCGCTCCCCGCGCTTCTTCCCGCTCGAATACACCAAGCTCACCCTGGAGATGACCTCCCCGGAGTACATCGACTACTTCCGCCGACTCCCGGAGGCCGTCCGCTACCGCCTCACGGCCGAGCAGAAGGGCCTGTTCAAGGGCATCGACGGGGCCCTGATCGACGCCATCTTCGACCTGCTCTACGAGAAGAACCTCGCCGGCCCCGTCCCGACCCGCCTGCTCACCAACTCCAGCCTGAACGGCGCGCGGCACGACAACGGCACGTACACCCTCACCTTCCGCCAGGAAGAGCAGGGGAAGGACTTCGAGCTGCGCTCCGAGGGCCTGGTCCTGGCCACCGGCTACCGGTACCGGGAGCCGGACTTCCTCGCGCCCGTCCGTGACCGCCTGCGCCGCGACGCCCACGGCAACTTCGACGTGGCCCGCAACTACGCGATCGACGTCACCGGACGCGGCGTCTTCCTGCAGAACGCCGCCGTCCACACCCACAGCGTCACCAGCCCCGACCTCGGCATGGGCGCCTACCGCAACAGCTGCATCATCCGCGAGCTGCTCGGCAGCGAGTACTACCCGGTCGAGAAGACCATCGCCTTCCAGGAGTTCGCCGTATGACCTTCACCATCCGCCCGCTCGACCCGGCGCGGGACGCCGGCCTGCTGCACGGCTGGGTCACGCACCCCAAGGCGGCGTTCTGGAGGATGCGGGACGCGCGACCGGAGGACGTGGAGCGCGTCTATACGGGGATCGCGGCCGACGAGCACCACGACGCGTTCCTCGGGCTGCACGAGGGCGAGCCGGTCTTCCTGATGGAGCGCTACGACCCCGCCCACCGGGAACTGGCCGGACTGTACGCGGCGCGTCCGGGCGACGTCGGGATGCACTTCCTGGTCGCACCGGCCGAAACGCCCGTGCACGGGTTCACCCACGCCGTGATCACCGCGGTGATGCGGCACCTGTTCGAGGATCCGGCGACGCGCCGGGTCGTGGTGGAGCCCGATGTCCGCAACACGGCCGTGCACGCGTTGAACGCGGCCGTCGGGTTCGTGCCGGAGCGCGAGATCGAGACTCCGGAGAAGACGGCGCTGCTGAGCTTCTGCACCCGGGAGCGGTTCGAGAGGGCGGTGGGCGCGTGAACCCCGCCGACGCCGTGGTCCACCTCTCCCCCGAGCGCTGGGACACCGCCAACCGCCTCCTCGTGCGCAAGGCGCTCGCCGAGTTCGCGCACGAGCGGCTGATCGCCCCGGAGCGGGACGGCGGCCACTACACCGTCCACAGCGACGACGGCCGCACCCGGTACCGCTTCACCGCGGTCCGCCGCGCGCTCGACCACTGGCAGGTGGACGCCGGTTCCGTCGCCCGCCACCGCGACGGTACCGAACTCCCCCTCTCGGCGATGGACTTCGTCGTCGAGCTGAAGGACTCCCTGGGCCTGAGCGACGAGATCCTGCCGGTCTACCTGGAGGAGATCTCCTCCACCCTGGCCGGCACCTGCTACAAGCTCGCCAAGCCGCGCGTCACGTCGGCCGAGCTGGCGGCGAGCGGCTTCCAGGACGTCGAGACCGGCATGACCGAGGGCCACCCCTGCTTCGTCGCCAACAACGGGCGGCTCGGCTTCGGGATCGACGAGTACCTGGCGTACGCCCCCGAGACCGCGCGTCCCGTCCGGCTGGTGTGGCTGGCCGCGCACCGCTCCCGGGCGGTGTTCACGGCCGGGGCCGGGATCGCGTACGAGACGTTCGTACGGCAGGAGCTGGGCGCGGAGACGGTCGAGCGCTTCGCCGGCGTCCTGCGCGGCCGGGGACTCGACCCCGCCGACTACCTGCTCATGCCGGTCCACCCCTGGCAGTGGTGGAACAAGCTGTCCGTCACCTTCGCCGCCGAGGTCGCCCGCCGGCACCTGGTGTGCCTCGGCGAGGGCGACGACGCGTACCTGGCCCAGCAGTCCATACGGACCTTCTTCAACACCTCCCAACCGCACCGGCACTACGTCAAGACGGCGCTGTCGGTCCTCAACATGGGCTTCGTGCGGGGACTGTCCGCGGCCTACATGGAGGCCACCCCGGCCGTCAACGACTGGCTGGCCCGGCTGATCGAGGGCGATGCGGTGCTGAAGGCGACGGGCCTGTCGATCATCCGGGAGCGGGCCGCGGTCGGCTACCGGCACCTGGAGTACGAGGCGGCGACGGACCGCCACTCGCCGTACCGGAAGATGCTGGCCGCGCTGTGGCGGGAGAGCCCGGTGCCCTCCCTTCAGGAGGGCGAGTCCCTGGCCACCATGGCCTCGCTGCTGCACGCGGACCACGAGGGCGCGTCCTTCGCCGACGCGCTGATCGCACGTTCCGGGCTGCGGCCGGCCGAGTGGCTCCGCGGCTACCTCCGGGCGTACCTCGTCCCTGTGCTGCACTGCTTCTACGCCTACGACCTGGTCTTCATGCCGCACGGCGAGAACGTGATCCTGGTCCTGGAGGGCGGTGCCGTACGGCGCGCGATCTTCAAGGACATCGCCGAGGAGATCGCGGTGATGGACCCGGACGCCGCGCTGCCGCCCCAGGTGCGGCGGATCCGGGTGGACGTGCCGGAGGACAGGAAGCTGCTGTCGGTCTTCACGGACGTCTTCGACTGCTTCTTCCGCTTCCTCGCCGCAGGCCTCGCCACCGAGGGGGTCCTGCCGGAGGACGACTTCTGGCGCACGGTCGCGGAGGTCGTCCGGGAGTACCAGGACTCGGCGCCCGAACTGGCCGACCGGTTCCGCCGGTACGACCTGTTCGCCCCCGAGTTCGCCCTGTCCTGCCTCAACCGCCTCCAGCTGCGCGACAACCGCCACATGGTCGACCTCACCGACCCGGCCGGCTCCCTCCGGCTGGCGGGCACGCTGCCCAACCCCCTCGCGGGGCGGTAACCCGGACGGGTGAACCCCCTCGCGGGGTGGTGGCCCGGACGGGCGGGTGCCCCGGAGTACGGACCTCCGGGGCACCCGTGCGCGGCCGTGCCCTACCGGGTCACCGGCTGGGCCAGGGCACCTGGGGCGAGCGGTAGTAGCCGATGCCCAGGGCGTCCCAGCGGGGCGCCTGGGCCGCGAGGCGCACCTTGTAGGTCTCCCAGTCGTGCGTGGCCGCGGGCGACCAGCCGAGTTCGGCGGCGCCGGGCAGCCTCGGGAAGGCCATGTAGTCGATGTGGGCGGAGGTCGAGAGGGTCTCCGACCACAGCGGGGCCTCCACGCCCCGGACCGCGGAGGCGGGGGCGCCGGACAGGTAGGCGCCGGGGTCCCAGTCGTAGGACCGCCGCACCTCGACGTAGCCGGCCCAGGCCAGCCCCAGCGGGGTGTCCTTGGTGTACTTCATGTCGAGATAGACCCGGTCGGCAGGGGAGAGGATCAGCCCGGTGCCGTTCCGTGCGGCCTTGGCGACCTGCTCCTTCTCCGCGGCGGCGGTGGAGTCCAGTCCCCAGTACTGGGCGAGCGCGCCCGGGGCCGGGGTCGCGCCGGTGAGCTGGTGCCAGCCGATCACCGTCTTGCCGTACTTCGCGACGACCGGCTGCACCCGGTCCATGAACTTCACGTAGTCGTCGTGGCTGGTGGAGTGCGCCTCGTCGCCGCCGATGTGCAGATAGCGGCCGGGGGTGAGGGCGGCCAGTTCACGGACGACGTCGTCGACGAAGTCGTAGGTGCGGTCCTTGGCCACGCACAGCGAGCTGAAGCCGACCTTGGTGCCGGTGTAGAGCGGGGGCGCGACACCGTCGCAGTTCAGCTCGGCGTAGGAGGCGAGGGCCGCGTTGGTGTGGCCGGGCATGTCGATCTCGGGGACGACCTCCAGGTAGCGGGAGGCCGCGTACCGGACGATCTCCCGGTAGTCGTCCTTGGTGTAGAAACCGCCGGGGCCGCCGCCGACCTGGGTGGAGCCGCCGTAGGTCGCCAGGCGCGGCCAGGAGTCGATGGCGATGCGCCAGCCCTGGTCGTCGCTGAGGTGCAGATGCAGCTTGTTGATCTTGTAGAGGGCCAGCTCGTCGATGTAGCGCTTGACCTGGGCCACGGTGAAGAAGTGGCGGGAGACGTCGAGCATCGCGCCGCGGTAGGCGTAGCGCGGGGCGTCCTCGACGGTGCCGCCCGCGACCAGCCACGGGCCGGGCTGCGCGGACTTCCGCTCGACGGCGGGGGGCAGCAGCTGCCGCAGGGTCTGCACGCCGTGGAACAGGCCGGCCGGCTCCCCGGCGGTGATCGTCACGCCCTGGGGGCCGCTGTCGACGCGGTAGCCCTCGGCGCCGAAGCGGCCGTTCGCCAGGCGCAGCCGGATGCCGCCGCGGCCGTGCGTGGTCAGCGGCAGCGGGTAGCCGGTCGAGGGGCGCAGGACGTCCGCGAGGTAGTCGCCGATCCGGCGGGTGTCCTCGCGCGCGATGTCGATCCGGATGCGGGTGTCGCGGGTGATGCGGTACGGGGACCCGAACGCCTCGGCCGAGGCGGGGGCCGGGACGATCCGGTCCAGCGGTGTCGCGGCGGCCCGCTCCTGCCCGGCGGGGGCCGCGCCGACGGCGAAGACCCCGGCCGCCGCCACGAGCAGCAGCGCACCGAGGACGCGGGTCAACCGGGGGGTGCGGGGAGTCGTGCTGGGGTGCCGTCTCACATGCGCTCCCTTGAACTCGGCTGTTCTCGACTGGTCTCGACAGTTCTCGACTGGAACTCGACTCCGGGGCCGGCGGCCCGGCCGGGTATAGACCACTCTCTCGCAGAAGTGGCAGCGGTGAAACAATCCCCCCATGGCGGAAATCATCCAGAAGGACGGCACGTGGGTGTTCGACGGCGACGCCCTGCGGCTGACCCCGGGACGGGACAAGAACGTCAGCGTGCTCCGTAAGAGTCTGGGTGAACTCGTCGTCCCGCTGGCGGCGTTGGCGGGTGTGTCGTTCGAACAGGGGAGGAAGTCCGGGCGGCTCAGGCTGCGGCTGCGCGACGGCGCCGACCCGCTGCTGCACGCGACCGGCGGACGGCTGACCGAGCCGCACGACCCCTATCAGCTGCTCGTGGAGTCCGACCGCTACGGCGTCGCCGAGTACGTCGTCGACGAGGTCCGCAACGCGCTGCTGCTGGACGAGGTTCCGTCCGATCCGGTGACGGAGTACCTGCTGCCCGGCCCGTCCGTGCCGCTGTCCGCGTCCGCCGGGGACGGCACGGCGAGCTTCGACGGCGAGCGCGTGCGCCTGGAGTGGAACTGGAAGACGGAGGACGCCAAGGCCGCCGCCGGCACCCGGACGCTGGACCTGTCCGACATCACCGCCGTGGAGTGGCTGCCCGCCGCCGGGCTGGAGAACGGCCACCTCCGCTTCACCGTGCGCAACGCGCCCACCAAGGCCCCGCCGAAGTTCGACCCGAACGCGGTGGAGCTGTGGGGCTTCCGGAAGGACCCGCTGATGGCGCTGGTCGCGGCGGCCGTGCAGGCGCGGCTGCCGCACCCCTGCGCGCCCGGGGCGGGGGCCGTACGGGCGCCGGAGCCCGAGGCTCGCCGACCGCTCCCGCCCGCCGCCGAGGACGACCACGACGCGCTGCTGCGGCGGCTGCGGGAGCTGGGCGAGCTGCATCGCACCGGCGTGCTGACGGCCGAGGAGTTCTCCCTGGCCAAGCAGGCGGTGCTCCGGCGCATGTAACGGCACCCCGGAGGGCAGCCGCACCACGGCCGGGCCGCCACCGGACACCACCCGACACCACCGGACGGCCGCGACGAGAGATCCACGACAGTTTGAACGGGATCGTGCCCGAAATCGGGCAGGCTGGTTGCGAAAGCCGCGCCGGTACCCCAGGATCAACCGGGTGCACGACGAACTTGTTGATCATTTGACACGCTCCACGCCTCTGAGCCGGGGCGAGGCGCTGCGGGTGATCCAGGACGTGCTCGCCTACTTCGACGAGACGACCGAGGAATACGTCCGTCGCCGCCACCGCGAGCTCCAGGCCCAGGGCCTGGTGAACGCGACGATCTTCGAACGGATCGCGGCGGACCTGAAATACCGGGCCGTGGCGCCGCCGGAGCTCACCCTCCGGCAGTTGCGGCGCATCGTCTACGGCTGAGTCCAGACTGAGGGATACGTATATATGTGCGGAATCGTCGGATACATCGGGAAGCGTGACGTCGCGCCGCTGCTCCTGGAGGGCCTGCAGCGCCTGGAGTACCGCGGGTACGACTCCGCGGGCATCGTCGTCACCTCGCCCAAGGCGGCCGGCCTGAAGATGGTCAAGGCCCAGGGCCGGGTCCGCGACCTGGAGGCCAAGGTCCCGGCGCGCTTCAAGGGCACCACCGGCATCGCCCACACCCGCTGGGCCACCCACGGCGCCCCCTCCGACGTGAACGCCCACCCGCACATGTCGGCCGACGACAAGGTCGCCGTCGTGCACAACGGCATCATCGACAACGCCGCCGACCTGCGCCGCAAGCTGGAGGCGGACGGCGTCGAGTTCCTCTCCGAGACCGACACCGAGGTCCTGACCCACCTGATCGCCCGCTCCCAGGCCGAGACCCTGGAGGAGAAGGTCCGCCAGGCGCTGCGGGTCGTCGAGGGCACCTACGGCATCGCCGTGATGCACGCCGACTTCTCGGACCGTATCGTCGTGGCCCGCAACGGCTCCCCGGTCGTCCTCGGCATCGGCGAGAAGGAGATGTTCGTCGCCTCGGACATCGCCGCGCTGGTCGCCCACACCCGCCAGATCGTCACGCTCGACGACGGCGAGATGGCCACCCTCAAGGCCGACGACTTCCGTACGTACACCACCGAGGGCACCCGCACGACCGCCGAGCCGACCACCGTCGAGTGGGAGGCCGCCTCGTACGACATGGGCGGCCACGACACGTACATGCACAAGGAGATCCACGAGCAGGCCGACGCCGTGGACCGCGTGCTGCGCGGCCGCATCGACGACCGCTTCTCCACCGTGCACCTCGGCGGCCTGAACCTGGACGCCCGCGAGGCGCGCCAGATCCGCCGCGTGAAGATCCTCGGCTGCGGCACCTCGTACCACGCGGGCATGATCGGCGCCCAGATGATCGAGGAGCTGGCCCGCATCCCCGCGGACGCCGAGCCCGCGTCCGAGTTCCGCTACCGCAACGCGGTCGTGGACCCCGACACGCTGTACGTAGCGGTCTCGCAGTCCGGCGAGACCTACGACGTGCTGGCCGCCGTCCAGGAGCTGAAGCGCAAGGGCGCCCGGGTGCTGGGCGTGGTCAACGTGGTCGGCTCGGCGATCGCCCGCGAGGCGGACGGCGGCATCTACGTGCACGCCGGACCCGAGGTCTGCGTGGTGTCCACCAAGTGCTTCACCAACACCACGGTCGCCTTCGCGCTCCTCGCCCTGCACCTCGGCCGCACCCGGGACCTCTCGGTCCGCGACGGCAAGCGCATCATCGAGGGCCTGCGCCGGCTGCCGGAGCAGATCTCCCAGATCATGAAGCAGGAGGAGGAGATCAAGAAGCTGGCGGAGAGCTACGCCGACGCCCGCTCGATGCTCTTCATCGGCCGGGTGCGGGGTTATCCGGTGGCGCGTGAGGCCTCCCTGAAGCTCAAGGAGGTCTCCTACATCCACGCCGAGGCCTACCCGGCCTCCGAGCTCAAGCACGGCCCGCTGGCGCTGATCGAGCCCGCCCTGCCGACGGTGGCGATCGTGCCGGACGACGACCTGCTGGAGAAGAACCGCGCGGCGCTGGAGGAGATCAAGGCCCGCAGCGGCAAGATCCTCGCGGTCGCGCACCAGGAGCAGGAGAAGGCCGACCAGACGCTCGTCGTGCCGAAGAACGAGGACGAGCTGGACCCCATCCTGATGGGCATTCCGCTGCAGCTCCTCGCCTACCACACGGCGCTGGCGCTGGGCCGGGACATCGACAAGCCGCGCAACCTGGCCAAGTCCGTCACCGTGGAGTGACCGGCGCGGCGGAGCAACTCCGCCGCGAGGTCGCGCAGTAGCGGTCGATCGGACGCAACTCCCGCGCGACCGGTCGGACATGAGCGACCCCCTGGTGCCACCGGCGCAGGGGGTCGCTCCTCACAGGGGCCGGGGTCCGCCCAACTGCCCGGCCCGCGGCTGCCTCAGCCGGTGGCCGTCACCCCCCGGCCGGCAGCGCGTCGCGGAAGTGCCGTGGGCCAGTGGGTGAGGGCCGCGGTCGCCGCGTACCAGGAGACCGCGCCGGCCGCGACGGCGAACCAGCCGCCGGCCTTCGCCAGGCTGCCGCTGTCGGCGAACTCCGCCACGGCGAGCAGGAGCAGGGAGACGAGGAACAGTCCGTAGGTGCCCTGGCCGAGGAGGTCGCCGCCGGCGAGGGTGAGGGTGAGGGTCACGAGGGCGAACAGCAGCAGGAAGACTCCCGCGCCGTTGCCGGAGGCCGGGCCGCCGGCCGAGAGGGCCCAGGTGAACCACAGGGCGCCGAGCGCGGTGAACGCCGTACCGCTCGCGGTGTCGTGGTCGCGCAGGGCGAGCAGGCCGGTGAGGAACAGGGCCACCCCGCCCACATAGTGAGCGAGTGTCACGGCATCGGCCGCAGTGACGCCGTCGATGACCCTGGTGTGTCCGAGGCCGAAGGCCAACAGGGTGATACCCAGGGCGAGTCGGCCGGCGATCGTGGTGGTGCTTCCCGCGGAGACGTCGTTGTCCACGGCGGGCTCCCTTCATGCGTGCGCAGGTGCGTGACCGGTATATGCCCTTCACAAGGGCACAAACACCTTCGCGCGAGGGGAGATTCAGCGGTGGGGAAAGGAGTGGCACCGTGCACGGGCGCCTGTGCGCGGGTGCCTACGGGATGACGACGACCGGCCGCCGCGCGCGCTTGGCGAGCCGGCCGGCCACGGAGCCGAAGAGGCGTCCGACCAGGCCGTGCGTGGAGCCGACGACGATGGCGTCCGCCTCGTACTCCTTGCCGACCTCCTCCAGTTCGTGGCAGATGTCGCCGCCGCGCTCGACCAGGATCCAGGGCACCTCGGTGAGGTACTCCGCGCAGGCGAGTTCGAGGCCGAGGACCTCGGTGCGGTGGTCCGGCACGTCCACGAAGACGGGAGGCTCGCACCCCGCCCACACCGTGGTGGGCAGCCGGTTGGCGACATGGACGATGATCAGCCCGGCCCGGGAGCGGTGCGCCATGCCGATCGCGTAGGCGAGGGCGCGCTCACTGGAGGTGGAACCGTCGAAGCCGACGACGACGCCGTGCTGGAAGGCGGGATCGCACGCGGCGCGCGGCTCTTCGGCCGCCAGGGGATCGGCCGCCGTGGGATCGGCGACCGGACGCTTGCGGTCCGCGGGTTCGAAGAATTCGTGACCGGCCATGGCTGTCTCGGCGATGTGATCCTTTATGAGGGACTTCGGTCTGCGGCGGAGCTGTGTCCGGGAATGGTCTTCCCGTCCCCATACCCCCAAGGGTACGGCGGCACGCCTCCTTGGCCCAGTTGCCGCGCGCTCCCCCGACTTCTCGGGGCCACAGGGGGACCCCCGTGGTCGCGGCTCCCCGGAGCATGCACGAGTGACGCCCGGATGGCAATGGTCGCTGTCCGGTACAGGCGGTTCGTACGGCGTTCACCCAACGCGACCGGAGGGTGACGCGTTCCGCACAGTGACCGACAGTTCGAACATGCGTTGAACCCGGTGAACCACCGCCGTAGGGAGCACCTTTCGTGTCCGGACCCCGCACCGTCCCCGAGCGCCGCCCGTCGCCGCCCCGCGCGACCGACACCGCGAGCGACGTGGTGCGCTGGGCGGCGTTCAGCTGCGTCCTCGTCCCCGTGGTCCTGCTCTGGTACGGCACCTCGCTGGCCGGCGCGACCGGCACCGCGTTCGGCCTGGCGGCCGTCACCACCGCCTGCCGCGTGCTGCTGCGCCAGTCGGAGCGCGGGGCGGCCCGGCTGCTCGCCGAGGAGCGGGCCCCGCATCGCGGCCGCCGGCACCGGACGGGCACCGGAGCCCACCGAGGCGGGCGTCACACCGGCGGATCCACACCGGTCGGCTGACCGGTTTCCGCGCTCCCGCCCGTATCTTTTCAGCCAACTTCTTGCGATGGCGCATCACTGCCCCCAGGTGCCCCCCAACCCCCGTTCCACCTGCACCGAAAGGGTCCGAAGGGCCCCGCGCACCCTATGTGGATTGGCCACCGTCACAAGGCGCACTTCCCTGCGCGCTCCCCGAGTGCAACGCTTCGTGATCGAATGCTTTACGCCAAGTTGCCATGTCGACAATCTGCCGGGTGCTGAACCGGCCACGTCGGCACGGCGGGACCCAGTAGATTCGATCTTGACTGTCTTACGGCGGGGGACTCGTGCAAAACCGAGGGGAAACGTGCAGGAGCGACACAACCGAGGAGCCGCGACCACCGAGGGGGGCTTAGCAGTATGAGCCACGACTCCACTGCCGCGCCGGAAGCCGCGGCCCGGAAACTCTCCGGGCGACGTCGCAAGGAGATCGTCGCGGTGCTGCTGTTCAGCGGCGGCCATCTTCGAGAGTTCCATACCGCTTTCGGTGTTCGGGATTGACCGCCAGGACGCCGGAGTGCCGCGCTACCGCCTGCTGGTGTGCGGTGGCGAGGAAGGCCCGCTGCGGACCACAGGGGGCCTGGAACTCACCGCGCCACATGGCCTGGAGGCGATCTCACGCGCGGGCACGGTCGTCGTGCCGGCCTGGCGCTCGATCACCTCTCCGCCACCGGAGGAGGCGCTCGACGCACTGCGCCGGGCACACGAGGAGGGCGCCCGCATCGTCGGGCTGTGCACGGGCGCCTTCGTACTGGCCGCGGCGGGCCTGCTCGACGCGCGCCCGGCGACCACGCACTGGATGTACGCGCCGACGCTGGCCAAGCGCTATCCGTCGGTGCACGTCGATCCGCGAGAGCTGTTCGTCGACGACGGCGACGTGCTCACCTCCGCCGGCACGGCGGCCGGGATCGACCTGTGCCTGCACATCGTGCGGACGGACCACGGCAACGAGGCGGCGGGCGCGCTCGCCCGGCGCCTCGTGGTCCCCCCGCGCCGCAGCGGCGGGCAGGAGCGCTATCTCGACAGGTCTTTACCGGAGGAGATCGGCGCCGACCCGCTCGCCGAGGTCGTCGCCTGGGCACTGGAGCACCTCCACGAGCAGTTCGACGTGGAGACGCTCGCGGCACGGGCGTACATGAGCCGGCGTACGTTCGACCGCCGCTTCCGCTCCCTCACCGGGAGCGCGCCGCTGCAGTGGCTGATCACCCAGCGGGTGCTGCAGGCGCAGCGCCTGCTGGAGACGTCGGACTACTCGGTGGACGAGGTCGCGGGGCGCTGCGGCTTCCGTTCGCCGGTGGCGCTGCGCGGGCACTTCCGGCGGCAGCTGGGCTCGTCCCCGGCCGCCTACCGGGCGGCCTACCGGGCGCGCCGCCCCCAGGGTGAGCGGCCCATGGACGGCGACGGTCCGACGGGACCGGCGAACCCCGCCGGACCCGCGGGGACCGGCGGCTCGACGGCTCCGTCCGGCCCGCTCGGGCTGCCGGGTCCGTCCGCCCCGGCGCCGTCCCTCCACCCGGAGGGGCCGGGACCGCTGCCGCACCACGGCCGCCGCACGCCGGCACCGCTGGCGAGCCTGCCGGGGCAGCGCAGCGGAAGCTGACGGGACCGGGTGGGCGGGGGGCCCTCGCCCACCCGCCCGGCTCGACCGGCGTAGAAGCCGCTCGCGGGGACCTTTCGGGCGGCCCCCGGAACGAGGTCGCCGCACGGTCGGCTCAGCCCGCCCCGGCGCGCCGTAAGGTTAGACACATGAACGATCGCATGGTGTGGATCGACTGCGAGATGACCGGCCTCTCGCTGTCCGACGACGCGCTCATCGAGGTGGCCGCCCTCGTCACCGACTCCGAGCTGAACGTGCTCGGCGAGGGAGTCGACATCGTCATCCGCCCGCCGGACGCGGCGCTGGAGACGATGCCGGAGGTGGTGCGTCAGATGCACACCGCGTCCGGTCTGCTCGACGAGCTGGCCGGCGGCACGACGCTGAAGGACGCCGAGGAGCAGGTCCTGGCCTATGTGCGGGAGCACGTGAAGGAACCGGGCAGGGCCCCGCTGTGCGGCAACTCGGTCGGCACCGACCGCGGCTTCCTGCTGCGCGACATGCCGACGCTGGAGGACTATCTGCACTACCGGATCGTCGACGTCTCCTCGATCAAGGAGCTGGCCCGGCGCTGGTACCCCCGGGCGTACTTCAACAGCCCGGAGAAGAACGGCAACCACCGCGCCCTCGCCGACATCCGCGAGTCCATCGCGGAGTTGCGCTACTACCGCGAGGCCGTCTTCGTTCCGCAGCCCGGCCCGGACTCCGACACCGCCAAGACGATCGCCGCGAAGCACGTCCTGCCCGCACGGTAAGGGCGCCGGGGACACGTGGCGGGGCACCGGAGAAAGCCGTGCGCGAGCACCCCTCCGGACCCTGTACACTTTTTCTCGTCCGGTCGGGAAGCCACCAAGCGAACCGCCGGTCATGGTGGGTGTAGCTCAGTTGGTAGAGCACCTGGTTGTGGTCCAGGTGGCCGCGGGTTCAAGTCCCGTCACTCACCCTGGTGATCAGCCGGTGACTCCGGAAACGGAGTCACCGGCTGATTCTTTTGTGCCCACGGTCCATTGGCCCATGGCCCACACCTCGCGCCCCACGGCCGGCGGGCCGGGCGACCGGGCGGGACCGGCCGCCGCGACCGCTACGACCGCCACAGCCGCCGCGACCGCTACGACGACGTACGCGTCACCAGCTCCGTCGGCAGCACCGCGTGCCGCCGCTCCAGCCCCCGGGACACCGCCGGGCGACGGTCCGCGATCTCCGTCAGCAGCAGGTCGATCATCGCGCGGCCCATCTCCTCGATCGGCTGGCGGACGCTGGTGAGCGGCGGGTCCAGGTGACGGGCGATGGCCGAGTCGTCGTAGCCGACCAGGGCCACGTCCTCCGGAATGCGGCGGCCCGCCTCGCGCAGCACCTGGCGGGCGCCGGCCGCCGTCACGTCCGAGGCAGCGAAGACCGCGTCCAGGCCGGGGCGCCGCTCCAGCAGCCGGGTCATCGCGCGGCGGCCGCCCTCCTCGGTGAAGTCGCCCGGCTCGACGAGGAGTTCGTCCACCTCCTGGCCGGCGTCGCGCAGCGCGTCCCGGTAGCCGTCGACACGGCGCTGGGCACCGTAGACGTCCATGCGGCCGGTGATGTGCGCGATGGTGCGGCGGCCACGGGCCAGCAGGTGTTCCACCGCCGAGCGGGCGCCGCCGTAGTTGTCGGAGTCGACCGAGGTGAGCGTCTCCCCCGCGGAGCGCGGGCCGCTGATCACCGCCGGGATCTCCAGCTGGGCCAGGAGGTCGGGCAGCGGGTCGTCGGCGTGCACCGACACCAGCAGCACGCCGTCGACGCGGTGCGCCGCCAGGTACTGCGCAAGCCGCCTGCGCTCCCGGTCGCTGCCCGCGAAGATCAGCAACAGCTGCATCTCCGTGTCCGACAGCTCGGAGCCGACGCCCCGCAGCATGTCGGAGAAGTACGGCTCGGCGAAGAATCGGGTCTCCGGCTCGGGGACGACGAGGGCGATCGCGTCCGTTCGGTTGGCGGCCAGGGCGCGCGCCGCCGTGTTGGGGACGTAGCCGAGTTCGGCGACCGCGGCCTCGACCGCGGCGCGGGTCGCGTCGCTGACCCTGGGCGAGCCGTTGATCACCCGGGAGACGGTGCCGCGTCCCACGCCCGCCCGTGCGGCGACCTCTTCGAGCGTCGGCCGCCCACCGCTCCGGCTCCGCGCTCCGTGGCTTGCCATGGGCCCCGCCTCTCCGCCGTCGTCATCACGCTGAGCTGGAATCTAACAGCCGCACCAGGGAGAGTGGCCGTCCGCGAGGGGCGCCACCGCGGGCCGCGCCCCGGCCCGCACCGGCTCGCCCCCGCACCTCGGACCGGGGGCGACGGGGCCCAGTTAACAGGCCGATAACTGGAGCCATCTCCGCTTGCCGACTCCCTTGACACCCCCGCCCGAACCCGCGACCCTTCAACACATCATTCGTGGGAGCGCTCCCACGGTACCTGGCACATACACAACCCGCACGTTCCCCGCCCGAGCCGCAGCGAGAACACAGGGGCCCAGCAGATGCAGTTGGCCGGGGGGTCGGCACGTCAGGGCAACAGGAGGACGCAATGCGAGCACGTACCCGTACCGCCACGAGGGCGGTGGCCCTGGCGGCAGTCGCGACGCTGGGCGCCGGGCTGCTGGCCGGCTGTGCCGACGACGGCAAGAACTCGTCCGGCTCGTCGGACGGTGGCAGCTCGAACGGCAAGACCACGATCACCCTGGGCCTCTTCGGCACCATGGGCTTCAAGGAGGCCGGCCTCTACACCGAGTACGAGAAGCTCCACCCCAACATCAAGATCCAGGAGAACGTCACCGAGCGGAACGAGAACTACTATCCGGCGCTCGTCAACCACCTCACCACCAACAGCGGCCTGATGGACGTCCAGGCCGTCGAGGTCGGCAACATCGCCGAGGTGGTGAACACACAGGCGGCCAAGCTCGAGGACCTCTCCAAGGTGTCCGGCGTGAACAAGAGCAACTGGCTCGACTGGAAGTGGCAGCAGGCCACCACCAAGGACGGCCAGACCATAGGCCTCGGCACCGACATCGGCCCGATGGCGATCTGCTACCGCAAGGACCTCTTCCAGAAGGCCGGCCTGCCCTCGGACCGCGAGGCGGTGGGCAAGCTGTGGGCGGGCGACTGGAGCAAGCTGGTCGGCGTCGGTGAGCGGTACAAGAAGAAGGCGCCCGGCGGCACCGTCTTCATGGACTCCCCCGGCGGTCTGCTCAGCGCCATCCTGAGCAGTGAGGAGACGAAGTTCTACGACTCCTCCGGCAAGGTCGTCTACAAGACGAACCCGGCCGTCAAGGCCGACTTCGACCTGGCCGCGAAGGCTGCCCAGGAGGGCCTGGTCCAGCCGCAGACCCAGTTCCAGCCGGCCTGGGACCAGACCATCGCGAACAGCAAGTTCGCCGCGATCTCCTGCCCCCCGTGGATGCTGGGCTACCTCAAGGCCAAGTCGGGCAAGGACGCGGTCGGCAAGTGGGACGTGGCCGCCGCGCCGAAGGCCGGCAACTGGGGCGGCAGCTTCCTGACCGTGCCCAAGAGCGGCAAGCACGTGAAGGAGGCCGAGGAGCTCATCGCCTGGCTGACCGCGCCGAAGCAGCAGGCCAAGCTCTTCGCCGTACAGGGCAGCTTCCCCAGCGCCCCCGCCGTCTACGACATGCCCGCGGTGCAGAACGCGAAGAACGCCATGACAGGGGACA
Source organism: Streptomyces sp. NPDC014864 (assembly GCF_043081525.1). Classification (NCBI taxonomy): domain Bacteria; kingdom Bacillati; phylum Actinomycetota; class Actinomycetes; order Kitasatosporales; family Streptomycetaceae; genus Streptomyces; species Streptomyces sp. NPDC014864. Next base: position 105,296 of record NZ_JBIBWT010000014.1, read on the forward strand.
GCCCGATCGGTCAGATCTTCGCCGAGGCCGCCAAGTCCATCCCGCTCCAGCCGATCGGCCCGAAGGACCAGATCATCGGCGCCGGCCTGGGCGACAACGGCGTCATCCTCGTCACGAAGGGCAAGTCGCCCCAGGATGCCTGGAAGACGGCCACCAAGACGATCGACAACAACCTGGAGAAGTGACCGGTATGTCACCCCGGCACGACACCGCCGCGCTCCCCGTCAAGGACGGGGGCGCGGCCCCGGTCCGCCCTCCCGCCGCCATCGCCTCGCAGGCCGAGGCCAAGCGCCGCGCCCGGTTGTCCCGCCGCTGGCAGCGGGACCTCCGCTGGAGCCCGTACGCCTTCGTCTCGCCGTTCTTCCTGCTCTTCATAGCGTTCGGCCTGTTCCCGCTGGTCTACACCGGCTGGGCCTCGCTGCACACGGTGGAGCTGACCACGCCCACCGACATGCAGTGGGCGGGCCTGCGCAACTACACCCGGATCTTCGACGACGACTTCTTCTGGAACGCGGCGAAGAACACGCTGACCATCGGCATCATCTCCACCGTTCCGCAGCTGCTGATGGCGATGGGGCTCGCGCACATCCTCAACTACAGGCTGCGGGCGTCGACCTTCTACCGGGTCGCGATGCTCGCGCCGTACGCCACCTCGATCGCCGCCGCTTCCCTGGTCTTCGTGCTGCTCTTCAGCCGCGACTACGGCATGATCAACTGGGCGCTGCACCACGTCGGCGTCGGCTCCGTCGACTGGCAGAACGACAAGTGGCCGTCGCAGATCGCGGTCTCCTCCATCGTCATCTGGCGGTGGACCGGCTACAACGCGCTGATCTATCTCGCGGCGATGCAGGCGATCCCGCAGGACCTGTACGAGTCGGCGGCGCTGGACGGCGCCAACCGCTGGCAGCAGTTCTTCCACGTGACGCTGCCGCAGCTGCGTCCGACGATCCTGTTCACCACCGTGGTGTCCACGATCGGCGCCAGCCAGCTGTTCGGGGAGCCCCTGCTTTTCGACTCCATCAAGGGCGCCTCCGGCGGCGCCGACCACCAGTTCCAGACCCTGGGCGTCTACCTGTACGAGCAGGGCTGGGTCAACCAGCACCTGGGCCGGGCCTCCGCGATCGCCTGGACGATGTTCCTGATCCTCATCCTGATCGGGTTCGTCAACTACGTCATCTCGCGCCGGCTGCGCGCCAGTAGTTAGGAGAACCAGCCGTGACGACGACCCTGACGAATCCCGGCGCCGCCGCCCCGCCCAAGGCCAAGCGCATCCGGCGGCCCAAGTCGGCGCGCGCCGGCGGCCAAATGCACGCCGGACCGGTGGCTTACGTGGTCCTGGTGCTGTTCACCATCGGCTCACTGTTCCCGCTGGTGTGGAGTGCCGTCGCCGCGTCCCGCGACAACGCCCGGCTGGCGCAGACACCACCGCCCTTCTGGTTCGGCTCCAACCTGATGCACAACCTGCAGGTCGCCTGGTCGGACGCCAATCTGGGCAAGGCCTTCCTCAACACCACCATCGTCGCGGGGGTGTCGGCGGCCACGATCGTCTTCCTGTCGACGATCGCCGGGTTCGCCTTCGCCAAGCTGCGCTTCAGGGGCCGGGGCGCCCTGATGCTGATCGTGATCGGCACGATGATGGTGCCGCCGCAGCTCAGCGTGATCCCGCTGTACATGATGGTGGCCAAGCTGGACTGGACCGACCAGTTGCAGGCGGTGATCCTGCCGTCGCTGGTCAGCGCGTTCGGTGTGTTCTTCATGCGGCAGTACCTGATCCAGGCGCTGCCGGACGAGATCATCGAGGCCGCCCGGGTGGACGGCGCGAGCAGTTGGCGCGTGGTGTGGCACGTGGTGTTCCCGGCGGCGCGTCCCGCGATGGCCGTGCTGGCCATGCTGACGTTCGTGCAGACCTGGAACGACTTCCTGTGGCCGTTCCTGGTGCTGACCCAGACCGGGAACCCGACCGTGCAGGTCGCGGTCGCGGGCCTGGGTCGCGGCTACACCCCCGACCAGTCGCTGATCATGGCGGGCGCGCTGCTCGGCACGCTGCCGCTGCTGCTGGTCTTCGCGATCTTCGGCAAGCAGATCGTGGGCGGCATCATGCAGGGCGCGGTCAAGGGCTGAACTTCCGCGGCGCGCACGGCCGTACGCAGCCCGCGCACCGCAGACACCCCAGGGGGCCGGGTCACCGAAGCCTCGGCCCCTTGTTCTCCCCCCCTTTCTTCTTCTCTCCCCTCCTTCTTTCCCTCCCCCTACCCGTCGGTCCGAACGACCTCCTCTGGGAGCGCTTCCATGTCTGAGTCCGCACAGCAGGTGACCCCGGTGACCCCGGTGACCTTCCCTCCCTCCTTCCTCTGGGGCGCGGCGACCTCCGCTTACCAGATCGAGGGGGCGGTGCGGGAGGACGGCCGCACCCCCTCGATCTGGGACACCTTCAGCCATACGCCGGGAAAGACAGCCGGCGGCGAGACCGGTGACATCGCTGTCGACCACTACCACCGCTACCGCGAGGACGTGGCGCTGATGGCGGAGCTGGGCCTGAACGCCTACCGCTTCTCCGTCTCCTGGCCGCGTGTGCAGCCCACGGGCCGCGGCCCCGCCGTCCAGGTGGGCCTGGACTTCTACCGCCGCCTGGTCGACGAGCTGCTCGCCCACGGGATCAAACCCGCGGTCACGCTCTACCACTGGGACCTGCCGCAGGAGCTGGAGGACGCGGGCGGCTGGCCGGAGCGGGACACCGCCCTGCGCTTCGCCGAGTACGCGCAGATGGTGGGGGAGGCGCTCGGCGACCGGGTGGAGCAGTGGATCACGCTCAACGAGCCGTGGTGCAGCGCCTTCCTGGGCTACGGCTCCGGGGTGCACGCGCCCGGCCGCACGGACCCGCAGGCCTCGCTGCGCGCGGCCCACCATCTGAACCTGGCGCACGGGCTGGGCACGCAGGCGCTGCGGTCGGTGATGCCCGCACGCAACACGGTCGCCGTCAGCCTCAACTCCTCCGTGGTACGGCCCGTCTCGCAGGACCCGGCGGACCTGGGGGCGGCCCGGAGGATCGACGACCTGGCCAACGGCGTCTTCCACGGCCCGATGCTGCACGGGGCCTACCCGGCCACGCTCCTGGAGGCGACCTCGTCGATCACCGACTGGTCGTACGTCCTCGACGGCGACCTGGGGAGCATCAACCAGCCGCTGGACGCCCTCGGTCTCAACTACTACACCCCGGCGCTGGTGTCGGCGGCCGACGCGGCGGCGGAGGGCCCGCGCGCGGACGGCCACGGACCAAGCGCGTTCTCGCCGTGGCCGGGCGCGGACGACGTGATGTTCCACCAGACGCCGGGCGACCGCACGGAGATGGGCTGGACGATCGACCCGACGGGTCTGCACGAGCTGATCATGCGCTACACGCGGGAGGCGCCCGGCCTGCCGCTCTACATCACGGAGAACGGCGCCGCCTACGACGACAAGATGGACGCGGACGGCCGGGTGCACGACCCGGAACGCATCGCCTACCTGCGCGGCCACCTGGCGGCGGTCCGCCGGGCCATCACGGACGGCGCGGACGTGCGCGGGTACTACCTGTGGTCCCTGATGGACAACTTCGAGTGGGCCTACGGCTACGGCAAGCGGTTCGGCGCGGTGTACGTGGACTACGCGACGCTCGCCCGGACGCCCAAGTCCAGCGCACTGTGGTACTCCAAGGCCGCCCGGAGCGGGGAACTCGCCCCGGTCGACGGCGTCTGACGGCGGCCGGGGGCATCCGGACGTCCGGGCATCCGGGCATCCGGACGTCCGGGCCTCCGGGCCTCCGGGCATCCGGGCATCCGGGCATCCGGCGTCGGCTGAACCGGGGGGCGGGGCGCGGCACAGAAGACCTAGGGGAGTGCCGCGCCCCGGCCGGACCTGGGGAATCCGGCTCTTCGACCCCTCAGTTGAAGGCGCCGAAGGCCTTCGAGAAGGCGAACTTCTCCTGGGCGACGGAGCTGCACGTCGCGTCGGCGGTGGGCTTGGGCCCGCCGGCGCACTGCTTGTCCCGGGCCGCCGACCACATCGACAGCGCGCCGATGCCCTTGGACCGGGCGAAGTTCACCAGCTGGGAGGCGTCGTCGACCTTGAAGACCTCGGTGGAGACGTCGTTGACGCCGATCATCGGGGTGACGGCGACCGTCTTCCAGGCGGCGCTGTCGGACAGGCCGAGGACACCCTTGATCTGGGCCTGGGTGGCGGTGGCGGCCTGCTCGGCGTAGGTGCCCATGTCGCCGTTGTAGGAGGCGCCGTAGTCCATGGCCATGATGTTGACGGCGGAGATCCGCACGCCGCGGGACTTGGCGTCGGACAGCAGGTTCACGCCGTCCTGGGTCAGGCCCTCGGGCATGACGGGGAGGGTGAGGGAGACGTCCAGGCCGGGGTGCTGCTGCTGGAGCTTGGCGATGGCCTGCGCCCGGCGGGTGTTGGCGGCCGTGTTGGGCAGCGCGCCGCCCTCGACGTCGAAGTCGACCTTCGTCAGCTTGAACTCGTCCACGGCCTTGCCGTAGGCGGCGGCCAGCGTGTCCGGCGAGGAGCACGTGGTCGCCAGCTCCGTGCCCGAGGCGCCGCCGAAGGAGACGCGCACGTCTCCACCCTTGGCGCGCAGCGCGCCGATCTGGGCCGCGACGCCGTCGCCGGCGAGGTCGGTCACGCCGCCCCACTTCGGGGTGCAGCCGCCGCCGTCGGTGACGAAGGCGAGGTTGTAGTTCTTCACGCCGGTGGCGTCGGCGCTCGCGAGCAGGTCGAACGCCGGGTAGAGCGAGGTGTCGACGTACGGCGCGAAGCCGGCCGCGGCCTTCGTGCCGGTGCCCGTGCTCTGCGAGGGCGAGGGCGAGGCGGTGGCCGTCGGGGTGGGTGTGGCGGTCGGCTTCGCGGTGACGGTCGGTGTGCCGGACCGGGTGGGGGTGGCGGTGGGGGCCGGGGTGGCGGACCGGGTCGGGCGGCCGCTCGGCTCCGGGGTGGCCCCGCCGTCGGCGGAGCACGAGGCGCCGTCGATACGGCAGCCGGCCGGGTCGCCGGTGCCGTCGACCACGAAGCCGACGGTGACGGACTTGCCGGGGGCGAGGCCGTCGGTGTCCCACTTCGCGGGCTTCACGGTGACGTGCTGCCCGCTGACGCTCGACTCGGCGTTCCACAGCGAGCCGAGCCTGCTGCCCGCGGGGAGGTCGAACTCCAGCGTCCAGTCCTTCTCGTCCTGGCCGGTGTTGTTGGTGACGGCGTACTGCGCGGTGTACCCGGTCGACCATGTGCTGGTCTTCGTGTACGCGGCGCCGACGCCCGCGGCCTGCGCGATGCCGGTGAACACGAGCGCGCCGCCGCCGACCGCGGCCGCGGCGACGAGACCGCCGATCGCCTTGTTCCTGCCACTGATACGTCGCCGGTGCGTGCTCATCGCGTGCCTGCCTTCGCTGTTCACGGGGGGTGGGATGCGGCAGCACGCTAGCGACCCGGAATCGGGCAAACGGCTTGAACGGGACGGCTGTCGAGGATCTTAGGGTGCGCTTAAGGGAGGGATCGGGGACGGTTAAAGGTCGAGACCAATTTGCCCGGCCGGCGGCGGCGCACGGTGCCCCGGTGCCCCCGGCGCACCGGTTGCCGTCCGTCCAGCTGGATCCAGATCCGCACCTCCGTGCCGCCCAGCACGGACGAGCCGATCCGCACGTCACCGCCGGTCGCCTCGGCCAGCCGGCGCACTATGTCCAGGCCGAGCCCCGTGGAGCCGTCGGCGCCGGAGCCACGGCCGCGCGCCATGGCCGCCTCGGGGTCGGGTATGCCGGGGCCGGCGTCGGAGACGAGCACGATCACCGCGTCGTCGCCGTTGTGCACGTCGACCGCGAAGGCCGTGCCCTCGGAGGTGTGCCGGAAGACGTTGCCGAGCAGGGCGTCCAGGGCGGCGGCCAGGTCGGCTCGGGCCACGGGTATGCGCACCGGCCGCTCGACGCCGGCCAGCCGCCACTTGCGTCCCTCGTCCTCGGCGAGCGCCGACCAGAACTCCATCCGCTCCCGGACCACTTCGGCCGCGTCGCATCCGGCGCCGGGTCCGGCGGCCGCCGTCTGCGGCTTGGCCTCCCGCGCGGTCCGGATGATGGTGTCGACCTCGCGCTCCAGCTGGGCGACCGCCTCCCGGGTCTGCTCGGCGGCCGGTCCCTCGCCGAGTGAGGCCGCGTTCAGCCGGAGCACGGTCAGCGGGGTGCGCAGCCGGTGGGACAGGTCGGCCGCCAGCTCCCGCTCGTTGGCCAGCAGCTGGACGACCTGGTCGGCCATGGAGTTGAACGCGACGGCGGCCAGGCGCAGTTCGGTCGGCCCCTCCTCGGGCACCCGGGCGCCCAGCTTGCCCTCCCCCAGCTCGTGCGCGCCCTCGGCGAGCCGCTGCGCGGGCTGCACCATCCGGACGCCCAGCCGGTCGGCGACGGCGACAGAGCCGACGACGAGGGCCACGCCGACCGCGGCGAGCACCGCCCAGGCCGTGCCGACACCGTTGCTGACCTCGGACTCGGGGACGTAGACCTCGACCACCGCGATCGCGCCGGAGCTGAGCGCGACCGGCTGCAGGAGCGTGGAGCCGCCGGGCACCTCGGTGGTAGAGGCGCGGCCCAGCTTCCGCACGGTCTCGATGTCCTCGCCCGCGGCGCGCCTGCGCCCGATGTCGACGGCCGCCTGGCCGTCGACCGCCGGGATGTGCACGGCCATTTCGGTGTCCGAGCCCGCCGAGGCGACGACCCGCTCCAACTGGTCCCGCTCGGTGGTGATGGACAGTGCGGGGGCGACCGCCGCCGCCTGCCGCTCCGCGTTGGAGAACGCGCGGTCCCGGGCCATCTCCTTGACCACCAGCCCCAGCGGGACGGCGAAGGCGACCACGACCATCGCGGTGACGGCCAGACAGACCTTGACCAGTGCCCATCTCATCGCGGCGGCTCCGCTCCCGGGGGCTCCAGCTTCACGCCGACACCGCGCAGGGTGTGCAGATAGCGGGGCCGTGCGGCGGTCTCCCCCAACTTCCGCCGCAGCCATGACAGATGGACGTCGATGGTCTGGTCGTCGCCGTAGGACTGCTGCCACACCTCGGCCAGCAGCTCCTTGCGCGGGACGACGACTCCGGGACGGCCGGCCAGGAAGGCGAGCAGGTCGAACTCGCGGCGCGTGAGGTCCAGGCGCGCCCCGTCCAACTCGGCCTGGCGGCGCAGCGGGTCGAGGGTCAGGCCGCCGACGCGGATCACGGTGGACGGCGGGGTGTCCCCGGCGCCGGAGCGGGAGCGGCGCAGCACGGCGGCCATGCGCGCGGAGAGGTGCTCGACGGAGAAGGGCTTGGTCAGGTAGTCGTCCGCCCCGGCGTTGAGCAGCCGGACGATCTCCGCCTCGTCGTCCCGCGCGGTGGCGATGATGACGGGGACGTCGGTGATGCCGCGCAGCATCTTCAGGGCCTCGGAGCCGTCCAGGTCGGGCAGTCCGAGGTCCAGGATCACCACGTCGAAGTGGAAATGGGCGACCTCGCGCAGCGCCTCCAGTGCCGTACCGACGCTGCGCACGGTGTGCGAGGCGTCGGTCAGGTGCCGGATCAGCGCCGAGCGTACGAACTGGTCGTCCTCGACAACGAGCACACTTGCCATGCGCCGCACCGTACGCCATGCGGGCGGAGCGGGTGCGGGCCTGTGGACAACTCCCCCTCGCCGCCCAGGGCCTGTGGACAACCTCACCCCGACCGCGCTCGGGGGACACGGGTGGGACGGGTGAGGCAGTATGGCCGCGATGCGCAGAGGACTCGTTCACGTACTGGCGTGGTCGCTCGCCACGGGCGCGGCGGTCACGCTGTCGTGGTGGGGCGTCCACACCGTGATGGCGGGCACGGCCTACGACCCGCCGCGCGCGCTGCCGATCACCGCGGCCGGCGCTGCCGCTCCGGCGTCGGATCCCCGCGCCTCCTCGACCCGCCGGCCGGCTCCGTCGAAGAGCGCGCCGGCGCGACCGGGCCGGTCGCCCCGCCCGTCGGCCCCCACCGCCACGAAGCCGGCGTCCCCCGGCCCGAGCCCCTCCCCCGGCGACGCGGGCCGGGTCAGGAGTTATGACACCGACGGCGGCCGGGTGGTGTTCGACCTCGGACCGGCCTCCGCCTCCCTGGTCTCGGCGACTCCGGGCACGGGCTGGTCGATGCAGGTCTGGAAGACCGCGTCCTGGATCCGCGTGGAGTTCACCTCGGGCGCCGGCCGGGTGTCGGTGTTCTGCACCTGGCACGACGGACCGCCGCACGTGGAGGTGGGCACCTACTAGGCACTGTCGGAGTCCGGGGCGCCCGGTCAGCGGAAGACCGAGGCGGGCGGGGCCGGGGAGGCCACCGCGGCGGCGTCGGTCACCGGGGGGGCGCCGCCGGTGAAGTCGGTGAGGGCCCTGCCGTGCTCGACGCGGCCGGGATGCGGGTCGGAGGCGGCCCGGCGGGTCAGTTCGGCGACAGGCAGCGGCAGGTCGGAGGCGACGAGCACCGCGTTGCCGAACCGCTTGCCCCGTAGCACGGCCGGGTCGGCGACCAGGGCGAGCTGCGCGAACCGGGCGGCCGCGGTGGCGATCTGACCGCGCAGATGGGCGAGCGGCGGCCCGTCGGCGAGGTTGGCGGCGTAGACCCCGCCCGGCCTCAGGGCCCTGCGGACCTCGTCGAGGAACTCCGTCGAGGTGAGGTGACCGGGGGTGCGGGCTCCGCTGAACACGTCCGCGATGACGAGGTCGGCCCACCCCTCCGGCACCTTGGCCAGCCCCTCCCGGGCGTCCGTGGAGCGCACCCGCATCCGGGCGTTCGGGTCCAACGGCAGCTCGCGGCGGACCAGTTGCACGAGGGCGGCATCGCGCTCGACGACCTGCTGGGTGGACCGGGGGCGGGTGGCGGCGACGTACCGCGCGAGGGTGAACGCCCCGCCGCCGAGGTGCACCGCGTGGACCGGCTTCCCGGCGGGGGCGGCGAGGTCGATGACGTGCCCGAGCCGCCGCTGGTACTCGAAGGAGAGGCGGGCCGGGTCGTCGAGGTCGACGTGCGACTGTGGTGCGCCGTCGATCAGCAGGGTCCAGACCCGCGCCCGCTCCCGGTCGGGTATGAGTTCGGCGAGCCCACCGTCGACCTGCTCGACGACGGCTTCGACGGCGCCGCGCCCACGGCGGACGCTCCTGGACTTTCCCACCACACCATTATCGGGGGTGCCGGAGGCCTCGGCGATCGGCGCGGAGGGCGGCCGCCGCCGGCACCTGCCGACGGCGGCTCTCCGCCGCTCGGCGCAGACGGTCCGCTACCCGGTGACGGCCGCGCGCGGCTCTACGGAGGCTGTCGCGGCTCGACCGTGACGGTGCGCGACTCGGCGGAGGCTGCCGCCACTCGAACGTGACAGTGAGCGACTCGGCGGAGGCTGCCGCCACTCGAACGTGCCCGTTCTCGGATCGACGGAGGCTGCCGCCACTCGACCGTGACGGTGCGCGACTCGGCGGAGGCTGCCGCCACCCGAACGTGCCCGTTCTCGGATCGACGGAGGCAGCGGCCCGGCGGTCCGCCTCCGCGGCTCAGCAGCAGCGGTCCGCGGCCTCGATCATTCGCGCCGCCTCGCCCAGGGCCCGCCGCAGCACCGCGGGATCCGTCGCGGGATCGGCCTCACCGGGCGGGAGCAGCCAGTCCGCCCTCCGCACCGCCGGTTCCGGGACCAGCCGGAGCCCCTGCCCGTCGGTCCCGGTGCACGTGCTCCCCGGCACGTCCCATCCGGCGGCCGTGCCGGCCGGGACCACGAACCCGAGCGTGTCGCTCCCGTCGTCGTGCAGTACGGGCCCGACCGCGTCGCCCGCGCCGCGGCGCAGGATGTCCACCGCCTCCAGTCCCTGCCGGGCGGGCACCGTCACCAGGTCGCACGCGGCCTGCGCCCCCGGCGGCCCGTCGCTCGGCGCGGTCGGCAGGGGCCAGGCCACCGCCGACAGCACACCAGGGTCGACGCTCTGGTCGGTGTCCATCCGTGCTTCCCTCACGGAACCCTCCTCATGGGCGAGCGGGTCGGGAGTCCGGCGGCTCCCGGTCCACGGGGTACAACGCGGCAGGGCGTCAACCGCTACGGCGGAAGTCAGCCGCAAAGGATGGCAGTTCATGGCAGATCGTGGATGAGATATCCGGTTTGTAGCCAAACACCGCATGGCGGACCAGATGCAGCAGGTACGTTCTTGCTCGCCGGAACCAAGGGTGCCACTCGGACAACTCACCCCGAAACCGGCACGGTTCGACGGTTCGCAGAGAGGGCCCGGCCATGGCGTCGTCAGCGGTGACCTCGTCTCAGTCCCCCCGGCCATCGCGGCCGAATCTCGCCTTCCGACGGCTGCGCGGACAGCGCTCGCCGGCGGAGTTCGCCGCGGCGGTGCGGCGGGCGGCCCGCGAGATCGGCGAGCGGGTCAGTTGTGACGCGCGCTACATCGGCCGGGTCGAGGCGGGTGAGATCCGCTGCCCCAACTACGCATACGAACGGGTGTTCTTGCACATGTTCCCCGGCAGCACGCTGGCCGACCTGGGATTCGCGCCGCGCTCCTCCGTGCGCGGACGCGGGGCGCGCGCTTCCACGGACGACGCGCCCCCCTCGTGCACCACGAGCCCCGCGGGCGCCCGGCATGAAACGCGAGGGGCGACCCACCCGTATGACACGCAGAACCCGCACGACCCGTACCACCCGCACGAAGACCACGAGGAGAGCGACGTGCTGCGTCGCGCATTCATGACCCGCGGGGGCGCCACGGTGGCCGCCGCCTCGCTGGGCCCCCTGGGGCTCGCCTTCGACGCTTCGGCCGCGGACCGCCCCGTCCGCCGCGCCGGGTCGGGCGAGGCGAGCGCCCTCGAAGAGGCCGTCCGCAGAATCCGGTTGCTCGACGACCGGCACGGCGCCGACGGCCTCTACCGGCGCGCCGCCGCTCCGCTGCGCGCCGCGTACGCGCTGCTCGACGCCGGTGCCACCCGGCAGACCACCGCCGACCGGCTGCACTCCGGCGCGGGTGAACTGGCCATCTCCGTAGGCTGGCTGGCGCACGACTCGGGGCGCTTCGACGACGCCCGCTCGCACTACGCGGAGGCGCTCGCGACCGCCCGGATGACCGGGGACGCGGCCCTGGAGGCGCACGCGTTCTGCAACACGGCGTTCCTCGCGCGGGACACCGGACGGCCCCGGGAGGCGGTGCGGGCGGCGCAGGCGGCGCAGCGCATCGCGCGCGGGCTGGGCTCCGCGCGTCTGATGTCACTGCTCGCGCTGCGTGAGGCGGGCGGCTGGGCGGGGCTCGCCGACCGCACCGCGTGCGAGCAGGCGCTCGCCCGCGCCCAGGCGCTGTTCGAGCGGGGCACCTCGGACGCCGACCCCGAGTGGATGAGCTTCTACGGCGAGGCCGAGCTGGAGGGCCTGGAGGCGCAGTGCTGGTCGACGCTGGGCGACTGGCCGCGGGCGGCCCGGCACGCGCGCCGCGCGGCGCAGCTCCAGGATCCGCACTTCACCCGGAACATCGCGCTCTACACCGCCGAGTTGGCCGACGACCTCGCGCGCGGGGGGCGTCCAGACGAGGCGGCGACGGCCGGGATGCGGGTGCTGGACCTGCTGGAGGAGGTCCAGTCGTCGCGCATCCAGACGATGCTGGCGGGCACGGCACGGGTGCTGCTGCCGCACCGGCGGGCGTCGGGAGTGTCCGTCTTCCTGGAACGCCACGCGAACGCGCCGCGGACGGCGTGAGCCGCGAACGCGGCGAGCGCGCCCCGCACGGCGCGGTGCGGACACCCGGGCGCGCCGGCCCCGGGTTCGACAGCGGCGGACGGCAGACGGCGGGCGGCGGGCTGCGGGCCGCGAGGAGCAGAAGCCGAGCGGCGGGCGGGAGGCCGCGGACGACGGGCGGGAGGCTGCAGGCGACGGGACGCGGGCGGCGGACGCGCCAGGCGGCGGGCGGCGGGCCGCGGGCCGCGAGGAGCAGAAGCCGAGCGGCGGGCGGGAGGCCGCGGACGACGGGCGGGAGGCTGCAGGCGACGGGAGGCGGGCGACGGGCAACGGGACGCGGAGGGCAGACGCGCCAGGCTGCGGGCTGCGGGCTGCGGGCTGCGGGCTGCGCGCGGATGGCCCGCGATCGCGAGGCTCACCGTCCGAGGCGCGCGGCGCACCGAGCAGCGAAAACCCTGCGCCACGCCGGAGTCGACACGCTCGCGCCGGTCGAGAAGTGACGCCCGCTCCGCGCCAGGGCGGCGCACCACCAGGCCGGCGCACCACCGGGCCGGCGCACCACCTGACCGGCGCACCACCAGGCCGGCGCACCACCAGGCCGGCGCACCACCAGGCCGGCGCACCACCAGGCCGGCGCACCACCGGGCGGGCGCCCGTGGGCGGCGCGCCCAGCGGCAGGCAGGGGGCGGGGCGGCCCCCGGTACTACGCCGCCAGGTGCCCCAGGTCGTTCCAGCTCTCGATCGCCGGTTCGCCGTAGGCCCAGCCGAGGACGGACAGGGACGTCGGGTTGAGCCGTATCCGGGCCGCGAAGTCCAGCGGGAGGCCCAGCCAGCGCGCGCCGATCGAGCGCAGGATGTGCCCGTGCGCGAAGACCAGCACGTCACGGTCCTCGGCCCGCGCCCAGGCCACCACCTCGTCCGCGCGCGCGGTCACCTCGGCGAGGCTCTCACCGTGTGGAACACCGTCCCGCCAGATGAGCCAGCCCGGCCGCTCGGCCTTGATCTCCTCCGGCGTCATGCCCTCGTAGGCGCCGTAGTCCCACTCCATGAGGGTGTCCCAGCGCGCCGCGCGGTCGCCGAACCCGGCGAGTTCGCACGTCTCGCGCGCGCGGACCAGCGGACTGGTGCGGACCTCGACCCCGGGCAGGCCGTCGAACGGCGCCCGGTGCAGCCGCTCGCCGAGCAGCTTGGCGCCGCGCCGGCCCTCCTCCAGGAGGGGGACGTCGGTCCTGCCGGTGTGCATGCCGGACAGCGACCACGCGGTCTGTCCGTGCCGGGCCAGCAGGATGCGCGGTGCCATGAAGAAGACCTTCCGGGAGAGAACGTGGGGTGAATTCCTCCCATCATCGCGCACGCCCCACGCGGGCAACCCGGGGGGCGATCCCGGCGTCTATCAGGGCCGGGGGCGCCCCCTCCGGAGGGGGCGCATACACCGTAAGGTGACACGTCCGGCCGGGCCGCACCGGGCGCCGGGGGGACATCGATCACATCGATCAGGGGGAGGGGCATCGGATGCTTCAGACCGAGGCACCGGGCACCGGGACGGCCCCGCGGATCCGGCTGCGATGGTGGACCGAGCTGCCACTGATCGTGCTGGTGTACGGGTGCTACTCGGCGGGGCGGCTCCTCGCCCGCGGCGACGTCTCCTCCGCCGTCGGTCACGGCCTGGCGATCCTGCGCGCCGAGAAACTGCTGCACCTCAACGCCGAGCACCCGCTCAACCGCCTGTTCACGCACGAGGCGTGGCTCGGCGTCCCGGCCGACTTCTGGTACGCGTCCCTGCACTACCTGGTCACGCCCGCGATCCTGGTGTGGCTGTTCAGGACGCGCACCGGGCTGTACCGCGCGGCCCGCACCTGGCTGATGACGTCCACCTTCATCGGGCTGATCGGCTTCACCCTGGTGCCGACCTGCCCGCCCCGCCTGCTCTCGCCGGGCCACGGCTTCGTGGACACGATGGCCCAGTACAGCTCGTACGGCTGGTGGGGCGGCCAGGCCAGCGCCCCGCGGGGCCTGGGCGGTATGACGAACCAGTACGCGGCCATGCCGAGCCTGCACGTGGGCTGGGCGCTGTGGTGCGGGGTGATGCTGTGGCGCCACGGCGGCACGCGGACGGCGAAGGCGGCGGGCGTCGGCTATCCGCTGCTGACCGCGCTCGTGGTGATGGGCACCGCGAACCACTACTCCCTGGACGCGGTCGCGGGCGTGGCCGTGATGGGCGCCGGGCTGCTGCTGACGCCGTACGTGCTGCGCGCCGCGGACCGGGTCCGCGCGGCCGTGCCCGCGGCCCGGGTCACGGCCGTCGCGGGCGCCGCTCCCGTCGCGGGTTCCTCGATTGTCAGTGGCGGATGCCAGACTTCCCCGGGTGAGCGAATTCCACGGCAGCGCGAGTCGCGGTTCGGACCCGGAGCCGAGCCGGGTGCCTCCCCCACGGACGCGGGGGACGGCGCTCCGGCACCGGCTCGCTGAACTGCGCGGCCCCGGCGTACCGGCCAGGGCGCTGGACGCCCGCGCCCTCGCGGCGCTCGCCGCGAACCCGGGCTGCAGACGGCGCGCGATCCTGGACGGCGCGGGAGTGGACAAGGCGGCGCTGGCCGGCGCGCTCGGCACGCCTTCCGGCTTCGGGCAGTCCCAGTTCGCCTTCATGCGGGGCAACGCGTTCGAGGCGCGGGTCAAGGCGGACGGCGGCGCGGAGCTGCTGCGACTGGTGCACCGGACGCTGGACCCGGGCGCCGAACCGCCGGGGCAGGCCCAGGTGCCCGACCTGACGGCCGCCGGTCCCGAGGGACGCGCGGCGCGTACGGCACTGGCACTGCGCGAGGCGACCGGTGCGGACACGAACTCGGGCACGGGCACGGGCGCGTGGACGCTGCTCGACCATCCGATGCTCGCGCTGGACGTGGCGGGCTCCCCCGCCTTCCTGGAGCCGGACGCGGTGGTGGTGCACCCGGACGGCGGCTGGACGGTCGTCGAGATCAAGTCGTTCCCGATGCTGGACGGTTCAGCGGACCCGGCGAAGGTGGGCGCGGCCGCCCGGCAGTCGGCGGTGTACGTGCTGGCGCTGGAGGACGTCGCCGCCCGGCTGGACCCTGCCCCGTCCGTGCGGCACCAGGTGCTGCTCGTGTGCCCCAAGGACTTCTCCAACCTGCCCACCGCCTCCCCCGTGGACGTCCGCAAGCAGCGCGCGGTGACGGCCCGCCAACTGGCGCGGCTGACGCGCGTCGAGGACATCGCCGACGCGCTCCCCGAAGGGGTCTGCTTCTCCCCCGAGTTGCCGCCGGACGAGCTGACGGCGGCGGTCGAGGCGGTCCCGGCGGCGTACGCACCCGAGTGCCTGGCCGCCTGCGAGCTGGCCTTCCACTGCCGCGCACGGTCTCGCGCGGCCGGCGCGGTGACCTCCCTGGGCCGCTCGGTCCGCGCCGAACTGGGCGGACTGACCACGGTCGAGGACGTCCTGGCGGCGGCCCACGGCGAGGCGGGCGACCCGGACGACCCGGCGGTCGCCGCGCTGCGGCGGGCGGCCGCCCTGCGCGCGGAGGCGCTCGCGGACGCCGGACACCGCCCGCCGGGCACCGCGGGGGACGATCCGTCCCGCGCCGACGGCCGGGAGGTGGCCCCGTGTCGCTGATCGCCACCCTCGGCCGGCTGGAGGCCGTGCGGTCCGGGCGCGCCCAGCCCGCCGCGACGGTCCGGCACCGGCATCTGTCCGCGCACCCGCTGGTGTTCGTGCCGCTGACCACCGCCGGTGAGGCGGGCGCCCCGCTCGGCGCGCTGGTCGGCACGGACCGGGCCGCGCCGCGGCTGCTGGCCGTGCCGCAGCCGCGCGACCGCGACCTGAGGTTCGCGTTCCTCGCCGAACTGGCCGACGTGGTCCTGCCGTACATCGACGCGTACGCCGGGACGGTCGAGGCCGCCGAGCGCAGCGAGACCGACCCGGAGACCGGCAAGCGGGTCAAGGTCGAGGTCGAACTGTGCGCAGACGCCCCCCAGTTGATCGTGCCGAGTCGCGCGGGCGTCGACTTCGTACGGCTGCTCGGGCGTTCCATGCGCTTCCGGCGCACCGCCGAGCAGGAGCCGGAGGCGCCGCATCCGGCGCCGCCCCGGGTGCCGCTGCTCGGGCGGTGGCTGACCCACTTCGGCGAGCGGGCCCGGGTGCCCGGCTCCTCGCTGCTGCTGGCGCTGAGCGACGTCCTGGCCGGGCACTGGATCACCGGCCAGTCCAGTCTGGAGGACCAGCACCTCGGGGCCCTGCTGGCCTGGATCGCCCCGCCGGAGGGCGTCTCGGGGGCGGAGGCCGCGCTGCGGGCGGAGCTCGCCCGGGACGCGACCGGGCAGTTGCTGTGCCCGCCCGCGGGCCCGGCCACCGACCCGGCGTTCGACAACAAGCTGCTCGCCCCCGCCATCGAGCGCTACGACCGTGCCCGCACCGCCCTGGCCGCCGCCGAGGACGGTCTGGAGGCGGACGACCGGCTCGGCGCCCTGACCGCGGCCGAGCACGAGATCCGCGCCCTCGTCGAGAGCCGTACGCGCCCGGCCTGGGACGCGGTGTGGGAGGGGCTCGACCTGCTGCGGGCGCTGCCCGAGGGGGCGCATGTCGAGGAGCGGTGGACGCGCGACCGCTGGTCGTTCACCGGGCACCGCGACCGCGTCCTCGCCGGGGAGCCCCCACAGCCGCGCCACGACGACGCCGTCACCGCGGCGAACAAGCTCGCCACCCGCGAGCGCGAGCAGGCGCGCCTGGAGGCACAGGAGGCGCTGGACGATCCGCTGGTGATGGCCGGGCGCCGGCTGGCCGGGGAGGCGTTCGCGGGCGAGGTCACGGACGTCGTCATGGCGTACGGCGAGGGCAGGCGCCCAAGTCCGCGGCCCCTGGTCACCGTGCGCACGGAGGACCGGCCGCACCTGGGCGAGCGGGCCAGGGTGTACCGCTCGCTGGGCGGCAAGCCGCAGTCGGCCGAGTTCGTCGGGTACGCGGACGACGGTGCGGACGGCACGGAGGTCACGGAGGGGGCCGCGGGGGCGGACGGCACCGGCGGCGCCCTGGTCGTCCTCCGCGTCCTCGACAAGATGGGCCGCGGCAAGGAGCCCGCGGCCGGGTCCGTGCCGGAGAAGGGCGACCGCCTCTGCTTCACGCTCTTCGAGCACGAGCAGCGAGGCGGCGCGAAGCTGCCCGACCCGGAGCAGACCCCGTGGACCCACGGCGGCCCGCCGGGCGAGGCCTCCGCGCCCGAAGCCGCCGACCCGGTGACCGAGGAGGACGCCCTGTGACCACCCACGCCCCGGAGACCGCCTTCGACCCCGGCGCGGCGGCCGCCCGTGCCACCGGGGCGATCCTCCAGGACACCCTGCACGGCGCGCACCGCGGCGTCGTCGTGGACTCCCCGCCCGGCGCCGGCAAGTCCACCCTCGTGGTGCGCGCGGCGCTGGAACTGGCCGCCGCCGGGCGCCCGCTGATGGTGGTCGCGCAGACCAACGCCCAGGTGGACGACCTGGTCCTGCGGCTGGCGGAGAAGAACCCCGAGCTGCCGGTCGGACGGCTGCACAGCAGCGACACCGACGCCTACGACAAGGCGCTGGACGCCCTGCCGAACGTACGGAAGTCGGCCAAGGCCGCCGACCTCGCCGGTCTGGACGTGGTGCTGTCGACCGCCGCGAAGTGGGCACACGTGAAGACCGACGAGCCGTGGCGGCACGCGATCGTGGACGAGGCCTACCAGATGCGCTCGGACGCGCTGCTCGCCGTGGCGGGGCTGTTCGAGCGGGCCCTCTTCGTGGGCGACCCCGGGCAGCTGGATCCGTTCTCGATCGTCGGCAGCGAGCAGTGGGCGGGGCTGTCGTACGACCCCTCGGCATCCGCCGTGACGACACTGCTCGCGCACAACCCCGAGCTGCCGCAGCACCGGCTGCCGGTGTCCTGGCGGCTGCCGGCCTCTGCGGCGCCGCTGGTCTCGGCCGCGTTCTACCCGTACACGCCGTTCCGCAGCGGCACCGGCCACGGCGACCGGCGGCTGGCCTTCGCGGTGCCGTCGGACGGCTCCGGCCCCGACCGCGTGATCGACGAGGCGGCCGCCTCCGGCTGGGGCCTGCTGGAGCTTCCCGCGCGGCACACCCCGCGCACCGACCCGGAGGCGGTGCGGGCGGTGGCCGCGGTCGTACGGCGGCTGCTGGACCGGGGCGGCGCGACCGCCTCGGAGCGGTCGCCGGACCCCGCCCCGCTGACCGCCGACCGGATCGCCGTCGGCACCGCGCACCGCGACCAGGCGGCGGCCGTACGGGCGGCCCTGGCAGAGCTGGGCGTCTCGGACGTCACCGTGGACACGGCGAACCGGCTGCAGGGCCGGGAATTCGACGTCACGGTGGTCCTGCACCCGCTCTCCGGCCGCCCCGACGCCACCGCCTTCCACCTGGAGACCGGCCGCCTGTGCGTGCTCGCGTCCCGGCACCGGCACGCCTGCGTCGTGGTGTGCCGGGCGGGGGTGAGCGAACTGCTGGACGAGCATCCCTCGACCGAGCCGGTGCAGCTGGGGGTGACGGTGAAGTTCCCCGACGGCTGGGAGGCCAACCACGCGGTACTGGCCCACCTGCGGGAACATCGCGCGGCCTGGACGCCTTGAGACCGCGGGGCGCGTCCGGCCACGACGTGCCGCTGCCCGGTGCACGTGCCGGTGGCAGGGGCCCCCTTGCGCGGCCGCGCGACAATGGACGGTGGCCCTTCCACAAGGCGGCGCCACCCGAACCGTACGAGGAGGAGAAGACATGGCGGAGCCCACGCCGCGTCGCAACGAGCCGCGGCTACGCCCCGCGCCCCTGATCTTCGAGCCCGCCGAGGCGGCCGCCGACCCCGAGCACTTCTTCGACCTGGAGTCGATCGAGGACCCCCGGGAACTGCTCGCGCGGGCGACGGAACTGACGCTCGCGTTCCGGGCGGCGACCGACCGCGCGGTGGAGTTCCAGGCGATCGCGGCGGCGCAGCTCGCCGACCCGCGCCGGTTCGACCGGCTCACCCCGGCGGGCATCGCCGAGCGGGCGGAGTGGACCGAGGACTACGCCAAGAAGATGGTGGACTTCGGCCGCGACCTGTTGCGGGGAGCCGAGGGCGGCGGACACGCCAGCCCCGCCGACCCCGTGTGACCCGGGACGCCCCGCGCCTTGGCGGGACGGCTTCGCCCGGCGCCCGCGGCCGACTGACCCAGCGCGTCGCCCGCGCGTCCCGCCCCCGCATCGCGCTCTGGCATATGCCGGGCGCGGACGATACCCCTCGCCGGCCCTCCCTGTCCCGGATTCCCGCAACCCTGGGGAACCGCACCGTCACGGCCGGTAGATGTATCCGGCATGAGCCGTATCGGGAACGAGCCGTTCTTCGACCAGTGCGACGACCGCCGCCACGGGGCCACGGGTGTCACCGCGGACGGTGCCGCCTGGCTGGCCTCGGCAGGAACGTATCCCCGCAGCACGCTCGCCTTCTGGCGGGAGCGGCCGGACGCCCCGGTCGTGCTGCCCTGCGGCATCGCCTTCGACGTGGTCAACGCACCGGTGATCTTCGGGCGCCGGATGCTGGACCGGCTGTGGGACGAGGGCCCGGGGTCGGGCCCGGTGGCCGTCCATCGGGGGCGGATGCTGCTGTTCGCCGCGCCGGGCACCGCCCAACGGCTGCCCTCGCTGCTGGAGTGGGAGGAGTGGGGGGCCTCCGGGGGGAGGGAGGGCGGCCGCACCGAAGACGTGCCACCGCTGCTGTGCCACGGCACCGGCGACGCGGTGACCATCCCGGCACCGGCACCGGCACCGGCCGCGGCCCCGGCCGGCGGCACCCCCGCCCTCCACTCCGCGGCCGACGGCACCCCGGCCGCGCGGGCCACGGACGAGGCGGGCCCCGCCGGCGACGCCCCGGCGGGCCGCCCGGCCTCGCGCTGGCTCGTCGCCCCGGACACCCGTCATCCCTGGCTGCCGGGCCCGGAAATCCTGCTCTGGGCGGCGGTGCGGGCGGCCCGCGCCGCTGTACGCATATCGATTTTTCCTCCCGCCGATCAGGATGCTAAGGTCTACGACGTCAGCAGGCGCCGCTAGCTCAGTTGGTTAGAGCAGCTGACTCTTAATCAGCGGGTCCGGGGTTCGAGTCCCTGGCGGCGCACGACGACGATGGCGAGGCATGTTCGCGACAACGCGGACGAGTCTCGCCATCGCTGTTTTGTACGGCCGTCGGCCCCGCACGGTTTCGCCACCCGCAGCTGCACCCGTGCCCGGTATCACCCCGGGGTGATCTTGACGGTGTACGAACCGGAGGCCGTGCGGGACTCCACCTCGACACGGGCACCGTCCCCCGGCACGGTGAACGTCTCCCCCTCCGCGACCGGCGCGTCCGCGAGGGGCGGGTAGACCGAGTACTCCCAGCAGGCCTCGGAGTGGGGATGGGCGTCGACCACCTGGACCGGGCCGCCGCCCGACTCCGCCCCGCTGCTCACCCGGTACACCAGCACGCCCTGCCGGCAGCCGCCCGCGTCGTTCCCGAGGGAGGCCCGCGCCTCGAAGGCCAGCACGCTGTCGCTGCCCGTGCGCACCACCGCCAGCTTCGTGCCGTTCCCCGTCCCGAACCCCGGCCTCCCGGCCGCGCCCGCCCCCGCCGCCCCCCTGGCCGCCGCTCCCGCCGCGGCCGTCACCGCCGGGCCCCCGTCCCGTGGTCCCACCTCCACCGGCTCCAGGGTCAGCCGGGTCGGCCCGGTCCCGCGCACGCACACCACCTGGTGGGCGTCCAGCCAGCCGAGCTTCCACTTGTGCCAGGCGAACAGGTCGGGCGACTCGGCGAACTGGCTGCCCATCAGGTCCCAGTCCCCGACATAGGTGTCCCAGTCGCCCTTGCCGTCCGCCGGCCGGTGATACAGATCCGGAAGATCGAACACATGGCCGGTCTCGTGCGCGAGCACCAGCCGGTCCGGCGGATGCCTCTCGAACACCGTCACCACCCGGCGGATGTCCACTCCGTCGGCGCGCAGCGGGGTGTCCAGATTGACGACCTTGGTCGCGTCCGAGTCAACGCCGGGCGCATCCGGGTCGGCGACGAAGTAGACGACGTCGTAGCGGGAGAAGTCGACCTCCGGGTCGGCCGCGGCCAGCGCGTCACTCAGGTAGGCGGACCGGTCCGCGGCCTGCCAGTCCCGGTGCATCGCGTACGCGGTGGACGGCCGCGGCATCCGGAGCCAGTGCCGCAGCGGGTGCGGGCGCAGCGTGAACTTCCCGTACGACGCCTGTTCGAAGAAGCGGCTGGTGGCGGGGAAGTGGTCGGCGGCCAACTCGGCCGGGGTGGTCAGCGGGGTCGAGTCCGGGAACGACAGGAACACCATCACGGCGTTCAACTGCCGGGCGGGCCGGGTGTAGGCGGCGTTCCAGGTGTCCAGCCCCTCCGAGTGGTGCGCGTCGGTCCGCTGCAGGGCGCAGGGGGTGGCCGAGAACGGCTCGGCGACCGAGGGCCCGGTCAGGATCGAGGTCGCGGCGACCGCCGACAGGGTGGTGAACACGGCCGCTGTACTGCGCAGTCGGGGCCGCACCCCGGCACGTCCGAGCACCTTGAGGGCCTCACGGTGGAGTGCCTCCAACGGGAGCTGACGCGGCACAGGGACCTCCGGGTGCGTTGCGCGGGGACACCGCACCCAGATTGTGCGAGTTTGTAGCTGTATGCCTTGTTCGCCTACACCGGAAGAGTGAAAGGCCCGGATCCATCGGGCCCGAGAAACGGCGGGGTTCCGGGGATACGACACCCCCGAGCCACTCACGGAACGTCACAAGTGATCGGCCATCCGAAGAACCCGGCCAGGTGCGGGCAGAAACGATCTGCCAGAGGGTCGGGGTGTGACCGGAGACCGGCAAGTGGCTGGAAGGGGCCGTGCGACAGCATCTATGATCGGCACACTTTGGTGGCACTTTCCTGCGCGGACACGGACCGAGCGGCCGATCGTCACCCGGTCGGCCAACCCGACGAGACCGATACGAAGACCGAGTGCACTGCGGGAGCGAGCAGTGAGCGGAACGTCCGAAGGGCCCACGCCCGCGGCAGGCCTCACCCGGCCGAGCATCACCGAGAGTGATATCGCGAAGTCGCCGGGTGCCGGGCCGGTCGCGCCCGTCTCCGGTGGGCGGCTCACGGATGCCGCCGCCCCCACGCCTGCGCTCACCGACCTGGCCGAGGCCGCCGCGGCCGCCGTCTTCACCGACTTGGCCCAACCCTCGCCCGCTTTCACCGAACTGGCGCGGTCCGCCCCGGCCGACCCCCCCGTCCTCGCCGAGCCGTTGCCCGGCCTGACCGACCTGGCACCGCCCGCGCCGGCCGAACCGGCCGAACCGGCCGAACCGGCCGCCCCCACCCGTTCGGCCGTATCGGCCGGTTCGGCCGAGCCGTCTTCCGCGCCCTTCCGCCCCGCCTTCCGTCTCGCGCCCGTCCCCCTGGCCGTCCTCGACCGCGACGGCCTGGTCGTCGTCGCGAACGACGCCCTGGGGTCCCTGCTCGGCGTCACTGCCGACACGCTCGCCGGGCAGGTCGCCACCGATCTGGTGGACCTGGCCTCCGACGCCCGTACCTGGCACGCCTACCGCGAGGTGCTCCGCGGCCGCCAGGCCCGGCTGCGCTGCACACGCCGCCTCAAGCATCCCGACGGCCACTCCCTGTGGGTCCAGGTCACGGCCGCGCCCCTGGCGCCGGAGTCCGAGGGGGTGCTGCTGTCCCTCACCGACATCACCGCCCGCCGCGAACTCCAGGCCCGGCTGCGGCACCTGCAGATGCACGACCCGGTGACCCGGCTGCCCAACCGCACACTGTTCTTCGAACGCCTGTCCGCCGCCCTGGAGGCGGAGTCGTACGAGCAGAGCACGTCCGGGCGGATCGGCCTGTGCTACCTCGACCTCGACGGGTTCAAGGCCATCAACGACACCCTCGGCCACCGGGTCGGCGACCGGCTGCTCGCCGCCGTCGCCGAGCGGCTGACACGCTGCGCGGACGAGGCGGGGTACGGCCGGCCGAGCCCTCCCCTCGTGGCCAGGCTCGGCGGCGACGAGTTCGCTCTGCTCGTCGAGGAGTCGACCGGCACCGAGCAGCTGGCCGGGCTGGCCGAGTCGGCGCTGAAGGCGCTCCAGGCGCCGTTCGAGATCTCGGGTCGGCGGCTGTCGGTGTCGGCGTCCATCGGCGTGGTCGAGCGGCAGGCGGCCGGGACGACGGCGACCGCGCTGATGCAGGCGGCCGACACGACCCTGTACTGGGCCAAGGCGGACGGCAAGGCCCGCTGGACCCTGTTCGACCCCGAGCGCAACGCGCACCGGATGACCCGCCAGGCCCTCGCCTCGACGCTCCGCCAGGCCATCGAGCGCGGTGAGTTCACCCTGGAGTACCAGCCGCTGGTCGGCATGGAGGACGGACGGCTGCGCGGGGTCGAGGCCCTCGTCCGGTGGAACCACCCGGAGTTCGGCATGTTGACGCCGAATCGGTTCATCGGACTGGCGGAGGAGGAGGGCGCGATCGTGCCGCTCGGCCGGTGGATCCTGGCCACCGCCTGCCGCCAGGCCCGCCGCTGGCACCTGGAGCACCCGGACGAGCCGCCGATCTTCGTCAGCGTCAACGTGGCGGTCCGCCAGGTCTGGGACTCCGACCTGATCGCCGACGTGGCGGCGATCCTGGCGGAGACCGGGCTGGAGCCCCGGCTGCTGCAACTGGAGCTGACCGAGTCGGCCGTGATGGGCTCGGCCGGCCGCCCGATCCAGGTTCTGCAGGCGCTCAGCGACATGGGCGTGGGCATCGCCATCGACGACTTCGGCACGGGCTACTCGAACCTCGCCTACCTCAGCCGGCTCCCGGTGTCGGGGCTGAAGCTGGACGGGGCCTTCGTACGGGGCTTCGAGCACCCGGAGCGGGACGCGGCGGCGCGTCCGAGCCCCGCCGACGAGGTGATCGTCGAGGCGATGATCCAACTCGCCCACCGGCTGGGACTGACCGTGACCGCGGAGTGCGTGGAGACGTCCGACCAGGCCAGCCGGCTGCGCCGCATCGGCTGCGACACCGGGCAGGGCTGGCTGTACTCCCGCCCGGTGCCGGCGGATCGCATCTCCGACCTGCTGGACGGACGCGCCTGCCGCAGACCGTGAGCCACCGGCCGCCGCACGGCCGCCCGGGCCTTCGGACGCCAGGCCGGGAGCTCCGTCAGATCATCCGGCTGTCAGGTCGTCAGGCCGTGAGCTCCGTCAGTCCGTCCGGCCGTGAACTCCGTCGGACCGTCAGACCGCGAGCTCCGTTCAGGCGGCCCCGGGTCCGCCCGGCAGGCCGTAGGCGTCCGCGATGAGTTCGTAGGAGCGCAGGCGTATGTCGCCGCTGTGCGCGTTGCTCGTGATCATCAGCTCGTCGGCGCCGGTGCGCTTCTGGAGGTCGTCCAGGCCGGCCCGGACCTCGTCGGGGGTGCCGTGGACGACGTTGGCGTTCCAGGAGGTGACGAACTCCCGCTCCATCGGGCTGAAGTCGTACGCCTCCGCCTCCTCCGGGGTGGGCACGAGGCCGGGACGGCCGGAGCGCAGCCGGACCATGTTGAGCGCGGCGGCGAGCACCTGCCGGCGGGCCTCCCGCTCCTCGTCGGTGGCGAGCGCGGCGACACCGATGAGGGCGTAGGGGGCGTCGAGGATCTCGCTCGGCCGGAAGGACTCGCGGTAGAGGTCGAGGGCCGGGACGGTGTTCTGCGCGGAGAAGTGGTGCGCGAAGGCGAAGGGCAGGCCGAGCACGCCGGCCAGTCGGGCGCTGAAGCCGGAGGAGCCGAGCAGCCAGATCGGCGGGCGGTGCGGCGACTGGACCCCGCCCGGGGAGGTCGCCTGGACCGGGCCGGGAACGGCGTGGATACGGCCGTAGGGGTGTCCGTCCGGGAAGTCGTCGTCCAGGAAGCGGGTGAGCTCGGCGAGCTGCTGGGGGAAGTGGTCGGCGCCCTCGTTCAGACGTTCGGTGCGGCGCAGGGCCGCGGCGGTGGCGCCGTCGGTGCCGGGCGCGCGGCCGAGGCCGAGGTCGACGCGGCCGGGGGCCATGGCCTCCAGGGTGCCGAACTGCTCCGCGATGACCAGCGGGGCGTGGTTGGGCAGCATGACGCCGCCGGAGCCCAGGCGAATGCGCTCGGTGTGCGCGGCGAGGTGGCCGAGGATCACGGCCGGGGAGGAGGAGGCGACGCCCGGCATGGAGTGGTGCTCGGCGACCCAGTAACGGTGGTAGCCGCGGGACTCCGCGAGGCGGGAGATCGCGACGCTGGTGCGCAGCGCGTCGGAGGCGGTGCGGCCCGCACCCACGGTGACCAGGTCCAGTACGGAGAGGGGTACGGGTGCGGTGCCGTGGGCCTCGCCGCGGATCTCGTCTGCCGACACGGGGGTGCCTCCTGTTTCGTGGCCGTGCGCTGTCTCGCCCGGCGTCAACAGGAGACGACCCCCGGATGTTCCCCGTGCCGGGCTCCGCCCCGGTCGGGGACCTGTCCGCTCCCGGGCCCCGTCCCCACACTCGGGCCTGCCCGTTCCCGGGCCCCGTCCCGGCACTCGGACCGGCCCCACCCTGGCGGTCAGACCTGCACGACCCCGCGGTCAGACCTGCACGACCCCGCGGTCAGACCTGCACGATCGGCTCGCGGGTGAAGAGGGCGCCGAGGGTCGGGGCGTTCACCCGGCGGTCGGTCAGGCGCAGCGCCTCCCAGACGGTGACCTGGCTGGCCGTGAGGACCGGCTTGCCGAGATCCTTCTCCAGGGCGGGGATGTGCGAGGCGGTGTGCAGGGCGGAGTCGGGCAGCAGGACCGCCTCGGCGTCCGGGGTGTCCGCCTCCCGCGCCAGCGCCAGGATCTCGGACTCGCCCCAGGTCGCCGCCTCGGCCGCCGCGACGGGGCCGACGCTGTGCGCCGCGACCACCTCCACGTCCGCGGCGCGCAGGAAGTCCGTGAAGAGGCCGGTGACCTCGGCCGGGTAGGTCGCGGCCACCGCGACCCGCCGTACGCCGATCTCGCGTACCGCGTGGACGAAGGCGAAGGAGGTGCAGGAGGCCGGCATCCCGGCCGCGTGGGCCAGCGTGCGGACCTGCTGGTGCGCGCCCTCCCAGCCGTCGGCGAAGCTGCCGCTCGCGGACGCCCAGACCACCGCCTCAGCGCCGGACAGCCGCAGCCCCTCGACGCCCTGGGCCAGCCGATCGGCCGCCCCGGGCTCGCGCGGCACGACCGGCCGGTGCGCGCCCTCGCCCGCTTCGGTGTGGACCACGTCCACCCGGATGTCGCTGCCCAGGAGCTGCTCGATGCGCGGATAGTCGTCCTCGGCGAAGTGGCCCGGATAGAGGAATCCGAGTGCGGTCATGTCCAGCCTTCCTGCTGTCGGTCCGGCGGTACGGGCCGGGCGGCGGCCTTCCGCCGTCCGTCCGGCCCGCGGGCCGGGCGCGGACCCGCCGTGCGTGGCGGCGCCCGTAGCGGCCCCATCGCTCGGGTACCCCGTGGGCACGGCGGCGCGCATCGCATGACCGGGTTGGCCGAAGGCAGCCCGGTCGCGGCGTGGCACCCACACCCGGCCTCCGTACGGCACCGCACCCCGGCCGTCCGGGCGGAGGCCGTGTTGACGGCGCCGGGCCGGGGTGCGAGCGTGGTCGATCCGTGCACGTCAGACGGTTGCCCCCTGGAGAAACGGCTCGCCATGACCGTCCCCGTCCTGCTCGTCCTCGACGCCGACCCACCGCCCCGGCTGGGCCGCCTGACCGGCCGGGCCCGGGTGGTGCACACGGACGAGGCCCGTCTCGCCGCACGGCTGCCGGAGGCCGACGTGCTGCTGGTGTGGGACTTCACCTCGACGGCGGTGCGCCGGGCCTGGCCGGGCGGCGGCCCCCGGCCGCGCTGGGTGCACACGGCGAGCGCGGGCGTGGACCATCTGATGTGCGCCGAACTCGCCGCCGGCGAAACGGTGGTGACGAACGCGCGCGGTGTCTTCGAACAACCGGTCGCCGAGTACGTCGCGGCCCTCGTGCTGGCCATGGCCAAGGATCTGCCGCGGACCCTCGATCTCCAGCGCGAGCGGACGTGGCGGCACCGTGAGACGCAGCGGGTGGCGGGCACCCGAGCGTGCGTCGTCGGCTCGGGGCCGATCGGCCGGGCGATCGCCCGCACGCTCCGGGCGCTCGACGTGACGACCGCGATCGTCGGCCGGGTGCCGCGCACCGGCATCCACGGCCCCGACGACCTGGACCGGCTGATCGCCCGCGCGGACTGGGTCGTCGCGGCCGCGCCCCTGACCGAGCGGACCCGGGGCATGTTCGACGCCCGCCGGTTCGGGGTGATGCAGCCCTCGGCCTGCTTCGTCAACGTCGGCCGGGGACGGCTCGTCGTGGAGGAGGCGCTGGCGGAGGCTCTCGCCAAGCGCTGGATCGCGGGCGCCGCCCTGGACGTGTTCCAGGACGAACCGCTCGGCCCCGACAGCCCTTTGTGGGAGGCGCCGGGGCTGATCGTGTCCCCGCACATGAGTGGGGACACCGTGGGATGGCGGGACGAACTGGGGGCACAGTTCGTCGAGTTGTACGAGCGCTGGCAGGCGGGCAGGCCACTGCCGAACGTGGTCGACAAGCGGCTCGGCTACGTCCCCGGGCACTGACCGCGCCCAACCGCCGTCCGTCACGCCCCTGCTGACACGGCACCGGATCGCCACAGGGCGGGCACCGCATGGGCACCGCACCCCCACGGCGTGCGGCGGCATGACTCGTATCGCCTTGGGTAGCCGCGCGCCCATGGCTCCACCACTTCCAGGCCGTAAAGACAGACAGATACCAGGGCCCAGCCGCCGGTCGCTGCTCGCGGGGGTCGCGGCGCTCGGCGCGCTGGGCGCCGCCGGATGCAGCCGGGTGGCCACGGCGTCCACCGCGAAGGGCGGTGACCTGCTCGACAGACTCAGAGCGCAGAGGGTCGTACGTCTCGGCATCGCCGGCGAGATCCCCTTCGGATACATCGACCGCGACGGCCGGCTCACCGGTGAGGCACCGGAGTTGGCGCGCGTCGTGTTCAAGCGGCTGGGCGTGGACCATGTCCAGCCCGTGCCGACCGAGTTCGGCTCGCTCATCCCGGGCCTGAACTCCCAGCAGTTCGACGTCGTGGCCGCCGGGATGTACGTCACTCCGGAGCGCTGCAAGCAGGTGATCTTCGCCGATCCCGACTACCAGATGCTCGACGCGTTCATCGTGCGCAAGGGCAACCCCAAGGGGCTGCACAGCTACCGGGACGTCGTCGCGAAGAAGGCGAAGTTCGCGACCGGCACCGGATACGCGGAGATCCAGTACGCGGTGGAGGCCGGGTACAAGGAGAGCGACATCCTCATCGTGCCCGACCAGGTGGCCGGCCTGAACGCGGTCGAGGCCGGCCGCGTCGACGTGTTCGCCGGTACGGCGCTGACCGTCCGCGAGGTGGTCAAGAAGTCGGCCAAGGCCGAGGCGACCAAACAGTTCGCGCCGCTGGTCGGCGGCAAACCGCACGTCGACGGCGGCGCCTTCGCCTTCCGGCCGACCGAGACGGCGCTGCGGGACGCCTTCAACGTGGAGCTGCGCAAGATGAAGCGGAACGGCGAGCTGTTCCGGATCCTGCGGCCCTTCGGGTTCACCCAGGCCGAGATGACGGACCTGACCATGAAGGAGCTGTGCGGCGGATGACCACAGGGCTCTGGGAACTCGTCCTCAAGGGTGCGTGGACCACCCTCCAACTCCTCGTCCTCAGCGCGCTGCTGGCCGCCGCCGTCTCCTTCCTGGTCGGCATGGCCCGCACCCACCGGCGCCGGCTCGTGCGCTTCCTCGCGGGTTTCTACACCGAGGTGTTCCGCGGTACGTCGGCCCTCGTGATGATCTTCTGGGTCTTCTTCGTGCTGCCGCTCGCCTTCGGCTGGCAGCTGGTGCCGCTGTGGGCGGGCACCCTGGCACTGGGGCTGACCTACGGGGCGTACGGCTCGGAGATCGTGCGTGGCGCGCTGAAGTCCGTCGACCCGGCGCAGCGGGAGGGCGGTGTCGCGCTCAGCTTCACCCCCTGGCAGCGGATGCGGCTGATCCTGCTGCCGCAGGCGGTGCCGGAGATGATCCCGTCCTTCTCCAACCTGCTGGTCGAACTGCTCAAGGGCACCTCGCTGGTGTCCGTCATGGGCATGGGCGACCTGGCGTTCAGCGGCAACCTGGTGCGGCTGGCGCTCCAGGAGAGCGCGCAGATCTACACGTACGTGCTGCTGATCTACTTCGTGATCGCGTTCCTGCTGACCCGGCTGATGCGCGGGCTGGAGAAGCGGCTCAAGGCCGGGGTCGGAAAGGGCGCACCGACCGCCGCGGCCCCGCGGGAGACCAAGCGCGCCGAGACGACCGGCGTGGGCGCCGCGGGCGGTGGTGTGGCATGAAGTGGGACTGGAACGCCGTGCACGACTTCCTCCCGCACTTCTGGGACGGACTGCTCGTCACCCTCCAGGCGCTGGCGCTCGGCTCGCTGATCTCCTTCGCGCTGGGGCTGGTGTGGACGCTGCTGATGCGGACGCCGACCCGGTGGGTGCGCTGGCCGGTGGGGGCGGTGACGGAGTTCGTCCGTGACACGCCGCTGCTGGTGCAGCTGTTCTTCCTCTTCTACGTGCTGCCCGAGTGGGGACTGACCTTCTCGGCCCTGACCACCGGCGTGTTCGCTATCGGGCTGCACTACTCGACGTACACGATGCAGGTCTACCGGGCCGGCATCGAGGCGGTTCCGGCCGGCCAGTGGGAGGCGGCCACGGCGCTGAACCTGCCGCGGCGCCGGACCTGGACGGCGGTGATCCTTCCGCAGGCGATCCGCCGGGTGGTCCCGGCCCTCGGCAACTACGTCATCGCCATGCTCAAGGACACGCCGATGCTGATGGTGATCACCGTGCTGGAGATGCTGGGGCGGGCGCGCCTCTTCTCGCAGCAGCACTTCCAGTTCACCGAGCCCCTGACCGTGATCGGGGTGGCCTTCATCCTCGTGTCCTACCTGGCCTCCCTCCTCCTGCGAACACTGGAGCGACGTCTTGTCCGTTGACGCCACGAAGAACACCGAACACCCCGGAACCGACCCGCGCACCGGTGAACTGGTCCGGCTGGAGAACGTCACCAAGCGGTTCGGCGACCACACCGTCCTCGACGGTCTCGACTTCTCCGTCGACGCCGGCAAGCACGTCACCCTCATCGGCCCCTCCGGCTCGGGCAAGACCACGATCCTGCGGATGCTGATGACCCTGACCCGGCCCGACGAGGGCACGATCACGGTCGACGGGGAGCGGCTCTTTCCGGCCACCGGGAAGCAGGTCCGCGAGATCCGCAAGAAGATCGGCATGGTCTTCCAGCAGTTCAACCTGTTCCCGAACATGACGGTGCTCAGGAACATCACCGAGGCGCCCGTCACCGTGCTCGGGCTGTCCCGGGACGAGGCCGAGGCGCGCGCCCGCGAGCTGCTGGAGATGGTGGACCTCTCCGACAAGTGCGACGCCCGGCCCTCCCAGCTCTCCGGCGGCCAGCAGCAGCGGGTGGCGATCGCCCGTGCGCTGGCGATGCGGCCGCAGGTGCTGCTGCTGGACGAGGTGACCTCGGCGCTGGACCCGGAGCTGGTCGCGGGTGTCCTGGACGTGCTCAGGAACATCGCCCGCACCACCGACATCACGATGCTCTGCGTGACCCACGAGATGGGTTTCGCCCGGGACATCTCCGACCAGGTCCTGATGTTCGACGCGGGCCGGGTGGTGGAGTCGGGGCCGCCGGAGAAGATCTTCGGGGATCCGGAGCAGGAGCGGACCCGGGAATTCCTCAGCGCCGTGATCTGACGATCCGAAGACGGGACGTGCGAGACCGACCCATCACCCGAGGTCGGCACATCGGGTCATGACCATGGCATGTGCCAGTGTGCCGACCGCTACAGTTGAAAGTGGCACGATCCCCCCAACCCCCGCTCCCCGCAGGGCGTTTGCCCGTTATCGTGGAAGCGATCGCTGACCGGATCACGGCACAGTAAGCGAGCGCAGGGGGAAACCGTGGCGCTGATGCACGAGCCGACCGCACCGTACCAATCGGCCCAGGACGCCCTGCGCGTCCTGGAGACCGTGACACAGCACGCCGCCGGAGTGACCGGCGGAGAACTCTCCCGCGCCACCCGCCTCGGCCCCGAGCGGCTCACCGCCCTGCTGCGGATGCTGCGCCGCGAGGGGTACGTGGAACAGGGTGGCGACGGGACGTACGTCACCGGGGACGCACTGGCCCGCCTGGGCTCGGCGCGCGGCCGCGACCAGGCCCTGCGCGACAAGATCCAGCAGAACCTCGACCGGCTGCGCGACACGGTGGGCGCGGCCGTCTACATCAGCCGGTACATCGACGGCGAGGTCAAGGTCACCCAGTACGCCGACGGGCCGACCACCCCGGCGGTCAACGAGTGGGTCGACTTCCGCTACTCGGCGCACGCGACCGCGGTCGGCAAGAGCCTGCTGACCCAGCTCGACCACAACGCCCGGCGCGACCACCTCGCCCGGCACAAGCCGGCCCGGCTGACGTCGCGGACCATCACCAGCGACAGGGTGCTGCTCTCCCGGCTGGCGGCGCAGCCGCCCACCGTGCCGGTCCTCGACCTCCAGGAGTACGCGATCGGCACGGTCTGCGCGGCCGTCCCGATCACCGCCGGCTCCGCGGTGGGCTGCCTGGCGCTGTCGCTTCCCGTCGAGCACGCGCACCGGCTGCGCCGGGCCGCGGACCAGCTGAACCGGAGCGCGGCGCCGATGCTGCTGTCCCTGGCGATCTAGGGCCTCCCTCTCTCGGATCCCGCCGGGGGGCCGGACCGGTCCCGGCCCCCCGGAAATTGGTCAGGAGCACCCCCGGGGACCAGGTAGTATTTTCTACGTCGCCGGCCGCGGGAAGCGGACGGCGGGAGTCATGCGCCGCTAGCTCAGTTGGTTAGAGCAGCTGACTCTTAATCAGCGGGTCCGGGGTTCGAGTCCCTGGCGGCGCACCGATGAAGGGCCCCTCGTGCACACGAGGGGCCCTTCTGCGTCGGCCGTGTCAGAAGCCGCCGGCGCCCGTCACGCCGAAGGTGTCGGCGTACGTGACCATGAAGCCGACGCAGAAGCCGACGACCGCGCCGAGGAAGGCGAGGATGCCGAGGGTGGCCGCCGCGTTCTTCCCCCGGCTCGGCCGCCGGGCCGTGGCGGCGATCTCGCGGCCCTGCGTGTAGTGGACGGTGACGACATCCCCCTCGAGGACGGTCGCGGGGCCGCCCTCCTCCTCGAACCGGACCAGGCGGCCGTCCCGCGCGGTGAACTCGTAGACGTGGTGGAGCTCGGTCCGGACGGAGGTGTCGTGTGCTCCGCCGTGCGTCGTCGTGAACATCCGCAGACAGCGGCCCTCGGCGGTGAGCCCGCTGTTCCAGGCCCGCCGCAGCTGTATCGCGCGGCGCACCACGCGGTAGGCCAGGAGCAGGGCCACACCCATGATCAGGACGGGTACGGCATACATCAGCGCGTTCATGGAGATCCCCCGTGGTCGGTCCGCCTCCCCCGTTCGGTCGGCGTGCCAGGAACCTACCCGGACGGGCCGGTTTGGTGGCTCAAGGGAGGCTCAGAGATCGGGGCGGCGCGTGCGCCGGTACGGCCGGTACCGGCGCACGCGCGGCCTGCCCGCGGGGGGGGTCAGAAGGTGACGTCGGAGCAGGCGTAGAACGCGTTGCCCGTGTCGGCGATCGTCCAGACCGCGAGGATGACGTGGTGGCCGCTGAGCCCGGACGGCAGGGTGCCGCTGTGGCTGAGGGTCGAGGGCGGGCGCTGACCGCCGTAGGGCACCGTGAGGAACGGTGTGGTGGTGAGATCGGCGCGGGTCAGGGCGTGGTCCTGGTTCCAGCCCTGGCGGGTGACGTAGTACCTGAAGTCGGTGGTGGCGTGCATGGCCGTGAACTGCCAGCGGAAGGTGTAGCTCTGCCCGCCGGTGACCCGGGTGGTGGGCCAGGCGCCGCCCGACGGGGTCCGCGGGCCGTCGAGCTGGGCGAACCGGGTGTTGTTGCCGGAACAGAGCCGGCCGTCGGCGGGGCCGGACGCCGGGAAGCCCTTGGGCCCCTCGACGCTCTGCGGCTCCCACTGGATGTCGCCGCAGTTCGGCACGGTGCCGTTCGCGCAGAGCTTCTGCCGGCTGACGGGGAGATCGGTGTAGCCGTGGCTGCTGGCGCCGCCGGTGGAGAGCACGAGGGCTCCGGCGGTCGTGAGGCCCAGCACGGCGGCGTACAACGTGGCCTGAGTGCGCATGCTGCCGCTCCTGGAGAACGTGGGGGAGGTTCAGTGAGCCGTGCAGGTCTAGACCAAGTCTCAGATTATGGCCGGTAGTTGAACATGTCCATACCAATCACGGGCCTGTTTCGCGGCGCCCCTCGCGGACCGCCCCTGCGGCCTCCGGCGCCCACTCCACCCGGGCCGCCCGCACCGAGAACACCTCCAGGCCGACCGGCGCCGTCTCCCGCGCCACCAACCGGGTCAGCGCACCCTCGGCAGCCTCCGCCGGGCCCCGCCCCGCCCCCGGCGGCTCCACCGGAACCCGGGCCAGCGCGACTTCCACACAGGCGCGCAGATACGTCTCGTGGTCGTCGACCCCGAGCACGGCCCGCGCGGTGTCCCGCACCCGCCACACCACGAGCACCGCCACCCGCAGCGCCAGACCGTCCGGGTCGGCGGCCGACATCGGCTCACTGCGCCAGTGCCGCAGCCGTACGTCCACCCGGCGACGTGACACCAGCGGGTTGACCCACAGCAGCCCGGTGCGCCGCACCGTCCCCCGGTAGCGGCCGAACAGGCCGAGCACCCAGGCCCGCCCGGCGCGCCCCCGGGCCAGCCCGGCGAAGCCGGCCAGTCCGAGCGCCCCGGCCCCGGCGCACGCGGCCCACTGCGACAGCCCCGGCCCGGCGCCCGATATGTCCGGCAGCGGCACCCCGGCGACGAGCAACGGCAGCACCCCGGCCCACCAGGAGGCGAGCGCACAGCCCGCGGTGCCGACGACCCCGGCGGCCACCCCCGCCGCCCCGGGCAGCACCCGCGCCGCGCGCTCCTCCAGTCCGGCCTCCACCTCCGGCACCACCCGCACCGCCCCGGCGCTCCGGTGCCGCAGCCGCGACGGCTCGCCCGTGCCCGGCCGGAGTGCCACGACCGCCGACCCGGGCGGCGCCGGAGCCGGGGCGGCCTCGTCACGGAACAGCAGGTGGACGGGGATCTCGGTGGTCACCTCGGTGCGGATGAGCCGGGCTGGGCGGCCGCCCTGGCCGTCCACGGGTCCCGGCTGCCCGCCGGACTCCGAGGGATCGGGGGTGGGGGACGTGGCCGTCGTACGCATACCTGCCTCCAGCCTCCGCGCCGGTCGGTTCAGGACAGTGGGCCGCCCACCGGGCGGGCGCCGGAGCCGGGGTGCGGCCGGCCCGTGGGTACGACGGGATGCGCGTCACCTCACCTCGGGGGACATGTCGGCAAACGGTGTACGAAGATCAGTGTCGCCAGCGCCCGCCGGACGCGCATGTCGACCGTCCGAACGACGTACGCGGGCGGCCCGTGGCCCACCCCGCCCGGGCCCGCCGCCGGGCCCGGGCGGCCGGTCGGGAGCACCTGCGCACGTCATGTAGAGTTAACGACGTCAGCAGGCGCCGCTAGCTCAGTTGGTTAGAGCAGCTGACTCTTAATCAGCGGGTCCGGGGTTCGAGTCCCTGGCGGCGCACGACGACGATGGCGAGCCACGTCCGCGAGCAGCGCGGATCGGCTCGCCATCGCTGTTTCCGCCCCCCGTCGCCTGGCCGGAACACCGCCTTCCCCCTGTTTTGGCCGGATACCCTCCCGCCATGGCAGCACGCGACCTCCAGGAGCGGATCAAGAAGCTGATCGTCGACCGCCGGCTGGCCTCCGGAGCCCCGCTGCCGACCGAACCCGAGCTGATGGAGTTCCTCGGGGCGAGCCGGAACTCGGTACGGGAGGCGCTCAAGGCGCTCCAGGCGATGGGCATCGTCGAGATCCGGCACGGCTTCGGCACCTACGTCGGCCCGATGTCGCTGGCCCCGATGGCCGAGGGGCTCGCCTTCCGCACGCTGGCCGCGCACCACCGGGGCGAGGACTCCCTGCGGCAACTCCTGGACCTGCGCGAGACGATGGAGACCGGGCTGGTCTCCCGGCTCGCCGGCCGGCTGCCCGGGGCGGACCTCGTTGAACTGGAGTCGCTCCTCATCCGTATGGAACAGGAGGCCGCCGACGGGGCGGTCCTCGCCGAGACCGACCGCGCCTTTCACGCCACCCTCTACCGAGGCCTGGACAACGTGCTGCTGAGCGAGGCCCTGGAGGCGTTCTGGGACGCCTTCCACCAGGTCCAGCGGGATCTGGCGGACGTGCCCCGGGACCCGCGGGTCACCTGCCGGCAGCACCGGGAGATCCTCGAGGCGGTCCGGTCCGGCGACTCCCTGCGGGCGGAGGAGGCGGTAAGGGACCACTTCGGCACCATCCGCTCCCGCCTGTCCGGTACCGGCCCACAGGTCACCCACTCGCGCCATAATGCGCTTGTATGACCGGTAAACTCCGAGTTTCGCATCTTGCGATCATGCTGGACACCGTAGAACCCTGGACGCCGAGCTGCCGCCCTCGCGCGGCACTTGGGGGGTAAGGGGCCGGTTGCCGGATCTACGGGGAAAAGGGGACCCGTGCGTCGATGGCTGCCGAGGGGGGCAACCATGCAACCGGATGGCCGCGGTCCTCAGTCCATGGGGTACGGACGAGGTGGTGCCTGCGGCCCACCACGCAGACGCCTGTGCCGGTCGAGGGGGACCTCAAGCAGGCGAACCAACCGAACGAACACGCGCTGAATCTTGCGTGTGGGGGGATGACTCATGAAGTCGACGCCGACCGGCGCCGGACACACTCACCATTCTTCACCGGCGGCCGCCGCCAGGCCGCCCGCGCAGCGCT
Organism: Streptomyces sp. NPDC014864; assembly: GCF_043081525.1. Taxonomy (NCBI): domain Bacteria; kingdom Bacillati; phylum Actinomycetota; class Actinomycetes; order Kitasatosporales; family Streptomycetaceae; genus Streptomyces; species Streptomyces sp. NPDC014864. Next base: position 140,948 of record NZ_JBIBWT010000014.1, read on the forward strand.
CCGGTACCGCCACGGGCACCACCACGAGCACCACCACCGGAACCTTCCGGAGAATCAAGAGGACCCTGCCGAGATACGACTACGAGCACTACAGCCGCCTGGCAGGACCCCTCACCCAGCCCGACCCGGAGAAGCCGTACCGGGTGCAGTACCGGTCGCTGATCTCGCAGGAACCGCACCGGATACGGGTGGCGCTGATGCTGGCCGCCGCCCCCCTGCTGTCGCTGGTCCTGCTGGGCTGGCTGCTGCAACCGGAGCACTGGACCGAACGGGACTACCCGGCCCACGACTTCCTGCCCGCGCTCGACACCGTGATGCTGGTCTCGATCGGCCTGATCGAGTTCTTCCGCTGCATGAACGTGCTGTCGAACGCGCACGCGACCCTGGTCGCCCGTGACCCGGTGCCCGTGGTGCCGGAGACCGGCACGCGGGTCGCCTTCCTGACCTCCTTCGTGCCCGGCAAGGAACCGCTGGAGATGGTGACCAGAACCCTGGAGGCCGCCGTTCGGCTGCGCCACCGGGGCCTGCTGCACGTCTGGCTGCTCGACGAGGGCGACGACCCGGAGGTCAAGGAGGTCTGCGCCCGGCTCGGCGTCCACCACTTCTCCCGCAAGGGCGTCGCGCGGTGGAACCAGCCCAAGGGCCCGCACCGCGCCAGGACCAAGCACGGCAACTACAACGCCTGGCTGGCGGCGCACGGCGACGCGTACGACTTCTTCGCCTCCGTCGACACCGACCACGTCCCGCTGCCCAACTACCTGGAGCGGATGCTCGGCTACTTCCGCGACCCGGACGTCGGCTTCGTCATCGGCCCGCAGGTGTACGGCAACTACGACACCTTCGTCACCAAGGCCGCCGAGTCGCAGCAGTTCCTCTTCCACGCCCTCATCCAGCGCGCCGGCAACCGCTACGGCGCGCCGATGTTCGTCGGCACGTCGAACGCCGTACGCATCAAGGCGCTGAAGCAGATCGGCGGCCTGTACGACTCGATCACCGAGGACATGGCCACGGGCTTCGAGATGCACCGCGCGAAGAACCCGGCGACCGGCCGCAAATGGCGGTCGGTCTACACCCCGGACGTGCTCGCGGTCGGCGAGGGCCCGAACGCCTGGACGGACTTCTTCACCCAGCAACTGCGCTGGTCGCGCGGGACGTACGAGACGATCCTCAAGCAGTACTGGAAGGGCTTCGGCTCGATGCCGCCCGGCAAGCTCTTCAACTACACCATGATGATCATCTTCTATCCGATGTCGGCCCTCAACTGGATCCTGGCCGCGCTGAGCTGCGCGCTGTTCCTGGGCCTGGGCGCCTCCGGCGTCAACATCGACCCGACCGTGTGGCTGATGCTGTACGGCAACGCCTCCGCGCTCCAGATCGGCCTGTACATCTGGAACCGCCGGCACAACGTCTCCCCGCACGAGCCGGAGGGCTCCGGCGGGGTCGCCGGCATGGTGATGTCGGCGCTGTCGGCGCCGATCTACGCCCGGTCCCTGATGGACGCCGTGCTGCGCCGCAAGAGCACGTTCGTGGTGACCCCGAAGGGCGAGTCGGCCAGCCCCGACACCCTGTTCGGGACGTTCCGCGTCCACTGGTTCTTCATCCTGGTCTTCGGCGGCTCCCTCGTCGCCGGTTTCGCCCTCGGGCACTCCCACCCGGCGATGATCACCTGGGGGGTGTTCGCCCTGCTCATCACCGCGTCCCCGATCTTCGCCTGGCGGTGGACGCTGCGGCAGGAGCGCCGCGGGCGTGCGGCGGCCGCCGCCGCGCCGGAGCCGCGGGACGCCGTGCCGGCGTACGCGGCGCACCCGCCCGCGCCGGGAGCGCCGGTCTCCGCGGCGGCCCCGCCGTCGCCGCACCCCGCGCACCCTCCGCGGCCACGGCCCAGCTGGGCCGGGCCGGACGGTCCGCCGGGCCCACCCGCTCCGGACGCGCAGAGCGCGGCGGACGGGACGGCCGGGGAGGCCGGAGAGACGGGTACGGGCGGCCAGACCATGCAGATCGCCCTGGGTGGACCGGGGGGTCGTAAGGAATGAGGGACCAGGCCGGCCTCCGCCGCGCCCGTCGGCTCGGGATCGGCGCGGTGGTGGTCATCGCGCTGGCCGGGATGAACGGGCCGTGGCTGTACCGCTTCGGCACGGAGCGCTACCACCAGTACGTGATCAACAAGCCCGAGTACAAGGCCGCCAACGGCCACTGGGACATCGTCGAGTTCCCGAAGAAGTACCGTCAGGACACCATCCACGCCGTGCTGCTGCACACCGGGAAGGTCCTGCTGGTCGCGGGCTCGGGCAACAACCAGGACAACTTCGACGCCAAGAGGTTCGACAGCCGGATCTGGGACCCGGTCAAGGGCACCGTCAAGAAGGTGCCCACGCCGAAGGACCTGTTCTGCACCGGCCACACCCAGCTCGCCAACGGCAACATCCTGATCGCCGGCGGCACCAAGCGGTACGAGAAGCTGAAGGGCGACGTCACCAAGGCGGGCGGCCTGATGATCGTCCACAACGAGAACCCGGACAAGCCGGTCACGCTCCCCGCTGGCACCCGGTTCACCGGCAAGGCGAACGGCAGGACCTTCGTCTCCAAGGACCCCGTCCTCGTGCCGCGCGCGAAGAAGGTCTTCGACCGGGGCACCGGCAGGTTCCTGCGCAACGACCCGGGCCTGGGCCGCATCTACGTCGAGGCGCAGCGCAGCGGCAGCCGGTACGAGACCGGCACCCAGGACAACTACCGCATCCAGGGGCTGACCGGCGTGGACGCCCGCAACACCTACGGCATCGCGCAGAAGCTCGCCCTGGACAAGAAGGACTTCCAGGGGATCCGGGACGCCTACGAGTTCGACCCGGTCGCCGAGAAGTACATCAAGGTCGACCCGATGAACGAGGCCCGCTGGTATCCGACGCTCACCACCCTGAGCGACGGGCGGATCCTCAGCGTCTCCGGCCTCGACGACATCGGGCAGCTCGTCCCGGGCAAGAACGAGATCTTCGACCCGACGACCCGGAAGTGGGCGTACACCCCGAAGATCCGTCAGTTCCCGACCTACCCGGCGCTGTTCCTGCTGCAGAACGGCAAGCTGTTCTACTCGGGCTCCAACGCGGGCTACGGTCCGGACGACGTGGGCCGCGAGCCGGGCGTCTGGGACGTGGCCAGCAACCGGTTCACCAGGCTGCCCGGTCTCAGCGACGCGAACATGATGGAGACCTCCGGCACGGTCCTGCTGCCTCCGGCGCAGGACGAGCGGTTCCTGGTGATCGGCGGCGGCGGGGTCGGCGAGTCCAGGCTGTCCAGCCGCAGGACGCGGGTCGTCGACCTGAAGGCGAGGAACCCGCACTTCGTGGACGGGCCGTCCCTGGAGAAGGGCACCCGCTATCCGCAGTCCTCGATCCTGCCGGACGACTCGGTGCTGGTCTCCGGCGGCTCGGAGGACTACCGGGGCCGCGGCGACTCCAACATCCACCAGGCGCGTCTGTACGACCCGGCGGCCAACACCTTCAAGCGGGTCGCCGACCCGCTGGTGGGACGCAACTACCACTCGGGCTCGATCCTGCTGCCCGACGGCCGGGTGATGTTCTTCGGCTCCGACTCGCTCTACGGCGACAGGGCCAACACCAAGCCGGGCACCTTCGAGCAGCGCATCGAGATCTACACGCCGCCCTACCTGTACCGCGGCGCGCGCCCCTCCCTGGCGGGCGGCCCGCGGACCATCGCGCGCGGCGCGTCCGGGACCTTCACCTCGCGGCACGCGTCGGCCGTCAGGAAGGTGCGGATGATCCGCCCGAGCGCCTCCACCCACGTCACGGACGTCGACCAGCGCTCGATCGCGCTGGACTTCAAGACCTCCGGCGACCGGATCACGGTGACGGTGCCGAAGAACCGGAACCTGGTGCAGTCGGGCTGGTACATGCTGTTCGTGGACGACGACCAGGGGACACCCAGCAAGGCGCAGTGGGTCAGGGTGCCCTAGAAACGCCTTCACGTCACCGGGGGCGCCCTCCGCGGCGGAGGGCGCCCCCGGTGACGTACGGAGAACCGCCGGTCCGGAGAACTACCGGGTGGCCTCGGCCAGTTCGAGCGCGTAGTCGGCCCACCAGTTCCCCGCCTTCGGGCCGCCCTTGCAGGTGCCGTCGGACTCGCCGGGACGCTTGACCCACAGGTAGGCGTCGACCAGCGGGTCGTCCGTCCTGATCGTCGGCGGCTCGCCCAGCGCCCGGCCGGGCGGGTTGCACCAGCGCTCGCCCGGATCACCGGCGGTGTACGGGCCGTTGCCGTTGCGGCTGGTGTCGACGACGAAGTGCTTGCCGCCGATCTTGGCGGACAGCCGCTTGCCGTAGGCGATGGATTCCTCGGTGGAGTAGAAGTTGGAGACGTTGACCGCGAAGCCGTCGGCCCGGTCGACGCCGGCCCGGCGCAGCGGCTGGAAGATCTGGTCGGGGTGGCCCCAGCCGGCGTTGCCCGCGTCCAGGTAGACCTTGGTGTTCCTCAGCGACTTCAGCTTGCCGATCGCGCCCTTGAGGAGGTCGTAGCGCTCCTCCTGGTACTGGGCCGGGGTGCAGCCGTCCACCAGGTGCAGCACGGCGTCCGGCTCCAGGATCACGGTCGCGGCTCGGTCCCCGACGCCCCGGGCCACACCGTCGACCCAGGCCCGGTAGGCGTCGCCGTCGGCGGCACCGCCCTGCGAGTACTGGCCGCAGTCGCGGTGCGGGATGTCGTACAGGACGAGCAGCGCGGTGCGGCCCGCCCGGTCGGCGGCCTCGGTGAAGCCGCGCGCCTCCGCCTCGGGGTTCTCCGGGCCGATCCACTCCCCCGTCGGCTGCGCGGCGATCTTCCGGATCTGCTCGGCGTCCGCCTTCCGGCCCGCCTTGACGTGGGCGGCGACCTGACGGGCCGCGTTGCTGTCCGGGTTGACCCAGAACGGGTCCGCCTCCCGGGGCTGCTGGGTGATCGTGGCGCCCGCGCCCCTGCCGCCGTCCTTCTCGCCCCCGCCCTCCGAAGAACACCCCGCGACCAGCAGCGCCACCCCCAGCACCGTCGCGGACGCCCGTACCCCCGCCGAAGGAGCGCACGAGAAGGCCCCCCTCATGCCGTACATCCCACTCCCCCTTGGTGCAGTCGGCCAAGTCACCATGCTGACACAGCCGGTGCGGCGACGGCGGGGTCCTGGGCAACGCAGCGCCACCGGGCTGGAATCTACGGCAACTCACCTCTGGGCCACGGCTGTTCACACGTTCTGGAGTCGTGCCACACGGTCCCGGCCCACCGCCGGGGCGCACCGCCCGCGCAGGAGGCCCGAAGCCTTCCGCGCCGGTCGCGCCGGGTCACTCCCGCAGCCCGTGCGCGACGCGGTCGAGGACCGGCCCGGCCGGCGGCTCCAGCGGGAGCGGGTCGCCGACCGGGCCGGGCGGCCTCAGCGAACGGTCCCGGTGAGGTACGCCGACACCACCACGTCCGCGGCACAGCCGCCGTCCGCGCGGCCGGAGGCTCCCGCGCAGGTGATCAGCCGCAGCTCGGCGCGGTCCGACCGGTGGGGGGTGGGAGCCTGTGGGGGGTGTGCGGGCCGGGAATGGGGGGCGGGGCCGGACTCCCGGGCGGATTGGGGGGCGGGGTTCAGGTCGGGCTCGGGGGCGGGGTCGGGCTTGAGGACGGGGCCGGGGGCAGGGCCGGGGTCGCGGGTGAGCACCTTGACGTCCTCGACGGTGAAGGCGGCGGCCCGTCCGTCGTCGCGGAGCACACGGACCGTCTCGCCGGCGCGCAGCGCGCCGAGCCGGGCGAACACGGCGGGCCGGGTCCCGGTGCCGGCGCGCCCCACCAGGAGCGCTGTCCCGGGCGTCCCCGGCCGCACACCGGCGCCGTACCAGCCCACGAGGCCGGGCCGGTCGGCGGGCGGCGGCTCGACGGCGCCCCGACCGTCCAGGCCGCGGGCCACCACAGGCGCCCGCACGCCGAGGTCGGGAATGTCGAGGGCCTGCGGCAGGGCGCCCTCGAGCGGCGCGGCGGCAGGTGGCAGGAGGTCGTCCTGCGGGGGGCGGCCGACCGCGGCCATGTCCCCGATGGCCGGTCCCGTCGACTGCGGCCGCGCGTCGGTCAGATCGCGTCCCCACAGCCACAGCCCGAGCAGCAGCACCACCCAGGCCAGGCCCGCCAGGAGCCGGCCGGTGGCGAGGGAGCGCTCACCGTCGGACACCGTGCTCGCCTCCTTCGTCCGTCCCCCGGCGACGGTCCACCGGACGGCTTTCCCCGCCCCGGGAGGATCCGCGAGCCCGGGGCAGGAAGGCGACGGCGGCACCGGCGGCACCGGCGAGGACCAGCCCGGTCACCGCCTGTGCCGCACCGGGACCGGCGGGGCCGAGACGCCCGGAGGCGCCGTCCCTGGACGCGGGCACGCTCACCGAGGCGGCGGCCGGCGAGGCCGCCGGCGCCGGGGACAACGCGGCGGCCACCAGAGCCCCCGTACAGAGAGTGACGTGCAGTGAACCCATCGTGAGACCTCCGGGATCCAGCAGACCCCCGGGGGCCGGGCCCCGCATCCGCAGCGACGGCCGCGCTGCTCCATGCGGGTGAACACAGGTTTGAGCGGCCGGTCAGACCCGCTCGACGAGATCGGCGATGGAGTCGACGACCATGGAGGGCCGGTACGGGTAGCGGTCGACCTCCTCCGGCCGCGTGACACCGGTCAGCACCAGGAAGGTCCGCATCCCGGCCTCCAGACCCGCGAGCACATCGGTGTCCATCCGGTCGCCGATCATGGCGGAGGTCTCCGAGTGCGCGCCGATCGCGTTCAGCCCGGCCCGCATCATCAGCGGGTTGGGCTTGCCCACGAAGTACGGCTTCTTGCCCGTGGCCGCCGTGATCAGGGCCGCGACCGAGCCGGTGGCGGGCATCGCGCCCTCGGCCGAGGGGCCGACGTTGTCCGGGTTGGTGGCGATGAACCGGGCCCCGTCGTTGATCAGACGTACGGCCTTCGTCATGGCCTCGAAGGAGTACGTCCGGGTCTCGCCGAGGATCACGAAGTCGGGCTCGTGGTCGGTCAGGATGTACCCGATCTCGTGCAGCGCGGTGGTCAGGCCCGCCTCGCCTATGACGTACGCGCTGCCGCCCGGCCGCTGGTCGTCCAGGAACTGGGCCGTGGCCAGGGCCGAGGTCCAGATGTTCTCCACCGGCACCTCCAGGCCCATCCGCCGCAGCCGGGCGTGCAGGTCGCGCTGGGTGTAGATGGAGTTGTTGGTGAGGACGAGGAACGGCCTGCCGGACTCACGAAGCTTCTTCAGAAAGGCGTCGGCGCCGGGGATCGGCACACCCTCGTGGATCAGGACGCCGTCCATGTCGGTGAGCCACGACTCGATGGGCTTGCGGTCTGCCATGTGCGGGATCTCCTGCCGTACGCGGGGCCAGCGTGGCCCCAGCCTAGCCAGTGGCCGATTCTTGCCGGAACGGTCCGTCTCCGGTGCCCCGCATTCCGCTCTCCACGCACCTCAGGACCCGCGGCCCCGGTGCCTCCGGTCGGTGGCTCTGGCCTGCGGATCAGCGGCGTCTCCAGGTCAGCACCACCGTGCCGCCGGCCGCGAGCAGCAGCGCCGTCGCCGTGATCACGCCGAGCGGGGTGTCGAGGCCCGTGCCGGCCAGCTCGTCGGCGAACGGCAGCCCGCCGTCCGAGGCGGAGGGGGCCGGGGACGGCGGAGTGCCGGTGCCGGTGCTGGAGCCGGCCGTGGGCCGGGGGCGGGCCGCGGGGTCGGAGGCCCCGGTCGCGTGGTGGGTCTTGGTCGCCTGAGGAGCCGTACTCGTGTCGGGACGCGCCGTGGAGCCGGGGTCCTTGGCCGGCGGCTCACTGGCCGCGTCCTCGGCCGGGGCGCCGTGCACGCGGAAGCGGTAGTCGTTGGACTGCCCCACCCAGTCCCCGTCGTCCTCGTGCCGCTGCACGACGGCGGCCTTGGCGGTGACGTCGTTGGCCACGGCGTCGGAGGTGAGCGCCAGCCGTACCTTCACGGTGACGGTCCGGCGCGGCTCGACGGTGAAGCCCGGGAGCCCCGCGTCGAAGGGGCCGACGAGTTCGTCCTGGTCGGTGGCCGAGAAGCGCACGGGGTGCGGGCGGCCGGCGTCGTAGAACTCCAGCCGGGGCTGGCCGGCCTTGAGCGCGTGCCGGGAGTCGACCAGCACCAGCACCGGGTGGATGGCGGCACAGGTGCGGTCGGTGGTGTTGGTGAGGTCGAGCAGGAAGGTGCCGTACCCACCACCGGCCTCATAGGTGCCGGGACCGCCGTGGATGCGGGTCGTGATCGGGAAGCTGCGGTCGTCCGGCCCGGCGCAGGTGGGACGCGCGTCGGCGTGGGCCGGCCCGGACAGGAGGACGGCGGCTGCGGCAAGGCAGGGGGACAATAATGTGCACAGTCGCATGAACACATGACCGTCCCGGAGGAAGTCGGCGGGCGGCGGAGCCACTCCGGACACAGGCCCCCAACGGCGGTACGGATCCACCCGACCGGCCGCGCCTGGACCCGGGTGATCCGTGGCGGGACGGAATCAGGGATCGGCCGGTGCTGGAGCGCTCTGGCCCCGGTCGGGGATCAGGCGGACTCGCCCGTCTCCGGCCACCTTCGTCAGCCCTCGCCCCGGCCGAACAGCGGTGCGAGCAGGAGCTGGGCCGCGCCCTCCGCAACCCCTCGCGTGCCGCCGGGGGCGATCCGCACGGGAACGGCCCCGCCGGGCACCCCCTCGCGCCGGGCCCGCGCTGCGAGCACCGCGCCCACGCCGGCGACGAAGGCCTCCGGGGCGGCGGCGACCGTACGGCCGCCGAGCAGCACCAGGTCGATGTCGAGCAGCCCCACGAGATTGGCCGCCCCGGCGCCGAGCACCCGCGCCGCCTCCGCCGTCCGCCCGCGCTCCACGGCCGCCAGGCACAGCGCCTCGATGCAGCCGCGGTCGCCGCAGCCGCACGGCGGCCCGTCCAGCTGGATGACCTGGTGGCCGAACTCCCCCGCCCCGGTCCGCGCCCCCCGGTGCACGCTCCCGCCGATCACCAGCCCTGCGCCGAGTCCCGTGCCGAGGTGGAGATAAGCGAACGCCCCGCCCTCCCCGGCGACGGCGAGTCCCAGCGCCGCCGCGTTGGTGTCCTTGTCGACGACGACCGGCACCCCGAGCCGCCGGGCGAGCGCCTCCCGCAACGGAAAGCCGTCCCACTCCGGGAACCCGGTCACCCGGTGCAGCACTCCCCGCACATGGTCGAGCGGACCGGGCAGCGCCACCCCGACGCCGAGCAGGGTCCCGACCCGGGCGAGGGGCGCCGCGCCGACCGCCTCCGGGGACTGGGACCCGGCCCCTCCCGTCAACGCCTCGCCCCCCGGCCCGTCGGCGGCCGCCTGCCCGGTCACCGGCATCGCGGGCGGGGGCCCCTCGACCGCCGCCTGCCCGGCCGGCCCGGCAACCACCTGCCCGGCCGCCGTCCGCTCGACCGCCCCCTGCTCGACCGTCACCCGCTCGGTCGCCGTCCGCCCAGCCGCCGTCGCTCCGGCCACCGGCACTCCGGACGGCGGCCCCTCGGCGCCCCGGGGCCACCCTCCTCCCCCCGCCACCCGGGCCACCAGGCCCTCAACCTCCCGCGCCACGGTCTCCACCACGGCTTCCGCCCCCGTCCCCGCCTCCAGATCCAGCGGGCGGCGCCGCTCCCCGACCACCGCGCCGTTCAGATCGACCAGCACCGCGCGCATCTCGTCCCGGTCGACGTGCACGCCCACCGCGTGCCCCGCCTCCGGCACCAGCCGCAGCACCGTGCGTGGCTTGCCCCCGGTGGAGGCGCGCCGTCCCGCCTCCGCCGCGAGCCCCTCCTCCCGCAGCCGCGCGGTGATCTTGCTGACCGCCTGCGGGGTCAGCCCCGTCCGCTCGGCGAGCTCCAGCCGGCTGATCCCGTCCGGCCCGGCGGCCCGCAGCAGATCGAGCACCAGCGCGGTGTTGTGGCTGCGCAGCGCCAGCAGATTCACCCCCGCGGTCGCTCCCCTCATCGCCGCCACCGTGCCGCTCCAGCCCGCCACCGCGCCACCCTTCTCGCTGCTCACTCCTCCATTGTCGCCCGCGCTTGCACTTTGGCAACAGCGTTGCGAAAGTAGAGCCATGACTGGTACTCCCCTCCGCGTGGGCCTCGTCGGCTACGGCCTCGCGGGCTCCGTCTTCCACGCCCCGCTGATCGCCGCGACCGAGGGCCTGACCCTCGACACGGTCGTCACCTCGAACCCCGAGCGGCAGGCACAGGCCCGTGCGGAGTTCCCGGACGTCCGCGTCGCCGCCGCCCCCGACGAGCTGTTCGCCCGCGCCGACGAGCTCGACCTGGTGGTCGTGGCCTCCCCGAACAAGACGCACGTCCCGCTGGCCACGGCCGCCCTCAAGGCCGGTCTGCCCGTGGTCGTGGACAAGCCGATCGCCGGCACGGCGGCCGAGGCCCGCGACCTCGCCTCCCTGGCGGAGGAGCGGGGACTGCTGCTCTCCGTCTTCCAGAACCGCCGCTGGGACAACGACTTCCTCACCCTGCGCGCGCTGATCGCCGAGGGCGAGCTGGGTGACGTGTGGCGGTTCGAGTCCCGGTTCGAGCGGTGGCGGCCGCGGCCGAAGGGCGGCTGGCGCGAGTCCGGCGACCCCGCCGAGATCGGCGGTCTGCTCTACGACCTCGGCAGTCACGTCGTCGACCAGGCCCTCGTCCTGTTCGGACCCGCGACCGCCGTGTACGCCGAGTCGGACGTGCGCCGCCCGGGCGCCGAGGCCGACGACGACACCTTCATCGCCCTCACGCACGCGAGCGGTGTCCGCTCCCACCTCTACGTCTCGGCCACCACCGCCCAGCTCGGCCCCCGCTTCCGGGTCCTGGGCTCGCGGGCGGGCTATGTGAAGTACGGCCTCGACCCGCAGGAGTCGGCCCTGCGCGAGGGCCGGCGCCCCGGCACTGCGCCCGACTGGGGCACGGAGTCCGAGGAGCTCTGGGGCCGGCTCGGCGCCGGGGAGTCCCCGGTGACCGGCGGCGGCCGCCCCGTACCGACCCTCCCCGGCGACTACCCCGCGTACTACGCCGCCGTGGCCGCCGCCCTCCGCGACGGCGCCCCGAACCCGGTGACCGCGCTGGAGGCGGCCGCCGCACTCGACGTCCTGGAGGCCGCCCGCCGTTCGGCCCGCGACCGGGTGGAGGTGACGCTGTGACCGGCACCCCGAGGCCCACCGCGAAGCCCACTCCGAAGTCGGCCCCTGAGATCACACCGAGCGTGGAGGAACTGGAGGCGCAGGAGCGCCGCCTGGTGTTCCGTCGGTTCGGCCACGACGACGCCTGGGCGCTGGGCTCCCTGCTGGTGGAACTGGCCCGGGAGCGGCAGGCCCCGGTCGCCGTCGACATCCACCGCGCCGGCCAGCAGCTCTTCCACGCGGCCCTGCCCGGCTCCACCCCCGACAACGACGCCTGGATCGGCCGCAAGCGCCGGGTGGTGGAGCGCTACGGCTCCGCGTCGTACCTGGTGGGCGCCCGTTTCCGGGCCAAGGGCACGACGTTCGAGGACTCCTCGCGACTCGACCCCGACGTCTACGCGGCGCACGGCGGCTCCTTCCCGATCACCGTCGAGGGCGTGGGCGTGATCGGCGCGGTCACGGTGTCCGGTCTGCCGCAGCTCCAGGACCACCGGTTCGTGGTGGAGGCGCTGGAGCGGTTCCTGGACCGGTAGGCCCGTCGGGGGATTACCGGCGCGTTCCCTCGGGTTGGGGTGGCTGTACACGTGATGATCACGGCACCCCACCCGGAGGGATGGACAACCGATGAGCGACACGGCAGCTTCACTGAAGGAGACGGTCGGACGGTACGGCGTCTGGAGCGTCGGCCTCCGTTCGGAGAACCCGGCCCGGCGCGGCGAGATCGAGGAGGCCGCAGCCGAGTTGGAGTCCCTCGGCTACGGATCCGCCTGGCTCGGCGGCAGCAGCGCCCCCGGCAATGCCGCCCCGCTGCTGGCGGCGACCTCGCGGCTCGCCGTCGGCACCAGCATCCAGAGCATCTGGCAGCACGACGCCGAGGCGAGCGCGGCCGGCTTCGCCGAGCTGGAGGCGGCCCACCCCGGCCGGTTCGTCCTGGGCCTCGGGGTGAGCCACGCCAAGCTCGCGGACCAGTACCGCCGCCCGTACTCGGCGATGGTCCGCTACCTCGACGAGCTGGACCGGGCCGGCGTGCCCACCGAGCGCCGTGTGCTGGCCGCCCTCGGCCCCAGGATGCTGGAGCTGTCCCGGGACCGGGCGGCGGGCGCGATCCCGTACCTGGTCACCCCGGAGCACACCGCCCGGGCCCGCGAGATCCTGGGCGAAGCCCCGCTCCTGGCCCCGGAGTTCAAGGTCGTCCTGGAGTCCGACCCGGCCCGAGCCCGGGAGATCGCCCGCGCCTATCTCGCCATGTACCTGGCGCTCCCCAACTACACCGACAACTTCCTGCGGCTGGGGTTCACCGAGGACGACCTGCTGGACGGCGGCAGCGACCGCCTCATCGGCGCGGTGTTCGCCTGGGGCGACGACACCCGCATCCGCGCCCGCGTCGAGGAGTTCCACGCGGCGGGCGCGGACCACGTAGCCCTTCAGGTCGTGACGGGAAGCAGCGACCGGGACGCCCTGCCGAGGCAGGAGTGGCGCAGGCTGGCGTCCCTACTGGCGTGACAGGACCGGCCTGAAGGGGCGCGGGGAGCTGCGCGCTGGGGGCGCGGGGAGCTGCGCAAAGGGGCGCGGGGAACTGCGCGACCAACCACGACGCACCCGCAGCCGCCGACCGACCGCAGTCCCCTGCCCCTCAGGCGTCCTTCAACTCCTGCCGCTGCCGCCCGAGCCCCGACACCTCCAGCTCGACGACATCCCCGCCCCGCAGATACGGCTTCGGCTCAGGCCTCCCCATCGCCACCCCCGCCGGCGTGCCGGTGTTGATGACGTCCCCGGGGTAGAGCGTCATGAACTGACTGACGTACCGCACGACTTCGGCGACGGGGAAGATCTGCTCGGCGGTGCTGCCGTCCTGCTTCAGCTCGCCGTTCACCCACAGCCGCAGCGAGAGCGCCTGCGGATCGGGCACCTCGTCCGCCGTCACCAGCCAGGGCCCCAGCGGGTTGAACGTCTCGCAGTTCTTCCCCTTGTCCCAGGTCCCGCCCCGCTCCATCTGGAACTCCCGCTCGGAGACGTCGTGCGCGACGGCGTATCCGGCGACATGCGCGAGCGCCTCCTCGTCCGTCTCCAGGTAGCGGGCGGTACGCCCGATGACGACCGCGAGCTCGACCTCCCAGTCGGTCCTTGTGGACCCGCGGGGCACGAGCACGGTGTCGTACGGCCCCACCACGGTGTCCGGCGCCTTGAAGAAGATCACCGGCTCGGCCGGCGGCTCGGCGCCGGTCTCGCGTGCGTGGTCGTGGTAGTTCAGCCCGATGCACACGATCTTGCCGATCCGCGCCAGCGGCGCCCCGATCCGCAGCCCCGCCGCGTCCAGTGCGGGCAGCTCCCCCGCTTCGGCGGCGGCACGGATCCGCTCCAGCGCCGCGTCGTCCGCGAGCAGGCCGCCGTCGATGTCCGCGGCGACGCCGGACAGGTCCCGCAGGGTCCCTTCGGCATCCAGCAGCGCGGGCCGCTCCGCCCCGGCCGTACCGACTCGCAGCAGCTTCATGTTCCCCAACTCCCTCGATCGCGGGCCGTCCGCCGACGAAGACGACCCGGGTGCGGCGGACGCGACGACCGGAGGACTGGTCGATCGTCCAAGCTCTGAGTCCAGTCCGCAAGAACCGGTTCACGTACTGGACCATGGACGGTGAACGCGGGCAGTCCAAACCCTGCGCCAGCTCACCGGTACAGCACGGCCCTCTCGACGGCGCTCCACGTCGTACTGGTGACGACGTACAGCGCGGCGGCCAGCGGCACGACGGCCACGGTGACAAGGGTGAAGGACATGAACGGAAGGACCTTCAGAGACCCGTGAGGCATGGAGCGAGCCCGAGAGGGTCGGGCCGATTGGGAAGGTGAGCCCAAATGGTTCTCACCGCATCAGCAGTACAGCCGCGCATCCACCGAGAGTTCCAGAAGCGCTTCCCGCCTGTAGGACACCACGTCGCCCACGTAGCGTGGCAGGTCGGAGCGATCGGAGCAGAAGGTGACATTCGAGGTCAGGACTTCATCTCCTAGCCCACCTTCAGGCAGGGAGACGTACGCAAAGACCGGCCACGTCTGGTTCACCGGTGCGGCCTGCAATGCCATGCACGCGTGCCCGAGGGGGCGACACAGAAGCGCCTCGGTTCGCCCGGCCCCCGAGGTCGGCAGGTCATGGTCGATCATCCCTCGTCCGTTCACTCGCCCCGTAGTGGACGACATCCGAGTAATCCTCACAACCACTCACGGCGTACCAGCTTTCGAGTCATCTCGAGAAAACTGGACATCTCGGCATTAATTCTCACGAGAACCGATCCCCCAGCCCTCGCAAGCGGCCCTGTCCGCAGGGGGAAGGGGCACTGAAGAGTGCCGGTTGAGATGCGCCCGATCCCTTAACGACTCACGGGCTGCCTGAAGCAAGATACGCACGCGTCTTCGCCAGGCGCGCGGCCGAAGCGCGAAAGCCGACCCCTGACGTGTCCGATCCCAGGACCACCTCGAAGACGTGACCATCCGAGTGCCCAATAGTCACCTGTTTCGCCTCTGAGGCTCCCCACCCAGTGATCCAAAGATCGCTCACACCTGTAAAGACAAGGTAGAATTCGAAGGCGTTCAGTGCCCTTTCTGTCCATTCTCGAGGTGGACTCACAGGAAACTCTCGGGTATCGAATCCGAGAGTTACCGAATTCTCTCGCTCATCGATATGTACATAGAAGAGATCGCACGCCTCGACCGATGGCGGATTTCCGCCATACAGCTCTCCCAGATACCCCGGCAGTGCCAAAAGCTGCAACCAGTCAGCGCTCATAGAAGGTCTTTTCGTCAGTTCCGGGAAGCGAATCATACCGTCGCGCATCGATTTTGCTCACAAAGAGATGGCGCCCGCCATCCGAGCCATCTGCCTCAATCTTATAGGCGCTCACATGGCCGACCTGCACGAATTCACTGCTGTCGAAGGACAACGCGATCCCGCGGCCGCTGACCGACACTCGCATACGACGTTCCGCCCCTAGGGGCTCCACCACGAGGGATCCTTGAGCCGGCGGAGACCACTGCGTGAGAGAAATATTCTCCACCGCCAGGAACTGAAACTGGCACTGAACCGTGTCCGCCCCGAAATCGATCCACTGCCGTGGCGCTGAACTCGGAAAGTAAGGAAGGTCGATCCGTAGAGTCACCGTAGGGCCGCGCCAGTTCAAATTAATCGATCGAACCCTGACGTCGACGAGATTCGGAACATGCCCATAGAGCGCCTGAAGCAATTCCGGATTCACCAGAAAAGCGTCACAGGTCATAATAATAATGCTCCTCACAGCCGGGGACTTGCCCATTTCGGGGATCCTCGAACGGCCTCACGTGGACATGCGGTCCCTGATATCCGGGCTCGCCTGGCTTTTGATGCCCGAACCAGTGATCCTGGAAGACGATCAAATCCTCTCCATTTGGATGCTCGTAGATCTCCTCCGTGTAGAAGATAGGCCTGTGGTCCTCAGTCATCAACTGCTTCGATCCCTGCCATTCTGGCGTCGTCGCCTTGACGTGGCTGTTTACTTCAAGTGGTTCGACACCTTCGGGGATCCCAGCATCGCGCAAGGCTTGCGCCTTCGCTTCGTCGAACGTTCGCCCGACGGGATCGCCACACCCCGGAGCCAGGCCAAGGGGATCGATCCACGTGTGCGGATTGTCGACGTAGGTGACCGGGTTCGGGGCAGGGGCCAGTCCGAGTGGATCCGGGGTCAGGTAGCGGGCCGTCTCCGGATCGTATGTTCGGAAGTAGTTGTAGTGGAGGCCGGTCTCTGGATCGAAGTACTGGCCCGGGAACCGTAGCGGCGTATAGGCAGTTGCGTCGGCGTTCCACGCAGTGGTGCCCCAGAGTGTTGTCCTGGTACGCCAGGCAATTTCGCCGTTCTCCCCGACAAGTTCGGTAGGCGTGCCAATGATATCGGTAACGATCGCGAAAAAGCGCTGATCGATCTCATCCTGCGGCGCATTTGCAGCGATGATGCGCTCTGTCTGGGCAAGTGGGCGGTGACCGTCATGGTGCCATGTAATGGCCACTGACTGCCGCACGGTCTCTGCCTCGGTGATCTGCTCGCAAAGAGTGTGCCCGTCCCACGTGAAGAGCGTCTCCTCCAGAATTCTGTCACCGTCAGCGGCGAGACGCTGTTTAGCGATGCGGCGCCCGAGCGGGTCATACAGGTACTGCCATCGCGTCCCGTCAGGAGTGATGACGGCGGTCAGTCGGTCCTCAGCATCCCAGACGTAACGCCATGTGTCGGGCTTGCGGGACAGCCTTGTTTTCTGCCGCAGCACGATGCGACCCGCGGCGTCATATTCGTAGCGCACACCTCCCGCCCGGACCAGACGGCCGTCCGCATACGTGCGCTGCCCCGTGGCTTCGTGGCCGGGGTGAGTCGCAGGCCAGTCCGCGAACGTCTGATTGCCCATCTCGTCATAGGCGTAGGACTCAGTCCACGACGAGGCCTGAACGGCAGTCACGCGGCCCACGGCATCAAGGTCGAACCTTCTGCTGCCGCTCAGCTGATCCGTAATCTCCGACAGGGCACCGTCCAGGCGGTACGTGAAAGCACGGTCCTGGATCACGCCTGCGTCCGTGACAACGCTCTGTCCGGTGAGACGACCCGCCGCATCGAACGCGTGAGTAAAAGTTATCCCGTCGGTGAAATGCCGGGCGACTTCCCGACCGGCACCGTCCCGCTCGAAGTCAATCGAGCGCCCTGATGCAAGGAGTTCGACGGCACGACCCCCTGCGTCATACCGCCAGGTGCTGCTCACTCCGGACGGTGTCGTCCGACGAGTCCTGCGGCCAAGGGCATCGTAGGTCCAGTTGAGCGTACGGCCATTGAACGTCTCAGACAGACGGCGACCAAGCTGGTCGAGCTCCAGTATCAGCGAGCCATGCGGACCAGCCGCTCCGACGAGTCGTCCGGCAGGCGCGTACTCGAACGTCGTGACTTCTCCTACGACGTCCTTGCTGACCATCTGCCCCAACAAGTTGCGCCCATACCGGACCGTCTGGCCGCATGAATTGGTGCGGGTCAGGAGCCGCCCTGCCGCATCATGGGTGTACCTCCGGGTTCGGCCGTCGAAATCGGTCTCTGACGCGAGGTTGCCTACGGCGTCGTACTCGTAGTCCCAGGTCCGACCAGCCGGATTACGGACTCGGACCAGGCGCAACTCGCTGTCGTACACGAAGTCGTGGCGCACGCCGTCGCTGCCAATGCGGGCGGCAACACGATCGAAGTTTGTGTACTCGAAGGAAGTGACAGCACCGAGCGGATCCGTGTGGCTGGTGCAGTTGCCCTCGCCGTCGTACGCCCACGTCTCGACGGCTCCGTCGGGGGTTGCACGTCTGCGGGGGCGGCCTTCGACGGTCCACTCCATACGCGTCGCTGCTCCGGTTGCGTCCCTGCTCGCGACGACCCGTCCGAACGCGTCACGGTCATAACGGGAGACCGCGCCCAACGCGTCCACGACCTCAAGGGCAAGACCAGCGGCGTTGGGCCGGATGCGTGTCGTGTTTCCGAGGGCATCGGACACCGCGACAAGGCGCCCGCGTTCGTCGTACGAGCACTGTGTGACGCCGCCAGTCGGCTCCACAACAGCAGTTCGGTTGCCTCGCTCGTCATATTGCTTTCGCCAGACGGCGCCGCCGGGCAACGTCATCTGCACAGCATGACCCGATTGGTCGTACTCAGTGGTGGCCTCATGCCCGTCGGGACGCGTGACCGTAGCAACCCGGCCGTTGTCGCCGTAGGCCAAGCGTGTTGTATGACCGAGCGGATCAGTGATGGCTGTCAATCGATGCTCGGCGTCCCATTCCTGTGTAACGACATTGCCGAGTGGGTCGGTCTCCCGGACCAGCCGCAGCGCCTCGTTGTGCTCGTACACCCGCGTGTGCCCCAGCGAGTCCGTCACCCGCGTAGTGCGGGTCGTGTCCTCGTAGCTGAGGGTGGAGGCGAGGGCGCCTCCCGTGCCGCCGGTGGCGGTCACCCGGCCGCGGTCGTCGTAGGCGTACCAGTACGTCGTGTCGTTGCGGTCGGTCCAGGAGGTTATGCGGCCGTCGGTGTCGTAGGTGTAGCGCAGGGGCAGGCCCGAGGAGTTGGTCTCCTCCGTCAGGCGGCCGGCCTCGTCGTAGCCGAAGGTGAGCAGGGTGATGCCCGGCCCCTCGGGCGCGTCCGGGTCGAGCAGGCGCAGGCCGGTGATGCGGGAGGCGGACGCGTCGTGGTCCAGGGCGATGCGGTATCCGCCGGAGTGGACGACCCGCGCGGGGATGTCGCCGCGGTCGTACTCGATGGTGATGCGGTTGCCGTTGCGGTCCTGGATGTGCTGCAGGGGCAGGTCGACGGCCATGTCACCGGCCGCCGCCACCGGGGAGTGGAAGACATGGATCAGCCCGGTGTCGGGGTCCGTGATCCGCAGCGCGCCGTCCGTCTCGTCGTCCCAGGACAGCAGCAGCCGGGAGCCGGCGGTCTCCGGACGGACGCCTTCGCCGGTCTCGGTGTCCGGGACCGGGAAGCACAGCCGGGCGCCGTCCGCGGCGGCGTAGACGAACCCCTCCTCGTCGGCCTGGACACGCTGATCCAGCGTGGAGGCCCAGGACGGGCCGAACCAGCCGCCGCAGCGGTACGACGACACATGCACCCGCTCCAGGACCAGCGGCAGCACGCCCGGCAGCGTCACGTCCGTCCGCGTCAGCGCCATGTCGCCGGTGGCCACGTCGATCGGGTCGCGGACGAACTTCTTCAGCGCGTTGCGGATGGAGGCGGGCAGCTTGTCGAAGCCCGGCCGCAGTTTGAGTCGTTCGAAGGCCGCGCAGTCCAGGCCGAGGGACTTGCCGAGCTTGGCCAGCGCCGCCGGCCCCAGCGCCTTCAGCCCCTTCCCCAGCGCCTTGCCCAGCACCCCGAACCCGACGCCCATCAGCGCGCCCTCGGTGAGGATGCCGGCCAGCTTGTCCGGGTCCTTGAAGGCACCCGGGTCCTCCAGCGCGGTGGTGAAGGCGGAGAACTTGGCGCCCTCCGCGGCCATCTTCCCCACGGCCCTGACCCCGCGGACCTCCCTGAGCGCCTTCAGCGCCCGCTCCACGTTCCGGATGACCTCCAGCACACCCCGGACCACCGCCCCCAGGGCCGTGCCCTCCTCCTCGATCCGCCCGATCAACGCGACCACCTTCAAGGCCCGTTCACCGGCCATCAGGCTGGAGGCGACCGAGGAGGCACCCAGGGTCAGGACGTCCAGAGCCAGGCCCGCGATCTCGAACTCGGCGATCTCCGCCAGCAGTACGCCGATCTCGGACAGCATCTCGTGCGCCTTGTCGGCGAAGTCGTCGAGTGCCTTGGCGCCCTTGCGCAGGGCGTGCGCCATGTCCGTGGCCTGCTTGCGTGCGGCCTTGGAGCGCTTGGCGAACGCCTTGGCCGCCTTGCCCTCCCACTCCACACCGGCCAGCGACTTCTCCGCGGCGGCCGCCGCACCGTCCAGCCCGCCGGCCAGGTGGCGCCACTTCTTGGCGATCTCCCGCACGCCGTCCGGGTCCACGGCCGGATCGGAGATCCCGAGGAACTCCAGCCCGCTTGCGACAGTGTCGCCGAACATGTGGTTGAACTTGTTGACGTAGTGCAGCGGATTGAGGTCGACCACGAGCCGCTCAGCCCTTCTTCTGCGCCGCGGCCAGCAGCACGTCCAGCAGGTCGAAGGCCTTGGACACCTCGCCCATCAGCTTCGCCTCCCCCTGCCACTCCTCGTCCAGTTGCTTCGTCAGCTTGACGAGCGTGTCCATCCCCTCGCGCACCTGGCTCTTGGCGTGCATCAGCGAACCCAGCGCGCCCAGCGCGTCGAGGTCGTGCGCGGCCGCCTTGAACTCCTGCAACGGCTTCGCCGTGTGATGCCCCACCGCCCGCAGACCGGAAGCCGCCTTGTGCATCGACGCGGCTTCCTTCCTCAGATCCGCCATACCGCCCATCCCCCGTACGTACGTCACTTCACTCTGTGCACATGCCAACCCGACCGACCCTAGGGAGAGCGGTTATGCGGGGAGTATGGGCAGGGTCAAGCACACGCAAAGATGCCCGCCACGGGCCGGAGTTGGCGCGATTCAGGGGCGGGGCCGCATCAGGGCGCCAGGCGCTTTCACGCCCACCCTGGGGCACGTCATCCGCCCGGGGTGTCCTCCGCCTCCCAGCGCAGCAGGTCGCCCGGCTGGCACTCGAGCACCTCGCAGAGCGCGGCGAGCGTGGCGAAGCGCACCGCCTTGGCGCGGCCGTTCTTGAGTACCGCCAGGTTGGCGGGCGTGATCCCTACGCGGTCCGCGAGCTCGCCCACGGACATCTTCCGCCTGGCCAGCATCACGTCGATGTCGACGGCGATCGGCATCAGATCACCTCGTCCAACTCGGCCTGCATCTGAGCCGCTTCGACGTCGCGGGCGACGGCCTGGGCGAGCAGCGTCCGCAGCAGGAGCACGATGAGCGCGACCCCCAGGATGGCCACGCCGACCCCGCCCATGATGACGGTGACGCCCGGGTCGTCCCGCTGGCCCGGCGCGTTGAGGACCGTGACCGCGAACCACAGGAGGGCAGCCGCCACGATGGCGCCGATCACGCCGTCCACGTACCGGAAGGCGCTGTGGGAGAACACGGTTCCGCGTCGCACCATCGCCACCAGCCGCCATACGCAGATCAGGGCGACCTGGACCGACACCATGCCCAGGATCGTGATCACGCGCAGCGGGGTCAGCGGGAGCGACCCGCCCTCCGGGTCGGTGGCCAACGCCCACACCATCAACGCCTGCACGAACACGGTGCCGGCGAGCACCACCACGAGCACGGCACGCAGCGCCCGCACTGTCAGCTTTCCCATGGCCCGTCCCTCCATCGACTTACGATGGGAATCTATCGAAACTCGATAGATGACACAAGGGCTGCGGCGGAGGGCGGGCGGCGGTTTCGCCCCGTGGCGGGGCGCCGCCTCCGCTACGGGATCGTCGCCGGGGACTCTGGTCGCGATGCGGCCTCCAGGGCTTCGGCAGAGTCACGTGGCGTCCGATTTGCGCTGAAGCGAGACCGACCTCGACAAGATCAAGACGGTTCGTGCGGCCCTCAGGCCATGGAGGCCGGCTCACGACGGCGCCGACCACCGGGGCACGCGCCGGCCCCGGAGCCCGTACGACCACCCTGGCCTGCAGATATCTCACTTTTGTCACCGCACGGCAGTACGGTGTCCCCCATGCGCCCCGACACGCCTGCCGAGAACGTCGACCACGCCGCCGAAGCGGCCCGCCTGGAGCGGACCGCCGGCCTGTACCCCGAGGACGCGGAGGCCCTGCTCCTCCAGGCCGCGGCCCACCTGGAACTGTCCGGCGACCGCCCCGCCGCGACGACGCTCTACGACCGCCTGCTGTCGTCCTCCGACGGCCTGGAGAACCCCCACCTGGTGCGCGCCCTGAAGGCGTCGAACCTGTGGGAGTACGGCCATGAGGCGGAGGCCAGGGCGATCATCGAGGGCGTCCGCGCCTCCGCTCCCCGGGACCCGGCGCCCTGGGTGATCGTCGCGGAGGCGCTGGAGTCGCACGACGAGCTGGAGGCGGCCCACGAGACGTTCACGGAGGGGACGAAGCTGCTGCTGACAGACGTCGCGGAGCCCCCGTACGCCACACGCCCGCTGCTCTTCGGCCGCCACCGGGTGCGGCGCATGCTGGGCCTGTCGCACGACGAGTGGGACGGGGTGGCCGACACCCTGCACTCGCTCTCGGTCTCCCTGGACGAGCTGCACGACCCGAAGCGGATCTGGTCCCTGGGCTCGGAGAACCCGGCGGAGCTGGAAGCGGAGATCAACCGCCTCCGCACCGAACTGGGCGCCTACCGCGAAGCCCTCTCCCGCCCCTTCCCGGTGGCGGTTCTCCACTGGCCGGCCGGGGAACTGTCGGAACTGGTCACGGACTACCCGGACCTGGCCACGGAGTACCCCTCCTACGAGGCCCACCTGGCGACGATAGAGACCTCCCTGCGCGAACTCGCCTCCTCGGGCACCCCCAACCTGGGCATCGTCACGGGCACGGTCCCGTCCTACGAGGCCTTCGCCGCCTCAGAGGGCTCCTCCCCGTCGGACGCGACCCTGCTCCCGCAGTACGCGACCACGCTGGCGGCCCGGGGGCGGGCCGTGACCTGGCCGCCCCAGCGGGGGGCGGGGTGCTGGTGCGGGTCGGGGCGGGCTTATGGGGAGTGCCACGGGACGCCCGGAGCGGCGGCGACCGCCTGAGAGTCCGGCAGGTCCGTCAGAGCAATTCATTTCGGTGCCGAGAGTGGGACCGAAGGGGGCCTGGGGGTGAGCTCGTTCTCGCGCCCTGGGGGTGAGCTCGTTCTCGTGCCCCACTTTGGCTCCGGTTGTCAGTGGCTCCTGTTAGAACAGAAGCACATTGACGCGTGGCCGAGGGGGACATGGTGGCGGAAGCGGGGGATCTGGCGCAGCCGGTCGCCGGGGTGTACGAGAAGCTGATCACCCACAGCGTGCAGGACGACCTGGAGCGGCTCGAGTCCGTGGGGTGGAAGGCCATCGACGCTGAGGTCAGCGCCGAGTCCTCGCCCCACGTCCTGGCGCGCCACATAAGTGACGTGGTCGCCCGCAGGCTCCACCAGCTCCCGCCTCACCAGCAGGTCCCGTTCGCCAACCAGGTCCTGAAGTCGCTGGCGAGCGACGCCCCCGGCCAGGGCGACACGGATCCCCTCAGCACGGTCGCCGAGGGTCCCCGGCAGCTGCTCGCCCTCGCCAAGCAGGAAGCGCCCGGGGCCTACGCCATCCGCCCGCTCACTCCCCTCTCCGAGACGTCGCTGCTCACGAACTCGCCGGAGGACCTGAGCCTGGGCTCTGAGCTGCGGGCCGAGCTCGCCACGGCGGACCGGATCGACCTGCTCTGCGCGTTCGTGAAGTGGTACGGCATCCGCGTCCTGGAAGACGCCCTGCGCTCCGCCAGGGAGCGAGGTGTGAAGATCCGGGTCATCACGACCACCTACATGGGCGCCACCGACCGCCACGCGCTCGACCGCCTGGTCCGCGACTTCGGTGCCACCGTCAAGGTCAACTACGAGATCCGCTCCACCCGCCTGCACGCCAAGGCCTGGCTGTTCCGGCGCGAGACGGGCTTCGACACCGCCTACGTGGGCAGTTCGAACCTGTCCCGAGCAGCGCTGCTCGACGGCCTGGAGTGGAACGTCCGGTTGTCCTCCATCGCCACGCCCGCGGTACTGGACAAGTTCGAGGCGACCTTCGACGCGTACTGGAACGACACCGCCTTCGAGACGTACGACCCCGACCTGCACGGGCAACGACTCGACGAGGCCCTGGCGCAGGCGAGCGGCACCGGCTCGACCACGGACCTGAAGATCAACCTCTCCGGCCTGGAGGTGCGCCCCTTCCCGCACCAGCGGGACATGCTGGAGCGGCTCACCGTCGAGCGCGAGATCCGCGGACGGCACCGGAACCTGCTGGTCGCGGCCACCGGCACCGGGAAGACCGTGATGGCCGCTCTCGACTACCGCAGCCTGTGCGGTAAGACGGACGGCGGCCGGCCGCGGCTGCTGTTCGTCGCCCACCGCAAGGAGATTCTGAGGCAGTCGCTGCGCACCTACCGGGAGGTGCTGGACGACGCCTCGTTCGGTGAGCTGCTCCATGCCGGCATGGAACCCCGCGCATGGGATCACGTGTTCGCGAGCGTCCAGTCGCTGAACGTACAGCGCCTTGAGCAACTGGCCCGGGACCACTTCGACGTCATCGTCATCGACGAGTTCCACCACGCAACCGCCACCACGTATCGGCGCGTCCTCGACCACTTCGAGCCGCAGGAGTTGCTGGGGCTCACCGCCACACCCGAGCGGATGGACGGGCGTAACGTCCAGGACGAGTTCTTCGAGGGCCGCATCGCCGCCGAGATGCGGCTGTGGGAGGCCCTGGAGAACGATCTGCTGTGCCCCTTCCACTACTTCGGCATCCCGGACGGTACGGACCTGACGAACCTGGGGTGGCAGAAGGGCTCGTACGCCGATCAGGACCTCGGCAACCTGTACACGGGCAACCACGCGCGCGCCAGGATCGTGGTCAAGCAGATCCGGGACAAGGTCTCCCGCCCCGGCGTGATGCGAGCGCTCGGCTTCTGTGTGACCAAGGCGCACGCCCGCTTCATGGCGGACTTCTTCCGCGCGGCCGGCTTCCAGGCCATGGCGCTCGACAGTGAGTCCCCCGCTGACGTGCGTGCCCGGGCGCTGTCCGATCTGCGTGAGGGGAAGCTTCAGGTCATCTTCTCCGTCGACCTGTTCAACGAGGGCCTGGACATCCCCGACGTCGACACCCTGCTCCTCCTCCGCCCGACCAACAGCGCCACCGTCTTCCTCCAGCAGTTGGGCCGGGGGCTGCGGCGCACCGAGACGAAGCCGGTCCTCACGGTGCTCGACTTCATCGGTCAGCATCGGGCGGAGTTCCGCTTCGAGGAGCAGTTCCGGGCCCTGACCAATCTTTCGCGGAACCGGCTCGTGGACCACATCGAGCACGACTTCCCGCAGCTGCCGTCCGGCTGCCAGATCATCCTGGAGGGCAAGTCCAAGGACCTCGTCCTGGGCAACATCCGGACGCAACTGGGTGCCACCGTGAAGACGCTGGTCAGGGAGGTGCGGGACTATCGCACGCCGCGTCTCGCGGACTACCTGCGCGAGAGCCGCCGGGAGATCAAGGAACTGTACAAGAGCGGCAACTCCTGGACGACCGTGCTGCGCCGGGCCGGCCTCGTCGAGGAGGCCGAGCCCTCCGGCGAGGCAGCACTTCTGAAGCGGGTGCACGCGTTCCTCCACGTCGACGACCCCGAGCGCGCCATCGCATACCTCCGTCTCCTTCAGGACGACGCACCGCCGTACGACGATCTGGGCCCGCGTGACCAGTCGTACGCCCGCATGTTGTTCTTCAACCTCTGGGACGACGCGGGTGGGTTCACCACCTTCCAGGAGGGCCTTGAGTCACTGCGATCCCAACGGGCTTTCCGCGATGAGCTGAGGCAGGTGCTGTCGCACGTCATGGAGCAGGCGGACCATGTCCCCCTCCCGCTGTCCGGGCGTCTCAGCCAGGTCCCGTTGAAGGTCCACAGCGCGTACAACCGCTCGGAGATCCTCGCCGCTCTCGGGGTCGCCCGCTTCGGTGGGCAGATGCCCCGTTCCTTCGCGCAGGGCGTGCAGTGGGTCGAGGCTCCAGACGGACGCCCTGCTCGTGACCCTGGAGAAGAACGAGAAGGACTTCTCGCCCACCATCCGATACAAGGACTACGCGCTGAGTCCGACCCTCTTCCACTGGGAGTCCCAGAACGCCACGGCGGCCGACTCCCGTACGGGCCTGCGGTACCGGGAGCACAAGCAGCGCGGCAGCCATGTCCTGCTGTTCATGCGGCGCTACAAGAACACCGACATAGGCAAGTCGCAGCCCTGGATGCTCCTCGGCCCGGCAACCTACGAGAGCCACACCGGTAGCAAGCCGATGGCGATCACCTGGCGCCTGAAGCACGAACTCCCGGCCGACGTGTGGACGTACTCCGCGATCACGGCCAGCTGACGCCCGGACCGCTGCCCACAGTCAGTACGCGCCGGGCTCCGCCTCGAAATGGGCTTGAGCCCGGTCGAGCGGATGGTGGACCGCGGCGATGCCCGTACGCAGTTCGCACCATGTCGACTTGCGGTCCGCGGTGAGCTCGACGCCCCACCGGTCGGCGAGGGCGTCGAGAAGCGCCAGGCCCCGGCCCGACTCGGCTTCCGGTCCTGCTTCGGTCAGGGTGGGCAGAGCCCGGAGATCGGGGTCGCGCACCTCAATGCGCAGGTGAGCGCCGCGCATGGAGACAGCGAGCGTGGTCGGCGTGCCGGGACCGACATGTTTGACGACGTTGGCGACGAGCTCGCTGACGCACAACTGGGCGGCTTCGCTGAGCTCCTGCAGGCCCCAGAGCTCCAAGCGGAGCCACAGGATGCGCCGTAAGGCGGGCACCTCTTCGGGCTCGGCCAGGAACGAAAGATCCCAAGGCGTTCTCGGCATACAGCCGGTGAGGTCCGTGCGCTGGTCCACTCCGCCATCCGCACGCTGAGTGTCGCGCACTTTCTGTGGTCTCATGACAACTCAGAGTGGCAGTGAGACTTTCAAAATGGAACTCTCATAATGCGTGAGTGGGAGCACGGCCTCCCCAAGCGCGCCCCGGCGCACACCACCTTGCCGCCCACCCCGTGAGCCGACGACGATCGACCAGACCGATATGAAGGGCCGTTGGCATGACAGTTGGACCCACCACCCGCAGGCGCCAGCTGGGCGCCGACCTGCGCCGCCTCCGGGAACGTAAGGGACTGACCCTCGAGGAGGCAGGAGCGCGCGTCGGAATCTCCAAGGCCACGCTCAGCCGCTATGAGACGAAGGAGGGCGCGGTCAAGTGGCCGGCCGTCGACGCGCTCTGCCGGGAGTACGGAGCCACCGACGAGGAGCGCCTTGCTCTCGTGGAGCTCGCGAAGGGCGCCAAGATCCAGGGCTGGTGGCGTTCTCTCGCGGACCCCATCCCGGAATCCATGAACCTCATGCTCACCCTCGAAGACGAAGTGGTACGCGAGGACCACTTCGCCTGCATGTACGTACCCGGTCTGCTCCAGACTCGCGCATACGCCGAGGCCGTGCATCGGGCTTCGGAAGTGCAGTGCGGGGAGCGCGAGGTGCAGCACATGGTCGACATCCGCATGAAGCGACAGGAACTACTGGGGAGGGAGGAGCCGCCGCACCTCTGGTGCGTGATCGACGAGGCAGCGCTCCGACGGCAGGTCGGTGGCCATGAAGTCATGCGCGAGCAGTTGGAGCACCTGCTCACCATGTCCCGACGGCCTCACGTCACCGTCCAGGTACTGCCGTTCGCACGCGGCGCCCACGCGGCGGCGGTGGGCAGCTTCGCCGTGCTGCGCGGGCAGGCCCCCGACCTGGACGTCGTGTACGTCGACCTCCTCGGCGGGGGCCTTTTCATGGAGAAGCCGCAGGAACTGGAGCGTTATAGGTTGGCGTTCGAGTACCTCAGCGCGCAGGCGCTCGACTTGGATTCCTCAGCCGAGCTCGTCGACCGGATCAGCAGGGAGCCTCAATGACGGCATCGTCGGAGTCGCACTGGTTCAAGTCCTCCTACAGCGGCGGCAGTGGAACCGAGTGCGTGGAGTGCGCGTACACCGACGGCGGCACCCTCATACGCGACTCGAAGCGGGTGGACGGTCCGCTCGTCCGGGTCCGTTCGGGAGCATGGCGCACGTTCGTGCAGACCTTGGCGCGCGGCACGCTCACGTAGACACCGACTTCCTACGCGACGTCAATCCCAGCTCCGCCCTGCCGAACAGCAATGCGTACCCCGGGGGAAGCTCGGCCAGGATGCGGGTCAGGAGGGCGTCGGGCAGCAAGTCCGCCAGGGCGCTCAGGACCGAGCCGGCGTGCCAGCGGGCCGTGGCCGGGGTGGCTTCCGCGATGCGTTCGGCCACCGAGTCGACGAACTGCGCGGCCGTCAGGGGGCGGGCGACGGGGATCTGGGCGGCGATCACGCTCGCCGCCTCCTCGGGCAGGGCGCGGGCCAGTTCGACGCGTTCGTCGCCCACGACGTGGCCGCCGAGGGTCGACAGGACGATGCGGGTGATGCGTTCCGCCTCCGCTCGCTCCGCGTACTGGCCGGCCGACCGCACCCGTTCGGTCAGGTCCCGCCACGTGGCCACGGCGTCGCGCCCGGCGGGCCTCCGTGACCTCGTCTGCGGCGTCAAGAGAGCCTTCAGCGGCTCTTCGCCCGGGCGTGCGGCGCCTGTCCGCGGCGGGCCGGGCACCGTCACTCGCGGCACCGTCACGCTCGGCACCGTGGTCGCGGTCATCGTGCGGGTCCTCCTTCGGGGGCAGCCCGCCGCGGGACCGGCCGGGCGGGCGTGGGCGACAGGATGTGACGTGACGGCGCCCCGCAGGCCGGCGGCTCCTGCGGGACGCTCTCCGTGGTGCGGCGGGACGGTCAGCCGCTGAGCTGCCTGCG
The DNA here is from genome assembly GCF_043081525.1 of Streptomyces sp. NPDC014864. Classification (NCBI taxonomy): domain Bacteria; kingdom Bacillati; phylum Actinomycetota; class Actinomycetes; order Kitasatosporales; family Streptomycetaceae; genus Streptomyces; species Streptomyces sp. NPDC014864. The sequence continues at coordinate 169,133 of NZ_JBIBWT010000014.1, forward strand.
GTCGTCGCCCCCGGTGATCTGGATCTTGCGCGGCTTGGCCTGCTCGGCCACGGGGATGCGCAGGGTCAGGACTCCGGACGCGTAGGACGCGTCGATGCGGTCCGTGTCGAGGGTGTCGCCCAGGAAGAGCTGGCGGGTGAAGGTGCCCGTCGGACGTTCGGCGACGAGCATCTCCGCGCCCTCGGGGGCCGGATTGCGGCGCTCGGCGCGGACGTTGAGCACGTTGCGTTCGACGTCCAGGTCGATGGTCTCGGGGTCCACACCCGGAAGGTCGAAGTGGACGATGAAGTCGTCACCGGACCGGTAGGCGTCCATCGCCATCGCGGCCGGGCGGGTGGTGGAACCGAAGACCTGCTGCGCGAGTCGGTCGAGGTCGCGGAACGGGTCGGTACGCATGAGCATCACAGGTCACTCCCTTCGTCGCTGAGGTGCGATGCCCTATGGCTTTTTATATAGCGCGAAGGAGGAAACTTGACAAGCTCAGGCTCAGGTTGAGGCCGCGTGGTGATCCACGGCTAGCCTTCATGTCATCCGAAACGGGACATAGGAGGCATCTCATGGCGAAGGTTCCGAGCGCGGTGGTCGCCGCGGGCGGGCTGGTCGGCGGGTACGGCGTGGCGCGCTGGACGCGGAAACGGCCGCTGGGCGGGGCCGTGCTGGCCGTCGCCGGGGCTGCGGCCGCGCGGCAATGGCAGGAGCGGGCGGGCGGCAAGGCCGCGGGGGCGCTCACGGCCGCCTACGTCGCCGCCTTCGCCGGCTCGCACCCGCTGGCCAAGAAGGTCGGCGCCTGGCCGTCCGTGTTCGGGGTGGCCGGGGCCATGGCGCTGGCCTCCTGGGCCGTCGCCGACCGGCGCGGGTGACGTAGCGGGAAGAACGCCGGATCCGGGGGCTGGTGCGTCCGCGCCCCTGGCAGAGGCCGGTCCTGCGGCGACGACGGCCGCGCCCCTCGGGACCGGCCGTCGTCGCCGGATGGGCGGGCGCTCGAGTCAGTCGAACATGCCCGGCTCGTAGTCCCCCGCAGGCTGCTGGACGATCACGTTCATCCGGTTGTAGGCGTTGATCAAGGCGATCGCGCCGACCAGGGCGGCCAGCTGGTCCTCGTCGTAGTGCTTGGCGGCGTTCTCCCAGGCCGCGTCGGTGACCCCGCCTGCCGCGTCGGCGATGCGCGTGCCCTGCTCGGTCAGTTCCAGGGCCGCGCGCTCGGCCGCCGTGAAGACCTTCGCCTCGCGCCAGGCGGCGACCATGTTGAGGCGCAACGGGCTCTCCCCGGCGTGCACGGCGTCCTTGTAGTGCATGTCGGTGCAGAAGCCGCAGCCGTTGATCTGGCTGGCGCGGAGCTTCACCAGTTCCTGCGTCGCCGCCGGGAGGGTCGAGTCCGACAGGACCTTGCCCGCCGAGTTGATGTATCGGAGGAACTTGGTCCCGACGGGGCTGCCGAAGAGGTTGATGCGTGCTTCCATCGTGGTCTCCCTGGTCTGCGTCTGTGCCTGGGTCTGTGCACGTGCGTGTGTGTGTCAGCGTCGCTCGGTGGGTGCACAGATACGACGGAGCGCGGCCGCGGGATGTGACAGCAGCACGCGAGCAGCGGGCATGACCTGGGTCACACCCGCTGCTCGCTCGTCACTCGTGAAGCCCGGAGGCCCGGGAGGGCCCCGTGTTCGTCAGGCCGTGCGCGAAGACGGAGGCGTCATGCCGCCCCGGGCGGCGGTCGCCGCCTTCGCCTTCTGCGACACCGCCGTCAGCGGCTTGGCGATGTCCTCCAGGGAGCGGCGCTCGGCGTTGACCGCGAGGAACGCGGCCACCAGGCCCGCCGCGCACATCAGGGCCGCGCCGATCTCGAAGGCGAGGACCGTGTCGCCGACCTTGCCGGTACCGGTGAGGTCGGCGAACAGCAGCGGGCCGCTGATGCCGCCGGCCGCGGTGCCGAGGGCGTAGAAGAAGGCGATGGACATCGCCCGGGTCTCCATCGGGAAGACCTCGGACACGGTCAGGTAGGCGCTGGAGGCGCCGGCCGAGGCGAAGAACAGCACCGCGCACCAGCACGCCGTGAGCGTCCCGGCGTCGAGCGCGCCCTGGTCGAACAGCCAGGCCGTGCCGAACAGCAGCAGACCCGAGAGCAGGTACGTCGACGCGATCATCACCCTGCGGCCGATCGTGTCGAAGAGCTTGCCGAGGAGCAGCGGGCCCGCGAAGTTGCCGACCGCGATGACGGCGAAGTAGTAGCCGGTGTGGTCGGCGGGCACGTCGAAGAACTTCGTCAGGATGGCGCCGAAGCCGAAGGTGATCGCGTTGTAGAGGAACGCCTGGCCGATGAAGAGCGAGAAGCCGAGGACGGCCCGCTTACGGTAGTCGGCGAAGACCGTGCGGGCGATCTCCAGGAAGGAGACGCTGCGGCGCTGGTGGATGGTGATCTCGCCGTCCGGCTCCGCGAGCGGTTCGCTCTGCTCGGCCCGGACCTGGCTCTCGATCGAGGAGACCACCTCTTCGGCCTCGCGGTCCCTGCCGTGGATCAGCAGCCAGCGCGGGCTCTCGGGGACGTGCCGCCGTACGAGGAGGATGACCAGGGCGAGGACGGCGCCGAGGGCGAAGGTCAGCCGCCAGCCGACGTTCGCGGCCAGGAAGTCGGTGTTCAGCGCGAAGATCGACAGCAGGGAGCCGCCGACGGCGCCGATCCAGAAGCTGCCGTTGATCATCAGGTCGACGCGGCCGCGGTACTTCGCCGGGATGAGCTCGTCGATGGCGGAGTTGATGGCCGCGTACTCGCCGCCGATGCCGAAGCCGGTGAGGAAGCGGAAGGCGAAGAACCACCAGGCGTTGAAGGACACCGCGGTCAGCGCGGTGGCCCCGAGATAGACCGCCAGGGTGATCATGAACAGTTTTTTACGGCCGAAGCGGTCGGTCAGGCGCCCCCAGAACAGGGCTCCGAGGCACGCGCCCGCCACGTACAGGGCGGCGGCGAGGCCGGTGACCTGGGTGGAGCTGACGGCGAGGCCGCTGCCGGGCTCCGACAGACGGCCGGCGATGTTGCCGACGACGGTGACTTCGAGACCGTCGAGGATCCACACGGTGCCGAGACCGATGACGATCGTCCAGTGCCAGCGCGACCAGGGCAGCCGGTCGAGGCGGGCGGGGATGTTGGTGGTGATGGTTCGGCCGGTCTCGGCCTGCGTGGTGGTCATGGGCTCCCTCCTCAGCGAGCGGAACCACCATCGGGTGCCCGGGCGCTGCGGCTTTACGCCGGGGAGGCGCTACGCCGGGGATGCGCTACGCCGGTGCGCGGTGTACGCCCGGGGGTGGTGCGCGTCTGTGAGTGGTCACCCTGGGGTGATGTGCCGTCCCTGGGGGCTGCGCCCTCAGACCCCCGCTTTCGGCCTGAACGGCCTCGTCCTCAAACTCCCCCAAGCTCTTCGAGCAGGGGGGACCCCCAGACGGGCTTTTTTACCCCCTCACGCCCCCACCGCCCGCGACACCGCGTAGATCAGCAGGCCCGCCAGGGAGCCGACCACCGTGCCGTTGATGCGGATGAACTGGAGGTCGCGGCCGATGTGGGCCTCGATCTTGCGGGTGGTGTGCTCGGCGTCCCAGCTCGCGACCGTGTCGGTGATCAGGGACGTGATCTCCTTGCGGTAGGTCGTGATCACGTACACCGCCGCGCCCTCGACCCAGCGGTCGACCTTGCCCTGCGCCCGGGAGTCGACCGCGGTGCGGGCGCCCAGGGACAGCAGGGAGGCGCGGACCCGCGTGCGCAGCTCGCTGCGCTCGTCCTCGGCCGCCGAGACGATCATGGATCGTACGGCGGTCCAGGCGGAGGCGATCAGGTCCTGCACCTCGCCGCGGCCGAGCACCTCGCCCTTGAGCCGTTCGACCCGCGCACGGGTCTCGGTGTCGGACTGGAGGTCGCCGGCGAAGTCGGTGAGGAACCGGTCGAGGGCGCCGCGCGCCGGGTGGGAGGGCATGTCGCGCATCTCGGTGGTGAAGCGCAGCAGTTCCTTGTAGACCCGCTCGCCGACCTTCTTGTCGACGAACCTCGGTGTCCAGCCGGGCGCGCCGCCCTGCACGGCGTCCATCACGGAGTCGCTGTGCAGCACCAGCCAGTCGTGCGCGCGGGAGACGACGAGGTCGACGACCCGCTTGTGGCCGCCGTCGGCGACGACCCTCTCCAGCATCTTGCCGATGCCGGGGCCGATCTCCTGGGCGTTGGCCCGGCGGGTGATCGCCTCGCCGACCACCGCCTGGACGTCGGAGTCGCGCAGCACCGTCAGGGCGCCGCGCAGCGCGGTGGCCAGCTCCGCCGTCACGCGCTCGGCGTGCTCGGGGACGGCGAGCCAGGCGCCGAGGCGGCTGCCGATGCCGACGGCGCGCAGCCGCTGGCGCACGACGTCCTCCGAGAGGAAGTTCTCCCCGACGAACTCACCCAGGGAGATGCCGAGCTGGTCCTTCTTGGTGGGGATGATCGCGGTGTGCGGGATGGGCAGGCCGAGGGGGTGGCGGAAGAGGGCGGTGACCGCGAACCAGTCGGCCAGCGCGCCGACCATGCCCGCCTCGGCGGCCGCCGCGACGTACGCCGTCCATCCGCCGGCGCCCGCGCTCTGGCCCCACTTGGCGAGGACGTACACGACGGCCACGGCCAGCAGCAGCCCGCTCGCGGTCAGCTTCATCCGGCGCACCCCGCGCCGGCGCTCCTCGTCGGCGGCGCTGAACACGGTCATCGCGCGGTACGAGGCCGCCTGCGCGGCCGCCTGCCGGGGCGCGCGGTCCGGGGCGGCTCCCGTCGCCCGGTCGGTCGCTGTTTCCGGTGTCGTACGTTCCATACGCTCCGCCTGTCCGGTGATCCCGCACACAATTGTCCCTTGCTGAGCTACTTCCGGAACGGAACCAGAGTTCCCGGCGTCTGTCGGTGGGGGAGAATCAGGCAGGGCCCTGTCAACTCCTCCGCGTTCATGACGCATCATGAACTCATCAGATCGGAGCCCCGGGCTCCCATCGCCCGAGGAGAACAACGCCCGCATGACCAAGCGTCACGTCGGCGGCGTGGGGCCGGCCACGCAGCAGCCGCTGCCCGCAGCCCCCGCCAAACACCGCGCCCTGCCGGCCGCCATCGTCGCGCTGATCGCGGTCCTGTCGACCGCCTTCTACGTCTCCGTCGCCTCCGACGACGGCACGCCCCCGCACTCCGTCGCCGCCGACCGCGCCCCGCGCAATCCCGCCGCCCCGGCCTCCACCGGCACCTGGGTGGGCACCTGGTCCACCTCGCCGGCCGGCGCCGAGCCGGGCACCGAGACCGCCGGCCTGGCGGGCCGCTCGGTGCGCAACGTCGTGCACGCGAGCGTCGGGGGTACGAGTGCCCGCATCACGCTGTCCAATCTCTACGGCCAGTCGCCGCTGACCATCACGCACGCCTCGCTCGCCGTCGCCGCAGGTGACACGGCGGCCGCCACGGCGGGCACCATGCGGCGGCTCACCTTCTCCGGCGCCGCCTCCGTGGTGGTCCCGGCCGGCGGGCAGGTGACGAGCGACGCCGTGCGCGTCCCCGTCCCGCAGGGCGGCAACGTCCTGGTCACCACGTACTCCCCCACCCCGTCCGGCCCGGTCACGTACCACCCGCACGCGCGTCAGATCTCCTACGTCGCCCAGGGCGACCGCGCCGAGGACGTGACCGGGGTGCCGTACACGGAGCGGACGAACCACTGGCGCTACCTGACCGCGCTGGACGTCCTCAGCAACGAGGCCGCGGGCACGGTCGTCGTCCTCGGCGACTCGATCACCGACGGCATCACCTCCACCATGGACGCCAACCGCCGCTGGACCGACGTGCTTTCCGACCGGCTGCGGGCCGAGGTGCAGGCGGGCCGGAACGTGCCGCGCTACAGCGTGGTCAACGAGGGCATCAGCGGCAACCAGGTGCTCGCGGACGGGCTGGGACGGCCCGCGGACAACCCCAGCGGCCTGAACCGGTTCGGGCGGGACGTGCTGGAGCGCGCGAACGTCAAGGTCGTCGTCATCGACCTCGGCGTGAACGACATCCTGCGCAACCCGCGCCTGGCCGACCCGGTGCGGATCACCGAGGGGCTGCGCACGCTCGTACGGCAGGCCCACGCCCACGGCCTGAAGGTCGTCGGCGCGACGCTGATGCCCTTCCAGGGGCACCGCGGCTACACGGAGGCCCGTGAGGCGGTCCGCCGGCAGATCAACGCGCAGATCCGGACGGGCCGGGTGTACGACGCCGTGGTCGACTTCGACCGGGCGCTGCGCGACCCGGCCAACCCGCGTCGCCTGCGGCCCGACTTCGACTCGGGCGACCACCTGCACCCGAGCGACCTGGGCTTCCAGGAGATGGGGCAGGTGTTCGACCTGGAGAGCCTGAAGGGCGCGGGGCAAGCGGAGCTGTAGGCGGCGCCCTCCGCCGGTCACGGCTCCGCTCGCCCCAGTCGTCCTGGGCGGGGCCCTCCTGCCTCGGCGGGGCTGGACGCGGGGAGCGGGCCGCGGGAGTCTCGTACCACCGACGAGCCGGTCCCCCCGGCAGCCGGCCGCGCTCAGTGCTGCGCTACCAGGCGCTCCCCAGCCTGATTCGCGCACGGGGGTTGCCGTCGAGGTGCCGGGCCTCCGGGTGGCCCGGGAGTGCTCCGTCGAGGAGTGCTCAGTCCTTGTCGTAGTACCAGCCGGTGCAGAAGCTCGCCCCGTTGAAGCGGGCGCACGCCCGCATGGAGTAGTGCAGGTTCTTCAAGTCGTTGGAGAACTTCCTGTTGAACGGCGGCACGGGCGTGCTCCACCGCGTCAGGATGTACGCCCGTTCCTGCGCCGCTCGCGGGCCGCCCAGCGCTCCTCGCGGCGGGCGGACTGGAGTTCGCGGCGTTCGGTGCGGCGGTCCAGGCGCTCCTGGCGGCGCTCGTCCTTCAGCCGGAGGCGTTCGGCCCTGGTGAGCTTGCGCTCGACCCCGACGCCGCCCCAGAAGGCGAAGCCCGTCACCACCACGCGCGGGGCGCCCGGCTCCGGCGGCACGCCCTCCTCACTGTGGTCGAAGCCGCCCATGACACCGATGCCGCGCACGACGACCTCGACACCGGGCGGCACGATCACCTGCACTCCACCCATGATCGCCACGCAGTTGATCTCCACCTCGCGGTCGGTGAAGTTCGCCTCGCGCAGGTCGATCTCGCCGCCGCCCCAGAAGGCGAAGCAGCGGAAGCGCTTCGGCATCGTCCAGCGGCCCTTGCGCTGGAAGCCGGACATGACGGCCACTGCCCACGCCGAGGACCCCTCGCCACCGGTGATCCGCCCCGGCCAACTCCCCGCTTCCGCCGTCTCCTTGCTCAGCGGCACGACGCCGGCCCCGGCACCGGCGGCCGGCAGGTCCCGGGTGATCGGCGCCAACTCCCCGTACGTGCGCGCCTTGTAGGTGGTCTCCAGCCGCTCCTCGAACTCCCCCATGTCCAGCCGCCCTTCGGCGAGGGCGTCCCGCAGGATCTCGGCGACTCGTTCACGATCGGCGTCGGAGGCGCGCAGCTGAGGAGCATCGTCGGTCATGCACAGCAGCCTACGAGTTCCGGCGGCCGCGGGCACCCCCCGCCGGCGGGCCAGGGCGGCTACGGGACCGCGCGTTCCGCGGCGGAGGAGTACATCTTGGCGATCACCGCCTCGATGTCCGGCTCCCGCACGGACAGGTCCACCAGCGGGTACGCGGCGGCGATCCGCGCCACCAGCGGCGCGGCCGACTGCCCCGCCGGGAAGGCCAGCCACTGCCGGGGCCCCTCGACGCGCACCACACGCGCCGGCGGCACCTCCACGGGCGGCATCTCCCGCTCCAGGTCGACCACCAGCGTCCGCTCGCTCTCCCCCGCCTCGTGCAGCCCCGCGAGCGGACCGTCGTACATCAGACGACCGTGGTCGATGACCATGACCCGCGAGCACAGCTGCTCGATGTCCTGCAGATCGTGCGTGGTCAGCAGCACCGTGGTGGCCCGCTCGGCGTTCAGGTCCCGCAGGAACTCCCTGACCTTCGCCTTGCTGATCACGTCAAGCCCGATCGTCGGCTCGTCCAGGTAGAGCACCTCCGGATCGTGCAGCAGGGCCGCCGCGATGTCGCCGCGCATCCGCTGCCCGAGCGAGAGCTGCCGGACCGGCACGTCCAGCAGGTCGCCCAGTTCGAGGAGTTCGACGCAGCGGTCGAGGTTCTCGCGGTAACGCGCCATGGGGATGCGGTACATGCGGTGCGCCAGCCGGTAGGAGTCGATCAGCGGCAGGTCCCACCACAGGGTCGTACGCTGACCGAACACCACGCCGATGCGCTGCGCGAGCCGCGTCCGCTCGCGTGCGGGGTCGATGCCGGCGACCCGCAGCCGGCCGCCGCTCGGGGTCAGGATGCCGGTGAGCATCTTGATCGTGGTCGACTTGCCGGCGCCGTTCGGGCCGATGTAACCGACCATCTCGCCGCGCGCCACGGTGAAGGAGAGCGAGTCGACCGCCCGCACCTGCCGCCGCTCGCTCCTGAGGAACCCGGTCCGCCTGCGCACGTCGAAGACCTTCTCGACCCGGTCGAGTTCGATGAAGCCACCGCCCACCGGCCCACCGCCGCCCCCGGGCCCCTCGCCGCCCCCCGATCCGCCGCCGCCCCCGGCCCCGTCACCGCCCACCGACCTGCCTCCGCCCACCGTCGTACGGCCGTCCACCGTCACGTCCTCACACCCCTTCAGCTCCCCGTGCTCCGGTACGAACGCAGCCCCGCCCGCCAGGCCAGCCCCGCCAGCGCGCAGCAGCCCGCGGCCGCCGGCGGCGACGCGAACGCCACCCAGGGCGGCAGCGCGAGCGGATACGGCCGCCCGAGCACATAGGTCGCCGGCAGCCAGTTGACGAAGGCCAGCGGCAGTACGAAGGTCACCCCGCGCACCAGCTCCTTCGCGAACACCGTCGGCGGGTACTGCAGCAGCGTGACACCGCCGTAGGTGAACGCGTTCTGCACCTCGGACGCGTCCTGCGCGACGAACTGGAAGGCCGAGCCGGCCACGAACACCGCGCCGAAGATCACCGCCCCGCTGACCACCGTCACCGGCATCAGCAGCACCTTCAGCGGGGTCCAGTCCACGTCGACCGCGGCCAGCGCGAAGCCCAGCACGAGCAGCCCCTGCGTGATCCGGCCGAGGCGGCGCAGCGCGAAACGGTCCGCCGCGAGCTGCGCGAGCACCGGCGCGGGCCGCAGGAACAGCAGGTCCAGGGTGCCGTCGCGGACCCGCCGCCCCAGCCCCTCCACCGAACCGATCGCGAGGTCGGCCAGCCCGAACGCGACGGCGGAGAGCCCGTAGAGGAAGGCCACGTCGGGCAACGGCCAGCCGGCGAGCCCGTCGACCCGGGAGAACATCAGCAGGATCGCCACGAAGTCGAGCGTGGTCGCCGCGAAGTTGCCGAAGGCGGTCATCACGAACGAGGCCCGGTAGGCCATCGTGGACCGGATCCACATCCCGGCGATCAGCCGGTACGCCCGCAGCCCCTCCCCCAGGGCACGCCAACGCCGGCCCAGGGGACCGTCGCTCCTCGCGTCCGCCGGCGCACGCTGGCCCGCGGAGCCGTCACCGCTCCCCTCCGCCGTGGCGCGCGGTCCCGGTGCACGGGTCTCACCCACCCTGGACCACCACCCGCCGCGTCGCCACCGACTGCAGCAGGCGCCCCGCCAGCAGCAGCGTCACCGCCCACGCCCCCTGGAAGACATACGTGCCCAGCGCCCCGGCCCGTCCCAGCAGAACGTCCGCCGGCGCCTGGAGCAGGGACGACCACGGCAGAACCCGTACGACTTCGCCGAGCGCGCCCGGGAAGACGTTCAGCGGCAGCAGCATCCCCGAGCAGAAGGTCCCGGTGATCATCATCATCTGCAGCGCCCCCTTGCCGTCCAGCAGCCAGAACGCGCTCAGCGCCACCAGGAACCGGATCCCGAAGCTCACCAGCATGCCCAGCAGCACCGCGATCAGGAACGCCACCCAGATCCGCACGTCCGTGGGCAGCGCCACCGGGAAGAACAGCGCCCCGAAGACGAACGGGAGCAGGCCACGGCCCAGCAGCTGGAACACCGCCCGGCCCAGATCGGCCGCCAGCCACCACAGTTGCAGGTCCGCGGGCCGGTACAGGTCGATCGCGATATCACCCGTACGGATGCGCTCCATCAACTCGGCCTCGACGCCGCCGCCCCCGATAGCGAGCGTCGAGAGGAACGCCTGCCCCAGCCACACGTACGTCACGGCCTGCGCGCGGTCGTATCCGCCGAGGTGCGGCCGGACGTCCCACAGCGCAAGATACGTGTACACGAGGATGAGGCCGAACACCGTGTTCGTGAACACCCCGGCCGCCGTGGCCGCCCGATACGTCGCGTACCGTCTGAACCCGCCCGCGGCGACGGCCGTGTACAACCGTCCAGCGCCCACGCCAACCGCCCTCCAAGGTCCGCCGACACCGAAGCGCGGGAGCTTAGTGCGCACCTGACTCGGCGTGCCACGCGTTTTCCGGCTGGGACCCATCTCCCTCGACCGGGAACGGAACGCGGGGCGCGGGAGTCTTCATCAGGGGCGCAGCAGGCGCATATGGGCTTACGAGGCGTACGACGCGAAACAGGAGTACCCGCACGAGATGAGCGACGAGCCGCAGCCGCAGCAGCCGGCGCAGCCGCAGCAGCCGCAGGAACCGGCGGAGGGCCCGGACTCCGAGGAGCCGCCCGCGGCACCCGCGGCGGAGGAGACGGCACCCACGGCGCAGAGTGCGGCACCCGCGGCGGAGGGCACGGCACCGGCGGCGGAGCTCGGCCCGGACGCATCGGAGAGCAGGACGGCAACGCCGGACCGCGGGACGGCATCGGCGAAGATCGGCCCGGGCGTTGAGGAGAGCGGGACGGACGCGACGGACCGCGGGACGCCCACGGCGGACAGCCGGGCGGACGCGACGGAGGCCATCCCGCGCACGGCGGACAGCGGTGCGGACGCGACGGAAGCCATCCCGCGCATGGCGGACAGCGGTGCGGACGCGACAGAGGCCATCCCGCGCGTCGCGGACAGCCGGGCGGACGCGACGGAAGCCATCCCGCGCGTGACGGACAGCCGGGCGGACGCGACGGAAGCCATCCCGCGCGTGACGTACGGCGGGACAGCCGTGGCGGAGGCCGGCCCGCGCATGACGAAGAGCGAGACAGCCACGGCGAGGAGCGAGGCAGTCGTGGCGGAGAGCGGGACGAGGGTGGCGGAGAGCGGAACGGCCAGGCGCCCCGGACGCACCGGGCTCCGCCGACTGCTGCCCACCTGGCGCATGGTGCTCGGCGGCTTCCTCCTCGCCCTCCTGCTGCTGATCGGCGGGTTCTTCCTCGGCTACTCACTGGTCAAGATCCCGCCCGCCAACGCGCTCGCGCTCAAGCAGAGCAACGTCTACCTCTACGCCGACGGCACCGAGATCGCCCGCGACGGCGTGGTCAACCGGGAGAACGTCGGCCTCGCCCAGATCTCCAAGGACGCCCAGCACGCCGTCCTGGCCGCCGAGGACCGCGACTTCTACACCGAGTCCGCCGTCGACCCCCAGGCGATGCTGCGGGCCGGCTGGAACACCGTCACCGGCAAGGGCAGGCAGTCCGGCTCCACGATCACCCAGCAGTACGTCAAGAACTACTACCTGGGTCAGGAACAGACCGTCACCCGCAAGGTGAAGGAGTTCTTCATCGCGATCAAGCTGGACCGCAACGAGACCAAGGACGAGATCCTCCAGGGCTACCTCAACACCAGCTACTTCGGCCGCAACGCCTACGGCATCCAGGCCGCCGCCCAGGCCTACTACGGCATGAAGGCCACCGACCTCGACCCGGCCCGCGCCGCCTACCTCGCCGCGCTGGTCAACGCGCCCAGCGAGTACGACGTCGTCGCCCACCCGGAGAACAAGAGCGCGGCCGTGGCCCGCTGGAACTACGTCCTGGACGGCATGGTCAAGCAGGGCTGGCTCGCCAGGTCCGAGCGGGCCGGGCTCACCTTCCCGATGCCCAAGGAGTCCAGCGTCTCCGCCGGGATGTCCGGGCAGCGCGGCTACCTGGTCCGGATCATCCGGGACTACCTCACCGGCAACAAGATCCTCGACGAGGAGCAGCTCGCCGCCGGCGGCTACCGCATCACCACCACCCTGGAGAAGAGCAAGCAGGACGCCTTCGTCAAGGCCGTCGACGACCAGCTGATGGCCAGGCTCGACCCGAAGAACCGCAAGGTGGACTCCTACGTCCGCGCCGGCGGGGCCGCGATCGACCCCAGGACCGGCAAGGTCGTCGCGATGTACAACGGGGTCGACTACGTCAAGCAGTACACGCCCAACGCCACCCGCCGCGACTTCCAGGTGGGCTCCACCTTCAAGCCGCTCGTCTTCGCCTCGGCCGTGCAGAACCACTCCGAGACGCAGGACGGCCGCGTGATCAACCCCAACACCGTCTACGACGGCACCAACGAGCGCCCGGTGGAGGGCTGGAACGGCTCCTACGCGCCCGAGAACGAGGACGGCCGCTCCTACGGCGACATCACCGCCCGCGAGGCGACGGACCAGTCCGTCAACTCGGTCTACGCGCAGATGGCCGTCGACGTCGGACCCGACAAGGTGAAGGAGACCGCGATCGCACTCGGCCTGCCCGCCACCACCCCCGACCTGACCCCCACCCCGTCCATCGCCCTCGGCCCGGCCACCGCCAGCGTCCTCGACATGGCACAGGCGTACGCGACGCTCGCCAACCACGGGGAGCGCGGCACGTACACGATGATCGAGAAGGTCATCAAGGGGGGCGCCGAGGTCGTCGAGCTGCCGCAGCGGACCACCTCGCAGGCGATCAGCCGGGAGGCCGCCGACACCACCACCGCGGTGCTGCAGAGCGTCGTCCAGAACGGCACCGGCACCCCCGCGCAGGCCGTCGGCCGGCCCGCGGCCGGCAAGACCGGCACCGCCGAGGAGGACACCGCGGCCTGGTTCGCCGGGTACACCCCCGACCTCGCCACCGTCGTCTCCGTGATGGGCCAGGACCCGGTCACCGCCGCCCACAAGCCGCTCTACGGGGCGATGGGCCTGCCCCGGATCAACGGCAGCGGGGCGCCCACCGAGATCTGGTCCCAGTTCACCAGGGACGCCCTGGAGGACACCCCGGCCACCGACTTCGACCTCCAGCTCCAGAACGGCGCCGACGAGACCCTGGCTCCGCCCACCGACCCCTGGCAGACGCCGGACACCGGCGGGCAGGGCGACGGCGGCACCTGGCCCCCCACCGGCGGCCAGGACACCCAGGGCCAGGACGCGGGCGCGACGCAGGGCCAGACCGGCACCCCCACCGACGGCACCACCGGCGCCACCCCGACCACGGGCGGCACCACCGGCGGCACCCCCACCGACGGCACGAACGGCGGGGCCGCCACGGGCGGCACGACGGGCGACACCACCGGCGGCACGAACGGCGGACCCACCCCGACCACGGGCGGCACCACGGGCGACACCACCGGCACCACCACCGAGGGCACGAACGGCGACGGGGGAACGACGACGGGCACCGGAGGCACACCGGCCGCCTGGCAACCGTGACACCCACCGGCGGCACCGAACGCGAGAGGGCCGGTGACCACGGTCGCCGGCCCCTCTTCCCGTTCTCCGCCCGGGCGTCCTACAGGTACAGGCCGGTGGAGTCCTCCGACCCCTCGAAGCGGTCGGCGGCCACCGCGTGCAGGTCGCGCTCGCGCATCAGCACGTAGGCGATGCCGCGCACCTCCACCTCGGCGCGGTCCTCCGGGTCGTACAGCACCCGGTCGCCGGGCTCGACGGTACGGACGTTCTGCCCCACCGCGACGACCTCCGCCCAGGCCAGCCGGCGTCCCACCGCAGCCGTGGCCGGAATCAGGATGCCGCCGCCCGAACGCCGCTCGCCCTCACTGGTGTCCTGCCGCACGAGCACACGGTCGTGCAGCATGCGGATGGGCAGCTTGTCGTGGTGGGTGCTGTGCTCATGTCTGTTGGCGCTCACCCCTCGAACCTACCTGCCTTCCGCACATCCGTACGCCGGTGGGTCGCCGCCCCGTGTCAGTCCCGGCTCCGCCGCACACCCAGGGCGAGCAGCCCGACGATCCCGACGGCGACGAGCGCGACCGGCACGATCCGCTCCAGCCGGGGAGCGCCCTCCTCGTCCACGAACTGCGCCCGCACATCGGTCACGACCCGGTTGACCTGCACATAGGCCCGGCCGAGCGTGTGGTCGATGTTGGAGACGACCTTGGCCTTGGCGTCCCCGACGATGGTCTTCGGGTGCACGCGCACCCCGATCTCGTCCAGCGTCTCGGCCAGCACCTCGCGACGGCGCCTGATGTCCGCCTCGATCTCAGCCGGGGTCCTGGTGTCCGCCGTGTCCGCCACCGCTGCGCCTCCGAAGTCAACTGATGCCTGTTCGGGACAGTCTGTCAGCTCTGCGTGCGACCGTACTGTCGGCACCCCCGGATACCCTCGGACCGGGACGGCATGGCCGCCGCACCTTCACAGAACAGACGTACGAGGAGACGACCCCGATGACCGAGCGACTCCAGCCCGGGGACACGGCCCCCGCCTTCACCCTCCCCGACGCCGACGGCAACGAGGTGTCCCTGGCCGACCACAAGGGCCGCAAGGTCATCGTCTACTTCTACCCGGCCGCCCTCACCCCCGGATGCACCAAGCAGGCCTGCGACTTCACCGACAACCTGGAGCTCCTGGCCGGCGCGGGCTACGACGTCATCGGCATCTCCCCCGACAAGCCCGAGAAGCTCGCCAAGTTCCGCGAGAAGGAGAGCCTGCGCGTCACCCTGCTCGCCGACCCCGACAAGCGGGTCCTGGAGGCCTATGGCGCCTTCGGGGAGAAGAAGCTGTACGGCAAGACGGTCGTCGGCGTCATCCGCTCCACGGTCGTCGTCGACGAGGACGGCAAGGTCGAACGCGCCCTGTACAACGTCAAGGCGACCGGCCACGTCGCCAAGATCATCAAGGACCTGGGAGTCTGACGGCGCTGCCCGGCCAGTAACATGGCCGGGCAACACCAGGCGGCCGTGGTGGAATTGGCAGTCACGCTGGGTTTAGGTCCCAGTGGGGTAACTCCCGTGAGGGTTCGAGTCCCTCCGGCCGCACTGACGCTTCAGGGCCCGGCTCGAGGAGACACGAGCCGGGCCTTCGTCGTCGTCAGCCCAGCAGTTCCCGTACCACCGGTACCAGGGCGCGGAAGGCCTTGCCGCGGTGGCTGATGGCGTTCTTCTCGGGTGGGGTCAGTTCGGCGCAGGTGCGGGTCTCGCCTTCGGGCTGGAGGATCGGGTCGTAGCCGAAGCCGTTGGTGCCGGAGGGGGCGTGGCGCAGGGTGCCGGTGAGGCGGCCCTCGACCACGCGTTCCGTGCCGTCGGGCAGGGCGAGCGCCGCCGCGCAGGCGAAGTGGGCGCCGCGGTGGGCCGCGTCGATGTCGGCGAGCTGGGCCAGGAGCAGGTCGAGGTTGGCCTTGTCGTCGCCGTGGCGGCCGGCCCAGCGGGCCGAGAAGATGCCGGGGGCGCCGCCGAGGACGTCGACGCAGAGGCCGGAGTCGTCCGCCACCGCGGGCAGGCCGGTCGCCTGGGCCAGGGCGTGGGCCTTGAGCAGGGCGTTCTCGGCGAAGGTGACGCCGGTCTCCTTGACGTCGGGGACGTCGGGGTAGGCGTCGGCGCCGATCAGTTCGTGGTGCAGGCCTGCGTCGGCGATGATCGCCCTGAGTTCGGTGATCTTTCCGGCGTTGCGGGTGGCGAGGATCAAGCGGGTCATGCCGTCCAGTATCGCGGGCGGTCGGAGCGGTTCGGAGCGGCGGTCCGGAGCGGGCCGCGGGCGGACCGGGAGCGCGCGGTCCGGAGCGGCTCCGAGGGGGCGGTCCGGAGGGCGTGGTCCGTGGCCCAGGGGTACAGGCTCCGGGCGGTGCCCGCCGGTCCGCCTACGGTGTGCAGACCTTGGTCAGTTCGCCGGCCGCGTCCGTGACCGGGGTGATGTCCGGGGCCCGGTCGCCGTTCCTGATCGCGGTACGGACGTTGCGGACGGCCTTGTTCAGGTGGTCGACGGCCTTGTTGACGTCGGCGTTGTCGGTCCGGTCGCCGATCTTGCCCAGGTCCTTCTCGATGGCGGTGAGGGATGCGTCGGCCTGGGTGGGGTCGTTCGCCGCGTTCTCCACGGCCTGCTGGAGGTCGGTGACGCTGTCGGCGATGGAATCGGCGGTCTGGACGCAGTCCAGGGCCTTGTCGACGGCGCCGCAGCCGGTGAGGGCCGCGCCGGTGAGTGCGACGGCGGCCGCCGCGGCGGCGATGGCGGTGGTGCGGCCCGGGCGTCGGCGTCGGCTCGCGGCCATGGCTGGGTTCCCTCCCCGTGTGCGGCCGCCGCGGGGGCGGTCCCGTGCGTGGTGCGTGGCCGGGCGTACGGCGGTGGGCCGTACGCCCGTACCGGTAGGGACGCGGGAGGGGCCGGGCGGGTTGCCCGGGGCGGGCGGGTTTCTTGGGGCGCCCTTTACCTTGTTCCGTCGGGTTACTGGCTGAGGGCCGCCTCGAGGGCCGTGCGCTGGATGGTGGCCAGGTCGGTGCAGCCTGCGACGGCGAGGTCGAGCAGGGCGTTGAGTTCGTCGCGGGCGAAGGGCTCGGCCTCCGCGGTGCCCTGGACCTCGACGAAGCGGCCGTCGCCGGTGCAGACGACGTTCATGTCGGTGTCGGCCCGGACGTCCTCCTCGTAGCAGAGGTCGAGCAGCGGGACGCCGGCGACGATGCCGACCGAGACCGCGCTGACGGTGCCGGTCAGCGGCTGGCGGCCGGCCTTGATCAGCTTCTTGCGCTGGGCCCAGGCGACGGCGTCGGCCAGGGCGACGTACGCGCCGGTGATGGCCGCCGTGCGCGTGCCGCCGTCGGCCTGGAGGACGTCGCAGTCGAGGACGATGGTGTTCTCGCCGAGTGCCTTGTAGTCCACGACCGAGCGCAGGGAACGGCCGATGAGGCGGGAGATCTCGTGGGTGCGGCCGCCGATCTTGCCCCGGACGGACTCGCGGTCGCCGCGGGTGTTGGTGGAGCGGGGCAGCATGGCGTACTCGGCGGTGACCCAGCCCTCGCCGCTGCCCTTGCGCCAGCGCGGGACGCCTTCGGTGACGGAGGCGGTGCAGAAGACCTTGGTGTCGCCGAAGGAGACGAGGACGGAGCCCTCGGCGTGCTTGCTCCAGCCGCGGTCGATGGTGACCGGGCGGAGCTGTTCGGGGGTGCGGCCGTCGATTCGAGACATGGCCTCGAGCCTAGTCCCCCCGGGCGTCGGGGCTCCTTCCGCGGTGGGAAGGAGCCCCGAGGAGTGAATCCCGGAGCGGTCCGGGGTTCACGTGTTCACATCATGTCCTCGATCTCCGCGGCGATCGGGTCGGCGTCGGTGCCGATGACGACCTGGATGGCGGTGCCCATCTTGACGACGCCGTGGGCGCCGGCGGCCTTGAGTGCGGCTTCGTCGACCAGCGAGGGGTCGTGGACCTCGGTGCGCAGGCGGGTGATGCAGCCCTCGATCTCGTCGATGTTGTCGATGCCGCCGAGCCCGGCGACGATCTTCTCAGCCTTGCTGGCCATGTTCCTTCTCCCTGATCCGAACCCCGTTCTTGACGGACCGGTCTACACCACCTTGCGGACGGTGGCCAAACGCGGTGGGGGTCCCGGGGTCCCGTTCTCTCCGCCCACTCGCGGCTCCCGCGCCGCCACCTCGTGGGCGCCCCGCGGGCGGGCCTGCGGCGGGTACGGCGCGTAGTGGTCCGGTAGCGGGAATCGCGGGTTCCTTACCCGCCCTTCATCGTGCTACAACAGGTCTACACCACTCAGTGGTGTAGACCACAGACGCCGCCGTCCCCCTTGGTCCCGGGCGGCGCCGCTCCCGCGGCCGACAAGAAGAAGGGCGCCGGCGTGATGGCCGTGCTGCAGCGCATCGGCCGCAGCCTCATGCTGCCGGTGGCGGTCCTGCCCGCCGCCGCCCTCCTGGTGCGCCTCGGCAACACCGACATGCTCGGTCGCCCGGACTTCCCGGCCTTCCTGACGAAGATCGCGGGCTTCATGGCGGCCGGCGGCAACGCGATCCTCGACAACATGGCGCTGCTGTTCGCCGTGGGCATCGCGATCGGCTTCGCCAAGAAGTCGGACGGTTCCACCGCTCTCGCGGCAGTCGTAGGCTACCTGGTCTTCAAGAACGTGCTGGGCACGTTCACCGACAAGAACCTGCCGAAGGTGGCGCAGGCCGTCGACGGCAAGGTCGTCATGGTGAACGCCCCGGTGGACGCGAAGGTCCTCGGCGGTGTGGTCATGGGTCTCGTGGTGGCCCTGCTGTACCAGCGCTTCTACCGCACCAAGCTGCCGGACTGGGCGGGCTTCTTCGGCGGCCGCCGGCTGGTCCCGATCCTGTCCGCCTTCGCGGGTCTGCTCCTCGGCATCGTCTTCGGTTACATCTGGCCGGTCCTCGGCACGGGCCTGCACAACTTCGGTGAGTGGCTGGTGGGTTCGGGCGCCGTCGGCGCCGGCATCTTCGGTGTGGCCAACCGCGCGCTGATCCCGATCGGGATGCACCACCTGCTCAACTCGTTCCCGTGGTTCCAGGCGGGCGACTACCACGGCAAGAGCGGTGACATCGGCCGCTTCCTGGCCGGCGACCCGACCGCGGGCCAGTTCATGACCGGCTTCTTCCCGATCATGATGTTCGGTCTGCCGGCGGCGTGCCTGGCGATCGTGCACTGCGCCCGTCCGGAGCGCCGCAAGGTGGTCGGCGGCATGATGTTCTCGGTCGCGCTGACCTCGTTCGTGACGGGCGTGACCGAACCGATCGAGTTCACGTTCATGTTCATCGCGCCGGTCCTGTACGCCATCCACGCGGTGCTCACGGGTATATCGCTGGCGCTGACGTGGGCGCTGGGCATGAAGGACGGCTTCGGCTTCTCGGCGGGCGCGATCGACTTCGGGCTGAACCTCGGCATCGCGAGCAACCCGTGGGGCCTGGTCGTGGTGGGTCTGTGCTTCGCAGTCGTCTACTACGCGGTCTTCCGCTTCGCGATCACCCGGTTCAACCTGCCCACGCCGGGCCGCGAGTCCGACGAGGAGCTCGCGGAACTGCAGAAGGCCGAGGCCAAGTAGGCCACGGCGACCGTGCAGGCCACGGCAGCGGCACCACGGCGGCCCCGGAACGTTTCCGTTCCGGGGCCGCGGCCGTCACGGGGGCTCGCACCGAGGCGGTACGGGCCTCAGACCTCGTACGACGCCCCGGGTGCCGCCAGTTCGACCGGGCCGGCGTAGACCGCGCGGGCGTCCGCGAGGTTGATCCGGGGGTCGGTCCACGGGGGGACGTGGGTGAGCAGCAGGCTCCGGACGCCGGCCCGGGTGGCCGTCTCGCCCGCCTCGCGGCCGTTCAGATGGAGGTCGGGGATGTCCTCCTTGCCGTGCGTGAAGGCGGCCTCGCACAGGAACAGGTCGGCGTCCCGGGCGAGTTCCTCCAGCGCGTCGCTGAGGCCGGAGTCGCCGGAGTACGTCAGCGTCCTGCCGCCGTGCTCGATGCGGATGCCGTACGCCTCCACGGGGTGGGCCACCCGCTCGGTGTGCACCGTGAACGGGCCGATGTCGAAGGTGCCCGGCTTCACCGTGTGGAAGTCGAAGACCTCGCTCATGGACGAGGCGGTGGGGGTGTCGGCGTAGGCGGTGGTGAGCCGGTGCTCGGTGCCCTCGGGTCCGTAGACCGGGAGGGGGTCGCAGCGGCCGCCGTCGTACCGGTAGTAGCGCGCGACGAAGTACGCGAGCATGTCGATGCAGTGGTCGGCGTGCAGATGGCTCAGGAAGATCGCGTCGAGGTCGTAGAGACCGCAGTGGCGCTGCAACTCGCCCAGGGCGCCGTTGCCCATGTCGAGGAGCAGCCGGAAGCCGTCGGCCTCGACGAGGTAGCTCGAGCAGGCCGATTCCGCGGACGGGAACGACCCCGAGCAGCCGACGACGGTGAGCTTCATGGAGCAGAAACCTCCGCTGGCGGGAAACATCGAACAGACAGTGACGGGGGTCGTGCGGTCCGTCGAGAGTAAGGCGCAAAACCTCTGGTAGCTCCTCCACCAAGGGCTGTTGTGGGCGAACTCACCTGTGGTGTCACCGGTTCGGCTGGACGTGTGGCGCGGGTAGCGCGGTGAAGGGCGCGCGCCGGGGATCGCACGCCGGTAACGTCGTCCCCATGGACACGTCCTGGTGGCTCGCGCTCGCGGCGGTGGTGCTGCTCGCGCTCGTCGCCACGCTCGTCGACGGCTGGGGGCGGGGCCGCCGGCCCGAGGGGCGGCGGACGCGGCCTCCCGGGCGCCCGGCCGGACGGGCCGCGGCGCGTCCGCGGCCGGCGGAGATCTGGTGGGCGAACGTGCCGTTCGACAACGGCGCGGGGGTCAAGGACCGCCCCTGTCTGGTGCTCTCCGTGCACGGCAAGCGGGCCAGGGTCGCCAAGATCACCAGCAAGTACCACGACGAGCGGTCCGGGGTCATCCCGCTGCCGCCGGGCTCGGTGGGGGACGCGCAGGGGCGGACCAGCTTCCTGGAGACCGGCGAGGTGCGGGAGGTGCCGGTGTGGGACTTCCGCCGCCGGGTGGGGGTCGTGGACCCCGTGCTGTGGGACCAGGTGCGCTACCTGGCCGGATGAGCGGCGGCGCGGACCTCATGGCCGCGTCACCTTCACGGTGACCGTCCACTCCTGGACTCCCTTGCACGAGACACCCCCACCGCCGGTGGCGCACGCGGGCCGGGACGAGGTCAGGCGCGCGGTGCCCGGAGCGACGGCGTCGAAGGCTGCCACCGCGTCGCCCGGCAGGATGACGATGCCCGCGTTGGCCGCGCGCAGCGCGCCGCCGGTCGTCCGGACCGGCGACCACGGGCGGGCCCTGGTGCCGTCCAGGGTGAGGCGGACCTGCCCGCCCGTCTTCAGGCAGAGGGTGCGGCCGGAGTCGGCGGCGCCGAGTTCGACGCGGTCGGCGCAGCGGGCCGTCGTGGGTGACGACGGCGAGGAGGAGACGGACGCGGGGGGCGAGGCGGACGGGCTCGCGGGCGAGGACACCGGTGGGGACGCCGCGCGGCTCCCCGGGCTTCCGCCGCCGTCCCGCGCGGTGCAGCCCGTGAGGAGGAGGGCCGCTGCCGCGGCGACGGTGGCGGTGGTGCGGGGAAGCGTCGTACGGCGCATGGGGCGTCCGCCTTTCTGCCGTGCCCGGGGTGCCGTGTCCTGTCGGTCCTGTCGTTGTGCTCTTCCGCTGTGGTGCCGTTCTCGGATGTGACGTTTCTCCAGCACATCAGGATCCCTGACGCCGCGCACGCCGGGGCCCCGGCCGCACATCGCGGCCGGGGCCCATGGACTTCGGGGCGCCGTGGCGCCGGGGCGTACTACGCCCAGAGCTGGCCGTGGAGCGTCTCGATGGCCTCTTCGGTGGTGGCCGCCGTGTAGACGCCGGTCGAGAGGTACTTCCAGCCGCCGTCGGCGACGACGAACACGATGTCGGCGCTCTCCCCCGCCTTCAGCGCCTTCCGGCCGACGCCGATGGCCGCGTGCAGGGCCGCGCCGGTGGAGACGCCGGCGAAGATGCCCTCCTGCTGGAGGAGTTCGCGGGTGCGGGTGACCGCGTCGGCGGAGCCGACGGAGAAGCGGGTGGTCAGCACGGAGGCGTCGTACAGCTCGGGGACGAAGCCCTCGTCCAGGTTGCGCAGGCCGTACACGAGGTCGTCGTAGCGCGGTTCGGCGGCGACGATCCGCACGTCCGGCTTGTGCTCGCGCAGGTAGCGGCCGACGCCCATGAGGGTGCCGGTGGTGCCGAGGCCGGCCACGAAGTGCGTGATCGACGGCAGGTCGGCGAGGATCTCGGGGCCGGTCGTCGCGTAGTGGGCGCCCGCGTTGTCCGGGTTGCCGTACTGGTAGAGCATCACCCAGTCCGGGTGCTCGGCGGCCAGCTCCTTGGCGACCCGTACGGCGGTGTTGGAACCGCCGGCCGCCGGGCTGGAGATGATCTGCGCGCCCCACATGCCGAGCAGGTCCCGGCGCTCCTGCGAGGTGTTCTCGGGCATCACGCACACCATGCGGTAGCCCTTGAGCTTCGCCGCCATGGCCAGGGAGATGCCCGTGTTGCCGGAGGTCGGCTCCAGGATCGTGCATCCCGGGGTGAGCCGGCCCTCCTTCTCCGCCTGCTCGATCATGTACAGGGCGGGGCGGTCCTTCACCGAGCCGGTGGGGTTGCGGTCCTCCAGCTTCGCCCAGATGCGGACGTCGTCGGACGGCGAGAGCCGCGGCAGGCGCACCAGCGGGGTGTTGCCGACCGCGGCCAGCGGAGAGTCGTAGCGCATGGGGATCAGGCCATACCGCCGGCCACGGCCGGCAGGATCGTCACGTTGTCGCCGTCGGCGAGCTTGGTGGTGATGCCGTCGAGGAAGCGGACGTCCTCGTCGTTGAGGTACACGTTCACGAAGCGGCGCAGTTGGCCGCCGTCGACGATGCGGGCCTGGATGCCCGGGTGCCGGGTCTCGAGGTCGGCGAACAGGTCGGCGAGGGTGTCCCCGGTGCCCTCGACGGCCTTCTGGCCGTCGGTGTACTGGCGCAGGATGGTGGGGATGCGGACCTCGATGGCCATGGCTTGGGGCTCCTGTCGGTAAGTCTGAGGGTTGGAGGGGCGCGCTACAGCGCACCGCGGCTCACGGCCGTACGGCGGCGGGGTGCGTCAACAGATGGCGCTGTTCAGCCTGCACAGGTCGACGTGCAGCCGCGCCACGAGCAGCATGCCCGGCGTCCTGTCGCTCACGTCATCAACAACCATGCGGTCATCGTATCGATTCCCGGTCCGGCCACCGGAATGTGATCTCGCATCGTGGATGAATTCTGACCGAACTGCGGGATGCGGCCGGGCCCGGCGGGCGTTCGGCGGGCGTTCGGCGGCGCTCGGCAGGCGCTCAGTAGGCCTCGACGACCTTGACCTCCTCCTCCGTGACCTCGCCCTCGACGATGCGGAAGGAGCGGAACTGGAAGTCGCCGGCGCCGTCGGTGTCCGCGGTGGAGACCAGGACGTAGTGGGCGCCGGGCTCGTTGGCGTAGGAGAGGTCGGTGCGGGAGGGGTAGGCCTCGGTCGCGGTGTGGGAGTGGTAGATGATCACCGGCTCCTCGTCGCGGTCGTCCATCTCGCGGTACAGCTTGAGCAGGTCCTGCGAGTCGAACTCGTAGAAAGTGGGCGAGCGGGCCGCGTTCAGCATCGGGACGAAGCGCTCCGGGCGGCCGGAGCCCTCGGGACCGGCGACCACGCCGCACGCCTCGTCGGGGTGGTCCGCGCGGGCGTGGGCGACGATCTGGTCGTAGAGGGCCTGGGTGATGGTCAGCATGACGGCCAGCATAAGCAGAGGGCCGCCCCGTACCGGAAGGTGGTACGGAACGGCCCATATGACGGACGCCCTGAGCGGCCGCCGGGGCTTCCACGAGCAGCCCCGGCGGCCGGACGTCCGGGCGGGTGAGGTCAGCCGACCTTCTCGAGCTCCGGGTCGCGGCGCTCGGCGACCTGCGGGTTGCGGGCCTTGAGGACCGCCCAGCCGGCGGCCAGGACGGCGGCCCAGACGGCCATCACGTACAGGCAGACGCGGGAGTCGGCGTCGATGGCGATCAGCCCGGTGACGAAGAGCAGGAACACAATGGCGACCCAGCTGCACTTCGCGCCGCCCGGCGCCGGGAAGGCGGAGGCGGGCAGCCGGCCCGCGTCGACCGCGCGGCGGTAGAGCACGTGGCTGACCAGGATCATCAGCCAGGTCCAGATGCCGGCCGCGGTGGCGACGGAGGTGACGTAGCCGAAGGCCTTCTCCGGGACGATGTAGTTCAGCACGACGCCGATGCCCATGAAGGCGACCGAGACGGTGATGCCGAGGGCCGGGGTCTTGGAGGCCGACAGCCGGCTGAAGACGCGGGGCGCCTCGCCGTTGTCCGCGAGAGTGCGCAGCATACGGCCGGTGGAGTACATGCCGGAGTTGCAGGACGACAGGGCCGCGGTGAGCACCACGAAGTTGACGATGCCCGCGCCGGCCGGGATGCCGATCACGGCGAACGCCTTCACGAAGGGGCTGACGCCCTCCGCGAACTGGGTCCACTTCACCACGCACAGGATGACGGTGAGCGCGCCGACGTAGAACAGGGCGATGCGCCAGGGCAGGGTGTTGATCGCCTTGGGGAGGGTCTTCTCCGGGTTCTCGGACTCGCCCGCGGTGACGCCGACCAGCTCGACGGCGAGGTAGGCGAACATCACGCCCTGGAGGGTCATCAGGGAGGAGCCGATGCCCTTGGGGAAGAAGCCGTCGAACTGCCAGAGGTTGGCGACCGAGGCGGTGTCGCCGGCGGCGCTGAAGCCGAAGGTCAGCACGCCCAGGCCGATGACGATCATGCCGATGAGCGCGGTCACCTTGACCATCGAGAACCAGAACTCGATCTCGCCGAACAGCTTCACCGAGATCAGGTTGGCCACGAAGAGGACCACCAGGAAGACCAGGGCCGTCACCCACTGCGGGATGTGCGGGAACCAGTAGTGGACGTAGATCGCGGCGGCCGTCAGCTCGGCCATCCCGGTCACCACCCACATCAGCCAGTAGGTCCAGCCGGTGAAGTAGCCGAAGAACGGGCCGAGGAACTCACGGGAGTACTCCGCGAAGGAGCCCGAGACGGGGCGGTAGAGCAGCAGCTCGCCGAGCGCCCGCATGATGAAGAAGATGATGACGCCCGCGATGGCGTACATGAAGATGAGACTGGGTCCGGCCTTGGCGATGTTCGCCCCGGCACCCAGGAAGAGGCCGACGCCGATCGCGCCGCCGATCGCGATCATCTGGACCTGACGGCTGCCGAGCCCGCGCTCGTACCCCTCCTCGGGGGCGTCGCCGCTCACGGCCTCACTGCCGGCCCGGCTCGTAACGTTCTTACCGACCTGCGACGAGGTCATGTGTGGTGCGCCTTTCTCCATGCCGACCCGGGCCGCTGGTCGGCCTCGGATCGGGTTGCGATCCCCCCGGAACTGGAGCTGTGCCTGGCCGGCGGTCGCCGGCTCGGTGGCGCACCCGACGGGACATGGGTGGTGTCCGTCGGGCGGTCGTGAAGATCTATCACGGCCGCAACACTGATCGCCGGAAGGTCCTGTGGCGCATCACACAGGAAGAAGTGGACAAAAGTTGCCCCAAATGGCCATACGGGGCCGCCACGGTGACGCGATCGTTATCCGGATTTGAGCGTCCTCTGAGCGAACACCGAAACCGGAGAGATCAGGGCATAAGCGTCGAGACGAGCGTCTCCTGGAGTCCGCCGAGCCACAGGTAGGCCATCACCATCGGCTTGCGCGGGTCCTCGTCCGGCAGGCGGTAGAGGGCGTCGGTCTCGTCCTCGTCGACGATGTCCAGCCGGGAGCCGATGGCCAGGCGCAGGTCGTTGAGGGCGCCGAGCCACTGCCGGGACTCCTCGACCGACAGCTTCAGCACGGCTCCGCCCTCACCGGGGGACGACAGCTCGTCCAGCGAGCGGATCACCGCCAGGGCGTTATCGCGCTTGCCCGCACGCAGGTCGTTCTCGGTGTAGCGGCGGAACTCGGCGGAGTGGGCGCGCTGCTCCTCGGCCTCGCGGGGCGAGCCGGGGTCCTGCTCGGGGTCGCTGTAGGCGTCCGGGAAGAGCCGCTTGAGCACCGGGTCGGCGGGCGGCTCGCTCGGGCCCTCGGCGAACAGCTCGGCGAGCGGGTCGTCGGGCCGGTCCTCGCCCGGGCCGGGGCCGATCAGCTCCAGGAGCTGCACGGCCAGCGACCGGATGATCGAGATCTCGACCTCGTCGAGCGCGACGGCCGCGCCGCCGCCGGGGAGCGGTTCGAAGGTTCCTGGCATGAAGGGGGTTCGCTGCTTCCGGTCCGGGGCGGTTCGCGGTCTGCGGTCTCGGGGCTACTTGCGGTCCTGCTGGAGCGTGGCCCACAGGCCGTAGCCGTGCATCGCCTGCACGTCGCGTTCCATCTCCTCGCGGCTGCCGCTGGAGACGACCGCCCGGCCCTTGTGGTGGACGTCGAGCATGAGCTTGGTGGCCTTGTCCTTGGGATAGCCGAAGTACGACTGGAAGACGTACGTGACGTAGCTCATGAGGTTGACCGGGTCGTTGTGGACGATCGTGACCCAGGGGACGTCGGGCTCGGGGACGGCGAGCGCTTCCTCCGCCGACTCGGGGCGTTCGATCTCTACGGGCGCGGGTGACGTCACACTGCCCATGCTGCCACCGCAGGGGGGTGGGAGCACAAACCGGCCCGGCCCGGCGTGGGGCGGCATCCAAAATCGTCAGACTGACGAAATGGGAGTACGATCCTTCGCCATGCTGCATTTCCCGGGGCGACCCCCCGGGCCCCCGGCCGATGCCGGGGGTCGGCCCGCGAGACATGAACTAGGAGATTCCGGTGGGCGTAGCGGACCTTGGGCTGCCGGTGGACGTTCCCTCGACGGCGCTCTTCACCGACCACTACGAGCTGACGATGCTGCAGGCCGCGCTGAAGGCGGGCACCGCCGGGCGGCGCAGCGTCTTCGAGGTCTTCACCCGGCGACTGCCGGACGGGCGCCGCTACGGCGTGGTGGCGGGCACCGGGCGCGTGCTGGACGCGGTGGAGAACTTCCGCTTCGACGCCGGCGTCCTGGACTTCCTGCGCGAGCGCCGGATCGTCGACGAGCCCACGCTCCGGTGGCTGGCCGACTACCGGTTCGGCGGTGACATCTGGGGCTATCCCGAGGGCGAGGTGTACTTCCCGGGCTCGCCGGTCCTGCGGGTCGAGGGGTCCTTCGCCGAGTGCGTGCTGCTGGAGACGGTGATCCTGTCGATCCTCAACCACGACTCGGCGATCGCGGCCGCCGCCTCCCGCATGGCCTCCGCCGCCGGCGGGCGTCCGCTGATCGAGATGGGCGCCCGCCGCACCCACGAGCTGGCCGCGGTCGCCGCCTCCCGGGCCGCCTACGTCGGCGGCTTCACCTCCACCTCCGACCTGGCCGCCGGCTTCCGCTACAACATCCCGACCGTGGGCACCTCCGCCCACGCCTTCACGCTGCTGCACGACCGCGAGCGGGACGCCTTCCGGGCGCAGGTCGACTCCCTCGGCCGGGACACCACGCTGCTGGTGGACACCTACGACGTCGCCGAGGCGGTCCGTTCGGCGGTGGAGGTGGCCGGGCCCGCGCTGGGCGCGGTGCGCATCGACTCCGGGGACCTGCTGCTGGTCGCGCACCGGGTGCGGCAGCAGCTGGACGAGCTGGGCGCGACCGGCACGAAGATCGTCGTGACCTCCGACCTGGACGAGTACGCGATCGCCTCGCTGGCGGCGGCGCCGGTGGACGCCTACGGCGTCGGCACCCGGCTGGTGACCGGCTCCGGGCACCCGACCTGCTCGATGGTCTACAAGCTGGTCGCGCGGGCCGAGTCCGCCGATACGGCGGCGCCGCTGGTGCCGGTGGCGAAGAAGTCCAGCGGGGGCAAGACGTCCGTCGGCGGCCGCAAGTGGGCGGCCCGGCGGCTGGACGAGCACGGCGTGGCGGAGGCCGAGGTGGTCGGCACCGGGCCGGTGCCCGCGGAGCTCGCCGGGCGGCAGCTTCTGGTGGAGCTGGTCAAGGGCGGCGAGGTGGTCGCCCGGGAGCCGCTGGACACGGCCCGCGACCGGCACGCGGCGGCCCGTGCCGGCCTGCCGCTGTCGGCGACCCAGCTCTCGCACGGGGAACCGGTCATCGCGACGGAGTACGTGCACGGCGGCTCGGGTAGCTAGAGCGAGTGCCACCCGGCCCCCGACCCCGTCCGCGCCCGGCCCCGCCCGCCTACGCCCGTCCCGCCCGCCTACGCCCGCCCCGCCCGTCCCCGTCCGTCCGGCCTCCGCGGGCCCGCCCGCCCGCGGCCGTCCTTCCGCCCGCGCCGACCCGTCCGGCCATCGGCCGCGCTTCCGCCCGTCGCGACCGCGCGCCGTGCCGTCGGCCGTCCGTACCTCAGTGACCCGACCGCCCGTCTCCGCCCGTCCGGCCCATGGCCACCCGACCGCCCTCCCGGCACCCGGCCCTCTCCCGCGCGTCCGCGGGAGTCTCTAGGCTCGTAAGTGCACCGGCCGGGCAACCGCACGCCATGCTCCCGCCCCGACAGCCGAAGGACACCGACCATGCGCCGCGCCTTGATCGTCGTTGACGTGCAGAACGACTTCTGCGAGGGGGGCAGTCTCGCGGTGGCCGGGGGTGCCGATGTCGCCGCCGCGATCACCGAGCTGGTCGGCCAGGCGCCCGCCGGGTACCGCCACGTGGTGGCGACCCGCGACCACCACATCGCCCCCGGCGGGCACTTTGCCGACAACCCCGACTTCGTCCGCTCCTGGCCCGCGCACTGCGTGGCGGGCACGGAGGGAGTGGGCTTCCACCCGAACTTCGCCCCGGTCGTCGCCTCCGGCGCGGTCGACGCCGTCTTCGACAAGGGCGCCTACGCCGCCGCGTACAGCGGCTTCGAGGGCGCGGACGAGAACGGGGTGTCCCTCGCCGACTGGCTCAGGGGCCGGGAGATCGACGAGGTGGACGTCGTCGGCATCGCCACGGACCACTGCGTGCGGGCCACCGCCCTGGACGCCGTGAAGGAGGGCTTCCGCACCCAGGTGCTGCTGGACCTCACCGCCGGGGTGGCCCAGGAGACCACCGAACGGGCGCTGGAGGAGATGCGGCAGGCGGGGGTCGAGCTCACCGGCAAGCCGGTCGTGGCCGGGGCCTGAGCCCCGGCCGCCGTTCGGACCCCACCGGCGTCCGCCCGGCGGACCGGGCGGACCGGCCTGCCTCAGGCCCGCGCCGCCGGACGCCCGACAAGCGATCTGATCGGCTGCCACAGCTCCAGCGGCCGGCCGACAGCGTTGTCGGGGGCAGTACGCCATATCAGGCCGTCGGGGTGGTGCAGTACGGCCGTGATCTCGTCCGGGGTGGGCGGGGCCGCGTTGCCCCGCAGGTAGACGGCGCGCAGGCCCTGGTTGCGCAGCCGCGTCAGGGCGCGGGCCCGGTTGCGGGCATGGACGAGGACGCGAACGCTGCCGGCGCCGTCGGCGGCGGGGCGGGGCAGATTCAGCGCCACCACCACCGTGCCGTTCGGCAGTTTGTTGAAGCCTCCTGCGGCCATGCGTCACATCCCCGTTCCGGTCGGTGTCAATAAGAAAGCCACAGGACGCACCTAAACACGATCGGCGGCAACCCGCCAAGGGGTTGCCGCCGATACGCTTGTGACCTGCGACGATGCGCCTTACTTCACCGCGCGGCCGACCTCGAGCTCGATCGTGGACCCGTCCCGGGCCTCCTTCTCGATCTTGATCCTGGTGTTGGTGTCAGTGATCTTGACACCGGCGGCCGGGTTCGAGGCGTCGTAGTAGGTGCTGGTGTGGTCGTTGAAGACCGGCACCCCCTTCGACGAATCGACGATGGCCGCGACGCCCGCCTTGTGCAGCATGATGCCGTCCGTCGCGAAGCGGCTGAAGGGCGAGTCGTAGGCCTGGATGCGGTTGCGCATCAGCGTGCCGTCGGACCACTTCATCGGCTTCGGGTGCGAGTCGATCGGGAGGATCAGACCCACGCCCGGGTGGTCCTTGGTGTTGTTGTCCGCCTGGGAGGTGTCCCACTTCCAGATCAACAGGCCGTTCTGGTACGGGTAGTGCTCCACCCAGTCCGGACGGGTCGTCGAGAAGCCGAAGTTGTACGGGCCCGTCGCCAGCGTCTTGTCGTAGGACGCGTACTGGCGGTTCTCGGCGATGTAGTACTGCTTGTAGTCCTTGGTGAAGGACGCGCCGATGCGGGAGAAGCCGCTCGCCGTCCAGGCCGCGTCCGCGCTCTCCGCGTTGTCGGAGAAGAGCGCCGCGCCGTCCGCGGTGACGCTGATCTCGTCGGCCGCGAAGCCCTTCTGGGCCACGCCGCCGTCGGTCTGGTAGCGGAAGCGGAGCTGGATCTTCTGGCCCGCGTAGGCGTCGAGGGAGTACGCCAGCTTCTTGTAGCCGTCGACCGTGCCCGTCAGCGCCGGCTTGTGGCTGCCGTCGCGCGGGATGGCCTGGCCGTCCACCGTGCCGTCCAGGGCGGTCCAGTTGGCGCCGCCGTCGGTCGACACCTCGGTGTAGAGGTAGTCGTAGTTGGCCTCGATGTCGTACCAGCCGTCGAGGGTGAGGGCGGCCGACTTCTTGCCGGTGAGGTCGACGGAACGCGTCAGCGTATTCTTGAGGTTGTCGCCGCTGCCGCTCCACCACTGGGTCGCGCCCTGGGCCGGGGTGACGATCTCGGTGGTGACCGCCTTGTCCGGCAGGGAGACCACCAGCGCCTGGCGGTACTTGGTGTTGTACTCGGCGAGGCCGAGCTTGTGCCAGGACTTCACGCCGGCCTTGGCCGTGTCGTAGGTGAGCCAGCCGAGCTGGAGCTTGTCCCACGCGTTCATGTCGCCCGGCAGGTCACCGATGGCGTCCTTGCCCCGGCCCAGCCAGGAACCGGAGGACATCAGCGTCCAGAAGCCGGTGGAGTTCTCGCCGCCGGCCGTGTCGTACTCGTCCGGCAGGCCGAGGTCGTGGCCGTACTCGTGTGCGTAGACGCCGAGTCCGCCGTTCTCCGGCTGGATCGTGTAGTCGCCGACCCAGATTCCGGTGTCGCCGATCTGGGCGCCGCCGAGCTTGTTGTTCGCCGGGCCGGTGGCGCCGGCGTCGGTGCCGAAGGCGTACCAGCGGTGCGCCCATATCGCGTCGGTGCCCTGGACGCCGCCGCCGGCGGACTCGTCCTCACCGGCGTGCACGATCTGGAAGTGGTCGATGTAGCCGTCGGGCTCGTTGAAGTTGCCGTCGCCGTCGTAGTCGTAGCGGTCCCACTGGTCGTACTTGGCCAGGTCCGTCTTGATGTCCGCGTCGGACTTGCCGGCCGCCTTCTGCTGCGCGACCCAGGCGGTGACGCCGTCGCCGACGACGTTCCACACGCTCGGGCAGTTGGTGGAGCCGCAGTAGTTGGAGCCGTAACGGGCCTCGTTGTACGGGACCTTGACCCAGTCGGAGACCTCGCCGTCGACCGAGTAGCGGCCCGAGGACTGCTTCTCGTAGTACTTCTTCACGGACTCGACACCCTTGCCGGTGCCGAAGTACATGTCCTGGAAGTGCTGCTGGTTGTAGTCCTTCTGCCAGGCCGTGCTGTTGTCCTTGGTGCGGTCCGGCGCGGCGATCGTGTTGTGCAGGGGGCCGGCCGTGCCGCCGTACTTCGGGTCCGTCTTGTCGCCGAACTCGACCAGGATGGTGAAGATCTTGTCGGTCTTCTCCCGGCTCATCTCGACGTACTTGCTGTCGCCCTTCTTGCCCTTGAGCTGGACGACCTTCGAGCCGTTGCGGTCCTTCAGCTTGGCCTTGCCGGCGATGACCTGGTTCAGCGCCTCCTGGCGCTGGGCCTCCTGAGTCTTGCTCAGCGGCCCGTCGAGGTCGTGCTTCTGCTGCCCGACCGGCGCGGGGTCGTGCCGGTCCACGGTGGCGGACGTGCCGGTGGTGGCGGCCTCCGCGACGGCGAACGTCGAGATCGTGGCGGTCCCCGCCGCGAGTGCGACAGCGATCGCGGCCGCTCTGAACGTCCAGGGTCTGCTGGTCACTTGATGTCCTCCCCTGACGCGTGTGCAAGCGCGCGGAAGGGGGGTCTCTGCCTCTGCCCAGGAAGGTCCGCGCGCGCTCAACGCGTGTAGTCAAGTGACGACATTTGACTAGAGGTTTACAAGAAAAGACAGACCTTGACTTGGACAGCTCAAGTGCACTATGCGGAGCCGACGTTCGCTTTGCGGACGGCCGGGAACGTCCTCCCGGCGCGTGGATCCGTCCACTTGGCGGACGGTATGACTCCGTGCGCCCCCCATGCTTCGGCACCGTGGGTTAGGTCACGCTTACCGGCCGTTCCGTTCGGGCATGCAGCCGAATAGAGTCGATGGGCCCCGTGCCCGGGAGTCGGAGGAAAGCCAGGCCGACCTCCTTGTCTCGCCCCAGATTCTGTCCGCACCTCCCCTCAGTGAGAGGCAGGGGGGAGACCCCACTTCCGAGGACCGATTGCCATGCCTCGTCCGACCGCCGCACAGCTCGCCTACGGTTCGTGCACCGTGATCTTCTCGACGCTCGCCATGCTGCTGCTGTCACAGACGAGTTCGGTGCTGGGGATCACGGTCGTCGCCCTGGCGGCGCTCGCCCTGGGACTCCTGGTCGCCATGACGGTACCGCTGCCGAAACCCCTCGCGGCGACGCCCGGGACGGCGTCCGCGACGGTTCCCCCGGTGGCGCCCCCGGCGGCTCCGGAGGCCGTGCGGGTGCCGGTACGACGGGCGCCCGTCTCCGCCCGCGTGGAGCCGGTGCGGGAGACGACGGGCTCCTGAGGCGCACCCGGCGCGAACACCCGGGCTCTTGAACACCTGGGCGCCTGGACGCCTGGACGTCCGACGCGGGAACGGCGGGCCCCTGCCGACGGGCCCGCCGTTCTCTTTCCCATGCGCCGATCGGTGTACGTCATTCGACGCTGACCACAACCGTCCTGGCCGCCTTGTCGTGCAGGCCCTGCTTGTAGGGCCGGTCGAAGTAGCTCCAGCCGCCGGCCACCGCGAGCCAGAGGCAGGGGCAGCAGAAGTAGAAGGGCAGCCACAGCACCGCCGCGCGGCCCAGCGCCGTCGACACGGAGGGCGTGGAGCCGTCCGCGAGGTTGGCCACCCGCATCCCCAGCCACTTCTTGCCGAGGGTCTGCCCCGACCTGGAGATCATGAAGGTGTCGTAGGCGATGTACAGCAGGGCTCCGACGACCGCCTGCGCCACGGATGCGCCGACCTGGAAGCGGTCCGCGTTCATCGTGTAGTCGTTCACCCTGAAGCCGAGGGTGAGCAGCCAGACGACGACACCCACCATGATCATGTCGATGATGCGGGCGGCGGTGCGCTTGGCGCTGTCGGCGAGCGGGGGCATACCGGCGAGCGGATCGGGCGGGTACGGGCCGCCGGGCGGGCCACCGCCGTAGGGGCCACCGCCGCCGTAGGGGCCGCCACCCGGGGGGCCACCGCCGGGTGGCGGGCCGTAGGGGCCGCCTCCGGGAGGGCCGCCGCCCTGCCAGCCGCCGCCGGGAGCGCCGCTCCCGGGGCCTCCGGGGGGCGGGCCTTCGGGTGGGGTGCCTCCCGGTGGGGGGCCGCCGCCGGGAGGGCCTCCTCCATGCGGGCCGTCGCCGGAGGAGCCGCCGTCGTACGGGCCGCCGCCGGAGGGCGGTGGCTGCGGTCCGGAGCCGGAGGGCGGTTCGGTGCTCATGGGCCGAGTGCACCGCGACCGCGGGACGTCCGCATCCGGCGCGCGGCCGTACGGGCGACGGACCGCCCCCCGCACGCCCTTTGGGCCGGCGCCCCGTGAGACGGTCCCGGCCGGGGCACCGAGGGGCGGCTCCGGTCAGCCCGCCACGAACGTGTGCGCCGCCTTGTCGTGCCAGCACTGGTGCCACGGCCGGTCGAACAGGCACCACAGGACGCCCACGACACCGACGCCGAGCAGACCCGGCACGCTGTAGACCAGCCAGCGGCGCAGGGCCGCGCCGAAGGACGGAGGCTCGTGGGCCTCGATGTCCCGCACCTCCAGGCCGCACAGCTTCTTGCCCAGGGTGCGGCCCCACTTGGCGGTGGGCAGCACCTCGTAGACGACGCCGAACAGCAGCAGCACGGCGAGGACGATGCCGAGATACGTCGCCGTCGTGCCGTCGAGGAGCCACACCGTGACGGTGCGGCCGGAGAGCCTGGCCGCGTCGATCTTCGCGTTGACGTGGTCGACCGCCCTGGTGCCGAGCGGTACGGCGGCCACGGCGGTGACGCCCGCGAGGACGACCGTGTCCACGAGCCGGGCGGCCAGCCGCTTGCCGAGACCCGCGGGCCTGGCCTCCGCCTGCCGCCGCGCGGCGGCCGCGAACACGTCCTCCACCGGCGGCTTCCAGGGCACGACCGGCTGGTCGTCGTCGGCCCCCGCGAGCCGGTGCACCTGCTGGGCCCAGGAGGACTGGCCGCCACCGGGGCCGCTGGTCACCGGTGTGCCCACGGAGGCGGGGGCGGCGGCCTGCGGTGCCGCGGACTGCTGGGGGACGGACGCGGCCGAGGGCGGGAAGGGTGCGGCGGGCGGACTCGCCGCCGCCGAGGGGGTGGAGGGCCGCGGTGCCGGCGTTTCCGGCTGTCCCGTGGCCGCGCGGGCGGCGGCCGCCTTGCCGGCGCCGAATCCCGGTCCCCCGGCCCCGCCGGGAGCGGGCGTGCCGGCCCCCGCGGAGCCGCTCGCCGTCCCCGGACCGCCCGAGCCGCCCCCGGGGGAGCCCGCGGACGCGGGTGAGCCCTGGGCAGGGAGGGCGGGGGCGCCCGGGGTGTTCGCCGGGCCCCCCGGCCGGTCCGTGCGGGGTACCGGGCGGAAGGTCATGGTGCCGTCGTCGGCGGGCGGACCGCCGGGAGCGGGGATGCCGGGAGCCGGCGTACCGGGCGCCGCCCCCGTGGTCCCGTCCGTCGCCGGTGCGGTCCCCCGGGCCTGCGCCGTCGGGCGGCGGAAGACGAACGTGCCGTCGGCGAAGGCCTGTTCCGGGTCCGCCGGCGGGATCGACGCGGTGCCGTCGGTGCGGGCGGCGCGGCCGTCCGGCTGCCCCGCGGCCGGGTCGCCGAGCGCGGCCCTGGGGTCGGACGCGGCCGGGGCGCCCCAGGAGACGCGGCGGTCCTGGTCGCCGCCGAAGCCGGACTGGTGGGAGCGGTCGGCGCCCCACGCGGACGCCGGCTCGGGGCGGCCGCCGTGCGGTGCCCCCGTCGGGCCCGGCGTGTCGATCGGGTCCTCATCGAAGAAATGCGGGCCCGTCTCCTCGACCGCCGGGATCGCGGCGGTCGCGGAGCGCACACCGGGCGGCGGGCTGAGCGGCTCGCCGTCGGTCGGCGCGGGCCGGCTCGTGCCCGGTACCCAGGCGGCACCGTTCCAGTACCGGACGTATCCAGGGATGGACGGGTCCGGGTAGTACCCCTCGCGGGGCCTGTCGTCGCCGGGTGCCGGGGTTGGGGCGCTCATGTCCGTCGTCCCGTATCTGCTCGGGGTCGTCTGGGGGCCTACACATCTATCAGACCGGCGCATCCGGTACCGCCGGTCCGACCGGACCCACTCCTTTCCGGGCAACCTCGTGCACGTACTTCACAACCCCGGAAGCGGTACCGGAGAAAAAAACTCCGCCGAGCCGCGTAATGCCCGGCGCCGGGGCGCCTCTCACTCGTACGGGCCCGTCGTGGGCGGTACGGACCCCCCGCGGCGGGCTCGTACGGACCGCCCCGTAGCGGCAGCCTGCCGGTCGGCGAAGACCGCGGGTCCGCGAAGCCCGTGATCAGAACAGCTTGCCCGGGTTCAGGAGCCCCAGCGGGTCGAAGGCATGTTTGACGGCCCGCTGCATCTCCACGCCCACCGGGCCGATCTCGCGCGCCAGCCACTCCTTCTTCAGGACCCCCACGCCGTGCTCGCCGGTGATCGTGCCGCCGAGTTCGAGGCCGAGGCCCATGATCTCGTCGAAGGACTCGCGGGCGCGCCGTGACTCGTCCGGGTCCTGCGCGTCGAAGCAGACGGTCGGGTGGGTGTTGCCGTCCCCGGCGTGCGCGCAGACCCCGATCGTGAGCTGGTACTTCTCGGCGATCCGCTCGATTCCGTCGAGCATCTCGCCGAGTTGGGAGCGGGGCACGCACACGTCGTCGATCATCGTGGTGCCCTTGACCGCCTCCAGCGCGGTGAGCGACAGCCGCCGGGCCTGGAGGAGCATCTCGGACTCGGCCGCGTCGTCGGCCGGGACGACCTGGGTGGCCCCGGCCGCCTCGCACAGCGCCCCGACGGCGGCCAGGTCGGCGGCCGGGTCCGGGGTGTCGAAGGCGGCGAGCAGCAGCGCCTCGGTGGTCTCCGGCAGGCCCATGTGCGCGAGGTCGTTGACGGCCTTCACGGTCGTACGGTCCATCAGCTCCAGCAGCGACGGCACGTGGCCGCCGGCCATGATCCGGCACACGGCGTCGCAGGCGGCGGCCGCGGAGGCGAACTCGGCGGCGAGCACGAGCTGTTGCGGCGGTTGCGGCTTGAGCGCCAGCACCGCCCGTACGACGATGCCGAGGGAGCCCTCGGAGCCGACGAACAGCCGGGTGAGGTCGTATCCGGCGACGCCCTTGGCGGTGCGGCGGCCGGTGGACATCAGGCGGCCGTCGGCGAGGACGACGTCGAGGCCGAGCACGTACTCGGCGGTGACCCCGTACTTCACGCAGCACAGGCCGCCGGAGGCGGTGCCGATGTTGCCGCCGATGGTGCACATCTCCCAACTGGAGGGGTCCGGCGGGTAGTACAGGCCGTGCTCGTTGACCGCGCGGGACAGCTCGGCGTTGACGACGCCGGGCTCGACGACGGCGATGCGGTCGACCGGGTTGATCTCCAGGATGCGGTTCATCCTGGTCAGGGAGAGCACGATGCAGCCGTCGGAGGCGTTGGCGGCGCCGGACAGGCCGGTGCGGGCGCCCTGCGGGACCACCGGCACGCGCAGCTCGGTCGCGGTGCGCATGACGTGCTGGACCTCTTCGACCGTGCGCGGCAGGACGACGACGGCCGGGGCGCCGGACGGGCAGAAACTCGCCATGTCGTTGGCGTAGGAGACGGTGACGTCGGGATCGGTGAGGACCGCCTCGGCCGGCAGGCCCGCAAGGAGCCGGTCGGTGAGGTTGCCCTGGGCTGCGGTGCCTCCATCGGGCACGGCGTGGATGCGGCTCATGATCACAGCGTCGCACTCGGGGCCATCGGTGTGAACCCCGCGGACGGCACCCCTCCGCCTACCGGGTGGCGATCATCATATTGACGCACAGTGTGCGGCATGGAGAGACGCACGGTGGGCGGTAGGGAGATCCGACCGGCGACCGGCCCGGAGACGGCGCGGCCCCGGGCCCGCACAGTGCGCCGGACCCTGGCCGC
This sequence comes from Streptomyces sp. NPDC014864, assembly GCF_043081525.1. NCBI lineage: Bacteria > Bacillati > Actinomycetota > Actinomycetes > Kitasatosporales > Streptomycetaceae > Streptomyces > Streptomyces sp. NPDC014864. The sequence continues at coordinate 206,106 of NZ_JBIBWT010000014.1, forward strand.
GCTGGTCGCGTGCGGTGCCGTGGCGGGCGGGGGCTGGGCGCTGCTGGCGTCGCAGCGGCAGCCGGCGCGCCCGGCGGCGGCGCCCGCGGCCGGGGCCCTGGCGGCGGTGTCGGCGGGCGCGCCGGCCTCGCTGTCCGGCCTGACGGCGCTGATCGACGACCGGGAACGGCTGGTGCGGGCCCATCCGCGGGACGCCGCGGCGTGGGCGGTGCTCGGGGCCGCCTACGTGGAGCGGGGGCGGCGGACGGCGGACGCCCGGAACTATCCGAAGGCCGAGCGGGCGCTGCGGACCTCGCTGCGGCTGCGCCCGACGGGCAACGGCGCGGCGCTGGACGGCATGACGGCGCTGGCGGTCGAACGCCGGGACTTCCGGGCGGCGCGGGCGTGGGGCGAGCAGGCGCTGAAGCGGGAGCCGGGGCGGTGGACGGCGTACCCGCCGCTGATCGACGCCTACACCGGGCTCGGTGACCACAGGGCCGCGCAGCGCACCCTGGACGGGCTGCTGAAGCTGCACCAGGGGCCGGCGGCGAAGGCGCGGGCCGCGGGCGTGTACTGGGACCGGGGCTGGCGCGAGGACGCGGCGGCCCAACTGTCGGCCGCCGCGGCGGCCGCGACCGCGCCGGCGGAGCGGGCGGAGTATCTGGAGCAGGCCGGACGGATCGCGTGGGAGCGGGGCGACCGCGAGGACGCGCTGCGCCACTTCGAGGCGGCGGTGCGGCTCGATCCCGACCAGTGGGCCGCGCGGGTCGGGCAGGGGCGGGCGCTGGCCGCGCTGGGCCGCGACGTGGACGCGGTGAAGGCGTACCGCAGGGCGCTCGCCCACCGTCCCTGCCCCGAGTACGCCCTGGAGCTCGGCGAGTTGTACCAGGCGCTGGGGCTGGGTCCGCAGGCCAGGACGCAGTACGACCTGCTGCGCACGCGGGTGCGGCAGGACGCCGCGGAGGGCGTCGACGACGAGCTGGTGCTGGGGCGGTTCGAGGCGGACCACGGCGACGCGCGGTCGGCGGCGCTGCGGCTGCGGGTCGAGTGGCAACGGCAGCCGGGGACCGCGGTGGCCGACGCGCTCGGCTGGGCGCTGCACCGGGCCGGGCAGGACGAGGAGGCGCTGAAGTTCGCCGCGGCGGCGACGGACACGGCGAAGGGCGGCGGGGTGCGCAACGCGCTGTACGCCTACCACCGGGGGGTGATCGAACGGGCGCTGGACCTGTCCGGGCCGGCCCGGCGGCATCTGGAACTGGCGCTGCGGACCAATCCGTACTTCTCGCCGCTGTGGGTGCCCTCGGCGCGGACGGCGCTGGCGGACCTGGGCGAGCCGCCGGTCGAGGAGACCCCGCCCCCGTCGGCCGAGGAGCCCGCGCCGCGGACCGCCGACGCGCCCTCGCCGCCCGCTGCCGGGGAGCCTCCGCCACCACCCGGCGCGGGGCCCTCGCGGCCGCTCACCGCGGCACCCGCGCCACCACCCACCGAGGAACCCGCGCCGCCGTCCGGCGAGGTACCCCCGCCGGGCGTCGCCCCGGGGCCGTTCCGCTGAGCGCGTCGTACGGCGACGGCGCCGCCGGCCGCCCCTTTCCCGGGGTGGCCGGCGGCGCCGGAGCAGGGCCGGACCGGGGCCGGACCCCCGGCGCCGGGCCGCGGGTCACAGGTTGCCGCGGCGCTCCTGCTCCCGCTCGATCGCCTCGAACAGGGCCTTGAAGTTGCCCTTGCCGAAGCCCATCGAGCCGTGCCGCTCGATGATCTCGAAGAAGACGGTCGGGCGGTCCTGGACCGGCTTGGTGAAGATCTGCAGCAGGTAGCCGTCCTCGTCGCGGTCGGCGAGGATCTTCAGCTCGCGCAGGGTCTCGACCGGGACGCGGGTGTCGCCGACCCACTCGCCGAGGGTGTCGTAGTACGTGTCGGGCGTGTCCAGGAACTCGACACCGGCGGCGCGCATCGTACGGACCGTCTGCACGATGTCGTTGGTGTTGAGCGCGATGTGCTGGACGCCCGCTCCGCCGTAGAACTCCAGGTACTCGTCGATCTGCGACTTCTTCTTGGCGATGGCGGGCTCGTTGATCGGGAACTTGACCTTGAGCGTGCCGTCGGCCACGACCTTCGACATCAGCGCGCTGTACTCGGTCGCGATGTCGTCGCCCACGAACTCCTTCATGTTCGTGAAGCCCATGACCTTGTTGTAGAACTCCACCCACTCGTTCATCCGGCCGAGTTCGACGTTGCCGACGCAGTGGTCGACGGCCTGGAAGGTGCGCTGGGCCGGGGGCTCGACGATCGGCCGCGCTGCGGCGTAGCCGGGCAGGTAGGGGCCGTCGTAGCCGGAGCGGTCGACGAGGGTGTGGCGGGTCCTGCCGTAGGTGGCGATCGCGGCGAGGACGACCGTGCCGTGCTCGTCCTTCAGCTCGTACGGCTCGGCCACCGAGCGGGCGCCGTGCTCGATGGCGTACGCGTACGCGGCACGCGCGTCGGGCACCTCGATGGCGAGGTCGACGACGCCGTCGCCGTGCTCGGCCACGTGCTCGGCGAGGAAGCGGCCCCAGTCGGTGGATGCCTTGATCACGGAGGTGAACACGAAGCGCGCGGAGCCGTTCTCCAGCACGTAACTCGCGGTCTCCCGGCTGCCGTTCTCCGGTCCGGAGTACGCCACCAGCTTCATGCCGAAGGCCGTGGAGTAGTAGTGCGCCGCCTGCTTGGCGTTGCCCACGGCGAAGACGACCGCGTCCATTCCCTTGACCGGGAAGGGGTCGGCCTGCCGGGCGGTCGCTTCGGGAGTGTCGTGTGTGGTCTGCGTCATGGGCGAAGCCTCGCCCGGCCTTGCAAGGTGCGCAATAGTTTGCGCGTCCACTGGGCAATACGACCAGTGAACGACCCGCGTCGACGGACTTTCTGTACAGGATGACCACTCCGGGAGACTGCCATGGCGATCGATCATCTGGACGGCCGCATCATCGTGCTGCTGGCGCGCGAGCCGCGCATAGGTGTCCTGGAGATGTCGCGGCGGCTGGGGGTCGCCCGGGGGACCGTGCAGGCCCGGCTGGAGCGGCTTCAGTCGAACGGAGTCATCCGCGGATTCGGTCCGCAGGTGGATCCGGCGGCGCTCGGCTACCCGGTCACCGCGTTCGCCACGCTGCAGATCCGGCAGGGTCAAGGGGCCGACGTACGGGCTCACTTGGCGACCGTGCCGGAGGTGCTGGAGCTGCACACGACCACGGGCACCGGCGACATGCTGTGCCGTCTGGTGGCCCGCTCGAACGCCGATCTCCAGCGGGTGATCGACCGGGTTGTCGGATTTGATGGCATCGTCCGGGCCTCCACGGCGATCGTCATGGAGAATGCCGTTCCGCTGCGGATCATCCCGCTGGTGGAACAGGCCGCGGAGGACCGGGAGAGGAGTTGACCGACGACCTGACGCCGGTGGTGGCTGGGGGTGCACGTGACGTTCTGGGAGTACCTCGGCAGCCACCGTGCGCTGCTGCTGGCGGAGGCCGGCGGGCACGCGGGACTCGTCCTGCCGTGCGTGGCCGCGGGGGCGGTGCTCGGCGTGCTGGTCGGGGTCGTCGCCCACCGCGGTGAACGGGCGGGCCACCTCGCCGCCACGGCCGCCCGGACCCTCCTGGCCGTCCCGTCCCTCGCCCTCCTCGGCCTGCTCGTCGCCGTCCTCGGGCTGGGGCTTCCGCCGACCCTGACGGCACTGACCTTCTTCGGACTGCTGCCGGTGGCGCGGAACACGGTCCGCGGCCTGCACGCGGTGGGCGCCTCGCCGGTGGACGCGGCCCGCGGCCTCGGCATGTCCCGCCCGGTCCGGCTGCTCAGGGTGGAGCTGCCCCTGGCCTGGCCGCCGATCCTGGACGGGGTCCGGACCGCCACGCGGCTGCTGACCGGCATCGCGGCCGTCGCCGCCTACGTCTCCGCCCCCGGCCTCGGCAACGAGATCTTCCGCGGCCTCACCGCCCCGGACAGCGCCGACGCCCCCGACCAGATCCTCGCGGGCACCCTCGGGATCGCCGCCCTGACCCTGCTGTTCGACGCCATGCTCGTCCTGCTGGGACGGCTGACCGTCCGGAGGGGGCGGGTGGCGTGAGTGCTCCGGAGGTGGAGGAGACCCGGGACGCCCCCGGGCCCCCCGGGGCGCCCGCCGGGCAGCTCGGCCGGGTCACCTGGCAGCGGCTGACCGTCCGGCCCGCCCTGATCGTCGCCGTCCTTCTCCTGACCTGGCTGTGGTTCCGGCGGGCGCGTCTCGACCCGGTCTCCGTGGACGCCCTGGCGCACGGCCAGGTGCCCGGCGCCCTGTGGCGGCACGTCGAGCTCACCGTGGTCTCGACCGTCCTCGTGCTGGCCCTCGCGCTTCCCTCGGCCGCCGCGCTGACGCGCGGGACCGTCCTGCGGGCGGGCCCGGTGCCCCGGGCCCTCGTCCGCGCCGGCCGGGCGGTCCCCGCGCTCGGACTGCTCGGCCTGGCGGTCCTCTGGCTCGGCACCGGCGCACCAGCCGCCGTGGCCGCCCTGGTCGCGTACGCCTTCCTGCCGGTGCTGTCCCGAACGGTCGCCGAGGCGCACACGGCCGACCCGGTGCCGCCCACCCGGCCGGACCGGGTGACACCACCACCGACAGCACCGCCACCGGCCGTGTCCCCGTTCCTGACGGCCCTGCGCACGGCCCTGGTCCTGAACGTCGGTACGGCGACCCTGGCGGCCTTCGGCGGGGCCGGCGGTCTCGGGACCCTGATCAGCGCCGGAATCACCGAACAGCGCACCCCGGTCCTGGTCCTGGGCTCGGTCCTCACCCTCACCCTGGCCCTGCTGGCCGACTGGATCACCACCCTGCTGCCCCACCTGTGGCGCCGGCGCGCGGGACGGGAGGGAAGCGGCCGGCCCGGCACCCGCGCCGACCCGCCTCCGGCCGGCTAGCAGCTCGGGACCGGGCCCTTGCCCTTCTTCAGGGAGACCAGGGCGTCGACCGCGCCCTTGAGCGTGGTCACCGGGATCAGCCGCAGGCCCTTGGGGAGTTCGGCCTTCGCGTCGGCGCACTCGGCCTTCGGCACCAGGAAGACGGTGGCGCCGTCGCGCCGGGCGGCCCGCGTCTTCAGGGAGACGCCGCCCACCGCGCCGACCGTGCCGTCGGCGCCGATCGTCCCCGTCCCGGCGACCGTGCGGCCGCCCGTCAGGTCGCCGCCGCTGCCGTCGCCGTCGAGCTTGTCGACGACGCCCAGGGAGAACAGCAGGCCGGCGCTGGGACCGCCGACGTCGGCCAGCTTCAGGCTCACCTTGACGTTCTTGTCGCCGAGGTGCAGGTAGTTCAGGGCGGCCAGGGTCGCCGCGTTCTGGGACTGCCGCATCTGCTGGGCGTTGTGCCGCTCGATCTCCTTGACGCTGTCGCCGCTCGGATAGACCGCGTCGCGCGGCATGACCGCCTGGTCGGTGGCGAACCAGCCGTCGAGCACGTCGCCGAGCGAGACGTGCGCGTCCGGGCCGGTCGCCTCGATCGTCGTCATCCGGAGCTGTCCCTCGGTGTCCCGGGTGGGCGCGCCGGAGACGGTGATCACCTGGGTGCCCTTGTTCTTCCCGAGCACGTCCGCCGTCATCCCCGGCTGCGCCACCGAGAACGGCAGCGGCGCGAGGACCGCCGCGGCGAGCAGAGCCACGACGGGCAGAGCGCAGACGGCGACGGCCTGGAGGCGTGTGAGGCGAGAGAGCACGCCATCAATCTACGCGACGACGACTTCGGGCCACCCGCCGGTCGCACGCCGTCCGCGGCCCGCCGTGTGCCCGTCCGCGCCCGTCGCGGCGGGCCGCGACGCGTTCCGTCAGCGCAGTGCCTCCGCCACCTCGCGTGCCGCGTCCACGACCCTCGGGCCGACCCGCTCCGGCACGGAGTCCGCCAGCATCACCACGCCGACACTGCCCTCCACCCCTGTCACGCCGAGCAGCGGTGCCGCGGCGCCGCTGGCCCCCGCCTCCAGCTCGCCGTGGGTCAGGGTGTAGCCGGGCTCCTCGGGCGGACGGCGGCGGGCCGCGAGTATCGCCTTGCCCGCGGCACCCCGGTCCAGGGGGTGGCGGAAGCCGGCGCGGTAGGCCACGTGGTAGTCCGTCCAGGTCGGCTCGACCACGGCGACCGCCAGCGCCTCCGCCCCGTCCACCAGTGTCAGATGGGCCGTCGCCCCTATGTCCTCGGCCAGCGACCGCAGGGCGGGGAGCGCCGCCTCGCGTACCAGCGGGTGCACCTGGCGGCCCAGCCGGAGCACCCCCAGCCCCACCCGGGCCCGCCCGCCGAGGTCGCGGCGTACCAGCGAGTGCTGTTCCAGCGTGGCGAGCAGCCGGTACACGACGGTCCGGTTGACACCCAGTTTCTGGGAGAGTTCGGTGACGGTCAGCCCGTGGTCGGTGTCGGCCAGCAGTTTGAGGACCTTGAGTCCCCGGTCGAGCGTCTGGGAGGTCTCCGCGGTCACGACGCCCACTCCTTCAGTGGTGAGGTCGGCGGACCTCGTCGCGGCGGATGCGTCACCGAGTCCCGTCAGTGACGCGCGTCAGAGGCCGCCGATCGGCCGGCGGTCCGGGTCGGTGATCCCGGACTCAGTCGCTTCACGGCTGCGCTCCGCGGCGGCGCTGCCACGGGGCGTGTGCGTAGCGGGACAGTAGCGAAGCCGGTTCGCTCAGCGGAAGACTTGGTCCAGAATCCGGGCAGCGGCCGGTACGGAGTAAGTTCGTTCGTCCCGATACGTACGCTCACCTGCGGCGTCGAGTCCGCGCCGGACTCCCCCGCCCGCCGGGCCCCGGGCGCCGGGCCCGGCCCGCGTCACCGCATCCGGGTCGCCCACTCCTGCACCTTGGCGATGCGCTGACGCAACTGCCCGGCGGTCGCCTCGGCGCTCGGCGGGCCGCCGCACACCCGCCGCAGTTCGGTGTGGATCACTCCGTGCGGCTTGCCGCTCTGGTGGACGTAGGCGCTCACCATCGTGTTGAGCTGCTTGCGCAGCTCCATCATCTCCTTGTGGCTGACCACCGGCCGCCGCTCGGCGGGCAGTTCGAGCAGGTCGGCCTCGGCGTCCGGCTTCTTGCGGCTGTGCGCGATCTGCCGGGCCTGCCGCTTCTGGAGCAGCAGTTGCACCTGGTCGGGTTCGAGGAGCCCCGGGATGCCGAGATAGTCCTGCTCCTCCTCGCTCCCCGGGTGGGCCTGCATACCGAACTCGGCACCGTCGTAGAGCACCCGGTCGAAGACGGCGTCGGACTCCAGCGCCTCGAAGGGGAGCATGTCCTGCTCGCCGGTGTCCTCGTCCTGCTCCTTGTTCGCCTCCTCCATCTCCTTCTCGGACTCGGCGTACGGGTCCTCCCCGCCCTCCTTCTTCGGCTTGTCGAGGGCGTGGTCGCGCTCGACCTCCATCTCGTTGGCGAAGGTGAGCAGGTCGGGGACGGTCGGCAGGAAGACGGAGGCGGTCTCGCCGCGCCGCCGGGACCGTACGAATCGGCCGACGGCCTGGGCGAAGAACAGCGGGGTGGAGATGGTGGTGGCGTAGACGCCGACCGCGAGCCGGGGCACGTCGACGCCCTCGGACACCATCCGGACGGCGACCATCCAGCGGTCGTCGTTGGCGCTGAAGTCGTCGATCCGCTTCGAGGCGCCGGCGTCGTCGGAGAGGACGAGGGTGGCCTTCGTACCCGTGATCTCGCGGATGAGCTTGGCGTAGGCGCGGGCCGAGTCCTGGTCGGAGGCGATGACGAGGGCGCCCGCGTCCGGGATGCCCTTCCTCACCTCGGTCAGCCGCTGGTCGGCGGCGCGCAGCACGCTGGGCATCCACTCGCCGCGCGGATCGAGGGCGGTGCGCCAGGCCTGGCTGACGGCGTCCTTGGTCATGGGCTCGCCGAGCCGGGCGGCGATCTCGTCGCCGGCCTTGGTCCGCCAGCGCATGTTGCCGCTGTAGGAGAGGAAGATCACCGGCCGGACGACGTGGTCGGCGAGCGCGTTGCCGTACCCGTAGGTGTAGTCGGCGGCGGACCGCCGGATGCCGTCCTGGCCCTCCTCGTACGTGACGAAGGGGATGGGGTTGGTGTCCGACCGGAACGGGGTGCCGGTGAGCGCGAGGCGGCGGGTGGCCGGCTCGAACGCCTCCAGGCAGGCCTCGCCCCAGGACTTGCTGTCACCGGCGTGGTGGATCTCGTCGAGGATGACCAGGGTCTTGCGCTGCTCGACGCGGTTGCGGTGCAGCATGGGGCGCACGCCGACACCGGCGTAGGTGACGGCGACCCCGTCGTACTCCCTGCCGAGCGGGCCGGCGCTGTACTCGGGGTCGAGCTTGATCCCGATCCGCGCGGCCGCCTCGGCCCACTGCTTCTTCAGGTGCTCGGTCGGCGCCACCACGGTCACCTGCTGCACGACGTGGTGGTGCAGCAGCCAGGAGGCCAGCGTCAGGGCGAAGGTCGTCTTGCCGGCGCCGGGCGTGGCGACCGCGAGGAAGTCGCGCGGCTGCTCCTGTACGTACTTGTCCATCGCGCCCTGCTGCCAGGCACGCAGCTTGCTGGCGGTGCCCCAGGGGGCGCGGCCCGGGAAGGCGGGCGAGAGGTGGTGCGAGTGGGACGAGCTGGCAGCTGTAGTAGTCACGGTCTCCGGTTCGGTGGGGTCGAGCGGCTCGGCTACGTATGACAACCGGGCCACCCTACCGGTGTGCTCACCCGTCACTCGGCCATGCGTGGCCGCACCGGCCCCGGGTGCGACACGCGTCACAGATCACCGGTGGCGGCGCGGCCCGTTCACCGCTCCCGCACCCGGGTGGTCACCCAGGCTCCGGCCAGCGCCACGGCCGCCATCGGCAGGAACACCGCGGCGAACGCGGCCGGACGGGCGCCTGCCTGGCCGCCCGCCGCGGCGGTCGCGGCCGTGGTGGCCGTGTGCGTCACCGCGCCGCCCCCAAGGGCGGCGAAGGCGGCGCCGCCCGCGGCGAGCAGGAGCACGTTGGACAGGGCGTCGGAGATCTGCAGCGCCGCCGAGTTGGCGCCCGCCTCCTGGGGGGCGGACAGGCGCAGCAGGAGCACGCTGGTGGAGGCGATGACCAGGCCCATGCCGAAGCAGCCGAAGCCCCAGGCGACGGCGACCGTCCAGACGGGGACGGCGGGGATCAGCACGCTGGGCGCGGCGGCGACGGCCGCGGCCACCAGCACCATCCCGAGCGTCATCAGCCGTTCCCGGTACGGCGCCAGGCGGGCCCGGGACTGGACCCACGATCCCAGCGCCCAGGTGATCCCGCCCGCGGCGAGCGAGAAGCCGGCCAGGGTGGGGGAGAGCCCCCGCTGGGTGACGAGCATCAGCGGCACGAAGGACTCGGCGGCGACGAAGGAGCCCGCGGCGACCCCGCGCAGCAGCACGACCGACGGCAGTCCGCGGGCGGCCCGCCACGTGCCGTGCGGCAGCAGCCCGCGCACCGTCGGCACCAGCAGCGCGACCCCCGCCGCGCCGGGCAGCAGCGAGAGCCAGCGCAGGTCCTGAGCCGCGTACTGCAGCAGCCCGGCGCCGCAGGAGATGCCGAGGGCGAGGCGGATGCGGCGCAGGTCGAAGGAGGTCCGCTCCGGCGACGCGCCCTCCTCGCCCACCGGCCCGGCGGCCCGCCGTCTGATCTGCGGCAGGGCGATGGCGAGCGGGAACACCACCAGCGCCGGGATGCCGACGAACACCCAGCGCCAGCCGATGTGCTCGGTCACCACGCCCGCGGCGAGCGGGCCGACGATCGACGGAACCACCCAGCCCGCCGCGAACGCCGCCATGATCGAGGGGCGCAGCCGCTCCGGGTAGGCGCGGCCGACGACGACGTACAGGGCGACGATCACCAGGCCGCCGCCGAGGCCCTGGACGGCCCGCCCGGCGATGAAGACCCACATCGTGCCCGCCGTCCCGGACAGCAGCAGTCCGGCCGCGAACGCGCCGATGCCCGTGGTCAGCGCCCCCAGCGGGCCCCGCCGGTCCGACCACTGCCCGGCGAGCACCATCCCGAACAGGCTGGTCGTGAAGTAGCCCGAGAACGCGAACGCGTACAGCGACACCCCGTCCAGCTCCCGCGCCGCGACCGGCATCGCGGTCCCGACGGCGGTCGCCTCGAAGGCGATCAGGAGGACGACGGTGACGATGCCGATGCTGAGCGCCCGGTAGGCCCGGCTCAGCACCGTGCCGTCCCCCGGGTCTCCGGGCCCGGGCCGCCCGGCGGCGTCGGGGAGGCCGGCCGCGAGGGGGGCGAGCGAGGCTTCTGAGGCGAGAGAGGCCTCCGGGGCGAGGGGGACGTCGGCGACGCCGGTGTCGCGCGGTTCCGGGGTGGTCATGGTCGCCAGGGTAAGGTCCACGACCAAGTTTTACCCCTGTCGGGAGAAGGTCCCGCACTGAGACCTTGGTCGTACGACCGCCCCCCTCCACCCCGTTCATGAACACCGTATGGCAGTCCTGTTGCGCCCCCGCCGCCTTCCTTTGAGCCCCCGCTCCCCCGCCCCTACGGTCGACTCACCGAGTTCGGACCGGCGGACCCCCCGTCCGCCCCCGACACGGCCGTGTGCCCGAGTGGTTCAGGGACTCGCCTGCGCAGCATCCGTCAGCGAGCTCCGCTCGCGGAGAGTCACGCGGTTTCGATCCCCGCCGCGGCCTCCAAGGACGCCCCCGTCACATCCCCCGGTGCAGCAGGCACAGGGTGAGGGTCAGGGTGGAGACGTCCGTGGTCAGTGGGCGCGGGTTCCCGCCCGGGTTGCCGGGGCCCGGCCAGTTCAGGACGGCGCCCGTCGTGCCGTCCAGGAGGACGGTGGTGCCGTCGATCAGGCGGCCGAGGTGGACCAAACGGTCCGCGTCGGCGGCGAGTCCGGCCGGGAGGGGCAGGCCGGGGTGCTCCTCCGCGCAGTACTCGGCGAGTGTCGGCAGGGGGATGTCGGAGTCCGTCCACAGCAGACGGCCGTCGTCGGGCAGGCCCGTCTCGCGCAGGAAGCGGCGGGTCGGCTCGTGGGTCAGGGCCGCGGGGAAGTCGACGTCCTCGAAGCGGGCGACGCGGCCGGGACCGAACTCGCGGGCCGGCAGACGCGCGGGCAGGTCCAGGGTCAGTCCGTGACGTCCCGGACGGAGGGCGAACCCGCCGTGCGAGCCCGCCAGTTCACGGGTCATCGCCACGAAGCGGACCAGGGTCTCCAGACAGGGCGCGAGCGGGCGGGTGTCCATCAGGCCCGGCCCGATCGGCCGGGGGCGCGTCGGCGCGCACGCGACGCGGTGGTCCGGGTCCGCTCCGGTCGGAACGGTCGCCGCAGCGGTGCCGGTCATGCTCATCGCTCCCCCCGCGCATGAAGATCCACAGTGCTGGGCAGGGTACGGCCGGACCCACCGCTCCTGGGCGGAGGCGAACCCGCGGTCCCCACTGCCTCGAAGACTACGCCGGGGCACTGACAACGGCCCCGGAATATCCGCGGGGGAAGACGCCGGGCGGCCCGATTCCGTTGCCCGTGCCCCGGCACTCATCGCACGCGCTTCGGACTCGGACCCGCCTCACGAGGCGGCGGGAGTGCGCGCCAGGATCCGCGACCCCGGCGAGAACCGGAAGTGCGGCCCTAGGTGCAATACTGGTGATTTAGGCTGTTTTCCGGCTGGTTGAAGTGGCTCTGGTTGGCTCGACCAGCCGGACCGTCGGGGTGTCTGGCCGTGGTGGGCT
>NZ_JBIBWT010000015.1:0-201911 GCF_043081525.1 Streptomyces sp. NPDC014864
GAAACACCGTCCGCAGACTCTCGTGCCGCGCCACCACATCACCCAGCGCCGCCCGCAACGCCCCCCGGTCCACCCCACCCCGCAGACGCAGGGCGTAGGGCAGGTGGTAGGCGGCGCTTCCGTTCTCCAGCCGGTCGAGGAACCACAGGCGGAGCTGCGCGGAGGACAGCGGGACCCGGTCGGGGCGGACGGCGGGGCGCACCGCGGGCCGCGCGGTGCCGGCGTCGCCGAGGCGTTCGGCGAGCGCGGCCACGGTGGGAGCCTCGAAGACGGCGCGCACGGGGAGTTCGACGCCGAGGGCGGCGCGGATCCGGCCGACCAGGCGGGTGGCGAGCAGGGAGTGCCCGCCGAGGTGGAAGAAGTCGTCGTCGATGCCGGCCGAGGGCAGCGCGAGCACTTCGGCGAAGAGCCCGGCGAGCAGCTCCTCGTGCGGTGTGCGGGGCGCCCGTCCCATGGCGGCGGAGGAGAAGTCGGGGGCGGGCAGGGCCTTGCGGTCCAGCTTGCCGTTGGGGGTGAGCGGCAGCGCGTCGAGGGTGACGAAGGCGGCCGGGACCATGTAGTCGGGCAGGCTCCGGGCGGCCAGTTCGCGCAGGGCGGCGGGGCCGGGGCCGCCGGTGGCGCGGGCGTGGGCGGCCGGGACGACGTAGGCGGCGAGGAGCGGGGAGCCGGGGCGGTCCTCGCGGGCGACCACGGCGGCCTGGGCGACCTCCGGGTGCCTGGCGAGGACGGACTCGATCTCGCCGAGCTCGATGCGGAAGCCGCGGATCTTGACCTGGTGGTCGACGCGGCCGAGGTAGTCCACCCCGCCGTCGGCGCGGCGGCGGGCGAGGTCGCCGGTGCGGTACATGCGGGCGCCGGGCGGTCCGAAGGGGTCGGCGACGAACCGTTCGGCGGTCAGTCCCGGCCGGTTCCGGTAGCCGCGGGCCAGGCCCTCGCCGCCGAGGTAGAGCTCACCCTCCCCGCTCGGGCGCAGCCGGTCGTCGAGGACGTAGAGGGAGGTGTTCCAGATCGGGCCGCCGATGCCGGGCAGCTGGGCGGCGTCCTCGATCCGCAGGGAGGTGGACCAGACGGTGGTCTCGGTGGGCCCGTACAGGTTGGTGACCTCGGCGCCGAGCGCGGTCATCGCGGAGGCGAGCGAAGGCGGCAGGGCCTCCCCGCCGACCAGCATCCGCAGTCCCCGTACGGCGTCGGGCCGTTCGGCCGTCAGGGCCTGCCACAGCGAGGGGGTCGCCTGGAGGACGGTGGCACCGCTCGCGGTGGCGAGCGCGCCGAGCCGTGCGGGGTCCACGACGGTCTCCCGGGGGGCGATCACCACGGCGGCTCCGGTCAGGAGCGGCAGGTACATCTCCACGACGGCGATGTCGAAGGCAACGGTGGTCACCGCCAGCAGCCGGTCCCGGCCGGTCATGGGGAAGCGGTCCGCCATGAAGGAAAGGAAGTTGAGCAGGTTGCGGCGGGTGATCAGCACACCCTTGGGCCGTCCGGTGGAGCCCGAGGTGTAGATCGTGTACGCCGGGTGGGCGGGCCGGAGCGGGGCGAGGCGGTCGGCGTCGGTGAGGTCGTCGTCCGCGAGGCGGGTGCCCTCGGCCTCGGCCTCGGCGAGCCGTGCGGCGTCGAGGTGCAGGGCGGGACGGGCGTCGTCGAGGATGTAGCGGACGCGGTCGGCGGGGTAGTCCGGATCGAGCGGCACGTATCCGGCACCGGCCTTGAGCACCGCCAGCAGCGCTACGGGCAGTTCGAGGGAGCGCGGCAGGGTGAGGGCGACCAGGCCCTCCGGCCCGGCGCCGCGCGTCACGAGGACCCGGGCCAGCCGGTTGGCGCGGGCGTTGAGTTCGGCGTACGTGAGCCGCCGCCCCTCGAAGACCACTGCGGTGGCGTGCGGGGTGCGGGCGGCCTGGGCCTCGATCAGCTCCGTCGGGTCGGCGTCCGGCACGGCGCGCACGGTGTCGTTCATCGTGTTGACCACCCTTGAATGGCTGTCGGTTGCGCGGTCGCCGGTCACACGCCGGCCGGGGACGGGGCGGGGACCGCGGTGGCGGTGCGCCGGTCGGTGCGCCGCAGCTCGGCCGCGAGGATCCGGCCGATCTCGGCCAGGGCGGCGGGCTTCATGAGGTCGTTGTGGCTGCGTTCCAGGTGGTGCGCGGTGATGTCGCCGCTCACGTACGGGCGCCAGGTCTCGGGGGTCGGGGAGATGTCGACCTTGTCGAGCGAGGCGACGAGGACCGTGACGTCCCCGTCGAAGCGGTCGGGCACGAACTCGTGGACGAGGTCACGCCCGTTGGCGTACACCCGGCCGATGGCCTCGATGTGGTGGGGTTCCAGGCTGGCCAGGGAGCTGCCGAGCTTGCGCAGGATCTCGATGACCTTGTCGTGCCTGAGCGGCTTGCGGCCGAGGTAGCGGCGGTCGTAGCCGACCCAGCGCAGCAGGTCGGCGAGGATCTCCTGTTCGCCCAGCTCGGCGAGGGTCTGACCGGGGTAGGTGTCGAGGATGGCGAGGAGTCCGACCTCCTCGCCGGCCTGTTGCAGCGCGCAGGCGATGACGTGGGCGGCGATGCCGCCGGAGGAGTAGCCGAGCAGGTGGTAGGGGCCGTGCGGCTGGATCCGGCGGATCTGCTCGATGTAGTCGGCCGCCATCTCGTGGAAGGAGCCCGGCAGCGGGCCGGTCCCGTCCAGGCCGCGGGCCTGGAGGGCGTACACGGGCACGTCCTGGTCGAGGTGGCGGATGAGTCCGGCGTAGCACCAGCCGAGGCCGCCGGCCGGGTGCACGCAGAACACGGCGGGGCGGGTGCCGTGCGGGCGCAGCGGCAGAACCACGTCGAGCGGGTCCTCGTCCCGGTCGCCGCCCGCGATCCTGGCCGCGAGGAGGGCCGGGGTGGGCGCCTCGAAGATGCTCCGGATGGTGAGTTCGGCGCCGAAGGTGGCCCGGACGCGGGAGACGAGGCGGGTGGCGAGCAGGGAGTGGCCGCCGAGGGTGAAGAAGTTGTCGTCCATGCCGATCCGGGGCAGTCCGAGCACGTCGGCGAAGAGCCGGCAGACCATCTCCTCGCGCGGGCTGCCGGGCGCGCGTCCGCCGGCGGCGGCCGTGCGGTCGGGGGCGGGCAGCGCCCGCCGGTCCAGCTTGCCGTTGGGGGTGACGGGCAGTTCGGGCAGGCCGACGAAGGCGGTGGGGACCATGAACTCGGGCAGTTCCCGCGTCAGTTCGCGACGGAGCTCCTCGGCGTCGGGACCGGTTCCGGTCCCGGGGGCGCCGGTGCCGGTTCCGTCGGCGGCGACGACGTAGGCGACGATCCGCTGGTCGCCCGGCTGGTCCTCGCGGGTCACCACGGCGGCCTGGCGGACACCGGGATGGCGGGTGAGGGCGGCCTCGATCTCGCCGAGTTCGATGCGCAGGCCGCGGACCTTGACCTGGTCGTCGGTGCGGCCGAGGTAGACGAGGGCGCCCTCGTCGGTCCAGCGGGCGAGGTCGCCGGTGCGGTACATCCGGGATCCCGGCGGCCCGTACGGGTCGGCGACGAACCGCCCGGCGGTCAGACCCGGCCGGCCGAGGTAGCCGCGGGCGAGCTGGACACCGGCGAGGTAGAGCTCGCCGGGCGTGCCGGGCGCGGCCGGGCGCAGGGCCGCGTCGAGGACGTAGGTGCGGGTGTTCCAGACGGGCCGGCCGATCGGCACGGGTCCGTCCGCGGGGGCGCACTCCCAGCAGGTGACGTCGACGGCTGCCTCGGTCGGCCCGTACAGGTTGTAGAGGCCGACGCGCGGCAGGACGCGGAAGAACTGGTTCTGCAGTTCGCCGGGGAGCGCCTCGCCGCTGCAGATCACCCGGCGCAGTCCGGTGCAGCGGGCGGCGGCCGGCTCCTGGACGAAGACCTGGAGCATGGACGGCACGAAGTGCGCGGTGGTCACCCGCTCGTCGCGGATCAGCGCGGCCAGGTACTGGGGGTCCTTGTGGCCCTCGGGGCGGGCTACGACGAGCGTGGCGCCGGTGATCAGCGGCCAGAAGAACTCCCAGACGGACACGTCGAACCCGGACGGGGTCTTCTGCAGGACGCGGTCGTCGGCGCCGAGCCCGTACCGGTGCTGCATCCACAGCAGCCGGTTGACGATGGCGCGGTGGGGGACGACGGCGCCCTTGGGGCGGCCGGTGGAGCCCGAGGTGTAGATGACGTACGCCGGGTGGTCCCCGTCCGCGGCCGGGCCGGCGGGCGGGGTGCCGGGCTGGGCGCGCAGCCGGGCCGCCGTGTCGTCGGTGTCCAGGACGAGCGTGGGCACGGACAGGTCGTCCGGCAGCCGCGCGGCCGTCCGGGCGGTGGTGAGCAGCAGCGCGGGCCGGGCGTCGGCGACCATGAAGCGGACGCGTTCGGCCGGGTAGTCGGGGTCCACGGGCAGGTAGGCGGCGCCCGCCTTGAGCACCGCGAGCAGGCCGGTCACCAGGTGCTCGGAGCGGGGCACGGCGAGCGCCACGAGGCTCTCCGGGCCGACGCCGTTCGACCGCAGCACGTGGGCGAGCCGGTCGGCGCGGGCGTGCAGGTCGCGGTAGGTCAGGGAGCTGCCCTCGAAGCGGAGGGCCTCGGCCTGGGGGGTGCGCCGGGCCTGCTGTTCGAGGAGCGTGGTCAGGGTGGTGTCCGGCACGGGGTGCGCGGTGTCGTTGTGGCCGCGGAGCACCAGGGCGCGCTCGGTGGCGTCCACGAGGTCGAGGTGCCCGACCGGGGTGTCGGGGGCGGCGGTCGCCAGCCGGTCCAGGAAGCCGATGAAGCGCTGCTGGTGGGCGGCGATCTCCTCGCCGGTGTAGAGGGCGGGGTTGGCGTCGAAGTCGACCTGGAGGCCGCGGCCGTCGGAACGCTCGTAGACGATCAGGGAGAGGTCGTCGGAGGGGCCGATGGAGAGGTTGCGCACCATCGCGGGGGCGTCGCCGAAGACCAGGCCGTAGTCGAACATCATGATGTTGATCTCGGGGCCGGTCAGCCGTCCGCCGCCGCCCAGCAGGTTGCGGTCGCGGACCAGGTCCTCGTACCGGTAGTGCTGGTGCCTCATCACGGCCCGCAGCTCCGCCGAGAGCCGCTGGAGCAGCTCGGACAGGGTCATGTCCTGGGTGACCGGCACCCGCAGCGGCACCACGTTGGAGACCATGCCCGGTACGGAGCGGGCGGCGCGGCCCAGGCGGCAGGAGACGGGGACGCCGAGGACCACCTCGTCGGCTCCCGTGGACCGCTGGAGGTAGAGGGCCGCGGCGGTCATCATCGTCGCCGGCCAGGTGACGCCGACCTCGCGGGCGGTGTCCCGCAGCCGCTCCAGACTCTCCCGGGGCAGGAACGAGGTGCGGCGGACCAGGCCGTGCGCCATGACCGGGGTGCGGTCGGACAGGCCCACCGGCTCGGGGCAGCCGGCCAGCCGGTCCCGCCAGAACTCCCGGTCGGCGGTGAAGCGTTCGGAGGCCCGGTACTCGGCGTCCGCGGCGACCAGGTCGGCGACCGGGCCGAACCCGCCGGCCGGCGGCTCCTCGCCCGCGGCGAGCGCGGTGTAGAGGTCGGCGGCCCGCCGGGCGAGCAGGGCGACGGCGAAGCCGTCCACGGTGACGTGGTGGTAGCGGTAGAACCAGAAGTACCGGTCGGCGGCCACGCGCAGCAGGGCGAATCGGAACAGCAGGTCGTGGCGCGGGTCGACGGGCTGCGCGAGGACCGAGCGCATCCACTCCTCGGCGGCCGCCTCCGGGTCCTCCTCGCCCCTCAGGTCCAGCCGCTCCAGCGTCCACCGCGGGTCGGGGTCGGCGACCTGCCACAGGCCCTCGCCGTCCTCGACGACGCGCATCCGCAGCGCCTCGGCCTCCCCGACCAGGATACGCAGCGCCCTTTCGAGGATTTCGGCGTCGATGTCTCCCCGGATGTCGAGGTATTCGGCCGCGTTGTAGATCGGGTTCTGCGGGTCCAGCTGCTGGGCGAACCAGATTCCGGCCTGGGCCGCGGTCAGCGATATGCCGTCTCCAAGCATTCCCATCCACCCCTAGCAGACAACTTCGGTGACAACCTCGATCAGCAGTTCCGGGGAACCGCTGAAACTCTCGCATCCGCCGGAATTCACCGACAACGCCCACTGCATCAACCTGCCAACCGCTCCCGCACACGCGAAGCGGGCGTTGCAGATAACTGCCAACGCCCGCTCCCCCGCGGCCCGCGGCCGCGCGTCCTTCCGTCCCGGTCAGCCGCCCATGGCGCGGACCAGGCCGGCCGGACGCATGTCCGTCCAGTGCTCGTTGATGTGGTCGAGGCACTCCTGCCGGCCCGCCGCGCCGTGCCGCACGGTCCAGCCCGCCGGCACCTCGGCGAATGCGGGCCACAGGGAGTACTGGCCCTCGTCGTTCACGAGGACGAAGTAGTCCGCGCTGTCGTCCTCGAAGGGATTGGTGGCCATGATTCGGGTCGCCTTTCTCTGCGATCGCTGCTTCTTTTCGTACGGTGGTCGTACGCGTTGTGCGGTGGTCGTACGCCGGTCACGTGGCTACTTTCGCCCGCACCGACTCCGCGAATTGGGGGAGCCGGTCGACTCCCCAGAACTTGTCGAATCCGACGATGAAGAAGGGCACGCCGAACACTCCGTCCCGGTGCAGCGAGTTCAGCGCCTGAAGGCCCTTCTCCCGCACGGCGGGATCGTCGTGCGCGCTCTCCAGGGCACCGGGGTCGACCCCGATGTCCCGGCCGATCCGGGCCATGGTCCGCGGGTCGGAGATGTCCTCGCCGAGCTCCCAGCGCGCGCGGTACGTGGCGGCGATGAACTCCGGTCCCGCGCCCAGTCGTTCGGCGGCCAGATAGGCGAGGTGGGAGACCTCCCAGCGCGGCGCGGTGTCCACCGGCCACACCATCTCCAGTTCGCGGGCGCGGGCGAGGCGGCGCACGTCCTGGAGGATGTAGAGGTGCTTCTCCCTGGACATCGCGACGTAGGGCAGCCTGACGTTGCTGCGCTCGAGTTCGTCCAGGGCCGGCTGGTCGGGCTCCCAGAAGGGCAGCCACTCGATCTGTCCGGCCACGTCCGGGTAGCGGTCCAGCAGGTCCCGGTAGGCCATCCAGGAGTAGGGGCTGCGGAAGGAGAAGTACCAGCGCGGTCCGCGTCGTGCCATCACCGCCTCCAACGGTCGTATGTGCTCGGGTGGTTCGGGAGGCCCGTCGGCCACGGGCCGGGGGCCGGACCGCCTGACGGCGGCGGGGGGCGGGCCTCAGAGGGTGATGCCGCCGTCGATCTGGAGCACGGCGCCGGTGATGTAGGCGCCCCGGTCCGACACCAGGTAGGCGACCAGGTCGGCGACCTCCTCGGCGGTGCCCATGCGGCGCAGCGGGATGGCGGCGAGGGCCTCCTGGCGCGCCTGGTCGTTCATCGCCGCGACCATGTCGGTGTCGATGAAGCCGGGGGCGACCGCGTTGACCCGGATGCCGGACCGCCCGGTCTCCTTGGCCAGGGCACGGGAGAAGCCGATGATCCCGGCCTTCGACGCCGAGTAGTTGGTCTGGGTGCCGTGGCCGTGGACGCCGGCGACCGAGGAGAGGTTGACGATGGCTCCCCGGCGGCGCTTCATCATGCCGAAGACGACCGCCCGGCAGACGTGGTAGACACCGTCCAGGTTGGTCTCGATGACCTGCCGCCACTGCTCGTCCTCCATGAGGACCAGCGGGTTGTCGCGGGTGATGCCGGCGGCGGTGACGGCCGCGTCGATCGGGCCGAGGCGCTCCTCGGTCGTCTCGATCCAGGCGCGTACCGAGGCGGCGTCGGCCACATCGACACGGGTGCCGGTGATCCGTGCGCCGAACTCGTCGCCGGCCTTCTCCAGAGTGCGGGCCGAGACGTCGTCCGAGCGGTAGCAGAAGGCGACGTCGAAGCCGTCGCGGGCGAGCGCGCGGACGGTGGCCCGGCCGATGCCGCGCGACCCGCCGGTGACCAGCGCCACCCGGCGTGTGCTGTCAGTCATGGTCTCTCTTTCATGGGTGTGCGTGCGGGGTACGTCCGGTGGCGGCGGGGCCCGGAGGGGACGCCGGGCGCAGGGCTGAGGCCGGGCGGAAGGCCATGACGACGCGCTCCACGCTCATCACCGGCTCGCCCGCGGACCGGCTCTCGCCCTCGAACAGCACGGTGTCGTCGACCCGGCGGTCGAGCCGTACGCGGTGCTCCAGCACCTCGCCCGGCAGCACCGGGCGGTGGAAGGCGACGCCGGTCATGCCGCCGAAGAGCATCACCTGCCCGGTCAGCACGTCCGGGTTGGGGGCGTCCCAGGTGGCGAGGACCCCGGCGGCCTGGCACCAGGACTCCACGAGCAGGGCCGGGGGGTAGGCGAAGTCCTCGTCGGGGGTGTCCGGGCCGAGCTTCTCGTACCAGGGCTCGTTGCAGGTGACCGCCTTCAGCGCGACCAGCCGCTCGCCGGGTACGACGTCGACGAGCCGGTCCACGAGCAGCATCGGGAAGCGGTGCGGCAGCCGGGCCCGGATCTCCCGCTGGCCCGTCATGCCGCCGCCCCCTCGGCCGGCCGCGGGGTGTAGCGGAGCCGCACGGAGGCGGCGGGACCACGGGCGGTGCCCAGCCTGGCCCGGCACTGCCAGTCGCCGGCCGGGGTCCGCTTCCACGCCATGGCGATGTCCACCCGGTCGCCGGGGAAGACCGGTCCGGTGAACCGGGCCGACTCCACGGCGGCCAGCGCGGCGCCCTTGGCCCCGTCCGGCGCGGTCGCCGCGGCACCCTGGTGGGTGCACTCCACCAGGCAGACCCCCGGGAAGATCGGGAAGCCCGGGTAGTGGCCGGGCAGCACGGTCTCGGCGTGGTCCACGGTGAAGCGGGCCGCGGTGCTGAACTCCCCTTCGGCGGGCAGCACTTCGACGCGGGCCGCGAGCGGGCTCGCGGCGGTCATCAGGCCACCCGCGCCGGGTCGAGCTTGCCGAGCAGCAGCTCGTAGGCGCTCTGCAGGGTGACGATCTGCTTGAGGTCGGACTCCGGCAGCCGGATGCCGTACTTCTTCTCCAGGATCACGACGACCTCCAGGGCCATCAGGGAGTCGACTTCCAGGTCGTCGACGAACCGGGCGTCGTCGGTCACCTCGCTGACGTCGACGTCGAGCACCTGCGCCACGAGGGCACGCAGTTCTTCCTTGTCCAGCACGGTCGGGTCCTTTCGGCAGCTCGGGATGCGGGGAGGGGTGATGAGGGGAGGGATCCGGGGGGCCGGGAGAGGCCCCAGGGCGGGCCCGGCGCTCAGCGCAGGCCGAGCAGCGCGCAGCCGACGCTGCCGCTGCGGTCCACGGAGGTGATCACGCCGACCCGGCCGGCCGGTCCGGCGGGCCGGTCCGCGGCGTACGACAGGAGGGCGGCGGCCTGGAAGGCGGCGGCCGCGGCGCCGGTGTCGCCGATCAGTGCGGTCGGCGACACGTCGGCGGCGTCCGCCGCGCCCAGCACCTCGCGCACCGCCTCCGCCTCGCCGCGGCCCTCGCGGCCGGGGGCGCCGGAGCGGGCGACGGCGGTCACCCGGTCCGGCGCGACGCCGGCCCGGCGCAGCGCCGAGCGCAGGCAGGCGACGAGGGCGGGGCGGGTGTCGCCGTGCAGGACGACGCCGAGTTCGACGGCGAGGACCTCGGCGAGGACGGGCTGTCCGGGGTCGTCGGGCGCGTGCGGCTCGACCAGGAGCATCGCGCAGCCCTCGCCGAGCGGCGGCGCGGCGGCCGTGCCGTCCGCGCAGTGGTGCTCCAGCCAGGCGCGGGCGGGCGAGAACTCCTCGGCGGCGCCGCACAGCACGGTGCGGGCGCGGCCCGAACCGAGCAGTCGGCGCGCGTAGTTGAGCGCGTGCAGCCCGGCGGTGCGGCCGCCGGCGATGGTCGCGTTGGGGCCCTTGAGCCGGTACCAGATGGCGCTCTGGCCGGCCGCGCAGTTCATCACGGTGTTGGGGAAGCGCGCCGGGTCGACGAAGAAGGGCTGGTCGCCGGTGAGCGAGTCGCGGGTGAAGTCCATCATCGACTGGGCGCTGCCGGTGGTGGTGCCGAGCGCGAAGGCGGCGCCCTCGCCGGTGCCCACGGCACGGTTGCGCTCGGCGTCGTCCAGCAGCGCGCCGGCGGCGGTGACCGCGAGTCCGGTGACCCGGTCCATGGAGCGGGTGCCCTTCTTTCCGAGCACCTCGCGTACGCCGAAGGCGGGCACGACGCAGCCGACGCCGTCGGGCGTGGGGCCGTGCTCGGGGCCGAGGCCGGTGACGGTGCCGCGCCGCTCGCGCAGGCCCTCGGCGTAGGCGGCCCGGCCGATGCCGTACGGCGACACGGCCGACCATGCGGTGATCACCGGGCGTCCGGTGCCGGTACCGGTGTCCCTGCCCTGGGTGAGGGTGGTCATGACCGTCACGAGTTCCTTCCGTTCACGGGAATGCGGGTGTGTTTCCGGGGGGTTCAGAGGAAGAAGACCATCCGGTACTCGTCCCAGCGCGCCGCCACCTCGCCCTCCCCGGCGAGTTGGATGCCGTCGAGCGGCGGGCGGGGCGAGTGGAGCGCGGCGAGCGCGGGCCGCTCCACCCAGACGCCGACGCCCGCGTCGAGCAGCGAGCGGAGCCCCTTGCGGGGGTCGGTGAGGGTGTCGACGGTGCGGTTGCCGATGCGCAGGGGCGGCGGTGGGTCGGCGTCCAGGGCGTAGCCGACGGCCGGACCGCGCAGCAGGATGTCCAGGCCGCCGAGCTGGCGGTGCAGTTCGGTGGCGAGGTAGAGCTCGTCGAAGAACTGCTTGTCCAGGGCGCCCCGGTACCCACGCTCCACGATGGCCAGCACACGCTGCTGATGTGTCATCAGATCACTCCGATCAGCAGGGTCTTGCCGGCGGCGGCGACATTGGCGGCGTACCCGGCGGGCGGCCGGAGCACCACCGCCGGCAGGTGCTCGGCCACGCCCCGGTCGTCGCTGCAGAAGCGGCAGCCGTACCAGTGCAGGCGGTCGGGGAACGCTTCGAGCAGTTCCCCGGCCAGACCCGGCAGGGAGCGGTACGTCCGGTTCCAGTCGGCGAGGTTGCGCGGCTTGTCGGGGCCCTGGGCGCGCTGGGTCAGCAGCGTGGCGTACCCGCAGGTCCACACCTGGACGGTGGCGTCGCGCTCCAGCAGGGCCTGGGTGAGCCGCAGGGCGCTGGTGACCTGGTCCGAGGCGTGGGGCGCGCCCATCAGGGTGATGAGCACATCGGTGTGCGGAATCTGCCTGGCCACCTGGGCCCTCTCTTTCGGATCTTGCCGGGGTCGCGGCGTCCGGCACGCACATCTGCCGCGTTGTCGTCACTCGCCGACTCCCCCGAACTCTCGGCTGCGCTCGGGCAGGGGGACCCCCATCGCGTCGACTCCTTCCTCCGCCTTGCATCTGCACGCACCGGACGCCGCTCGGGCACCTCGGAAGGCACCGTCGCCCGGAGCCGGCCCGACCCGAAAGAAAGGCCCTAGTGCCACACCACCCGGACCGCCGGATCGAGGATCCACCCCGCCACCACGTCCATGCCGACCACGCGCAGCTCGGGCCGCAGGGTCGCGGTGTCCAGCCCGTGCTGGGCCAGCGAGAAGCTGTCGGCCGCGAGGACGCCGCCCTCCTTCTGGAACCGGTCCAGGTCGGCGTCGCTGCCCGGCACCGCGAGCACGACGCCGTCCTGCACCAGGAAGAGCAGGGCGGACTGGCCGGTGAGCACCTGGGTGACCGCGTCGCGCCGGAAACCCGTGTCCCCGGCGGCGCCGGCCTGGCTCTCGACGAGCAGCAGCCGTGGCGTGCCGCTCTCCCAGTCCTCCGTCACGCCCCGGGCGCCTTGCCGTTCAGGGCGTCGAGGACGTGCTGGTCGAAGGTGACCAGCTTCCAGTCGCGGCGGTTCTCGATCAGGGCGTAGCCGTGCACGATGCGCCCGGTGGCGGTCTTCACCAGTTCGCCGTCGCGCAGCACGTACCAGTCCATGCGGGAGGTGTAGGTGAAGTCCTTGAAGACCTCCTCCACCGTGTAGACGGTGTACAGGTCCTCCTCCATCAGCGCCTCGTCGAGGATGCGGATGTCGGAGCGGGGCACGACGGGGATCCAGCGGCGGTCGTCGAGCAGGGTCTTGATGGAGATGCCGCGGTCGGCGACGAAGCGGTCCTTGCCCTCCTCCATCAGCCGCAGGTAGCCGGACATCTGGATGCGCTCGGTGAAGTGGCAGTACGGGTAGGGGATGTTCCACTTCCAGGCGTAGGCGTTGCGTCCCGCGGTGAGCGAGGCGAGGATCTCCTCCTCGGCCGGGGCGGCGGTGCCCGGCGCGCGCTCCAGGTCGTCGCCGAGCACGGCGACGGCGAACCGGGCGAGCGGCTCGGGCACCTCGCCGGCCGCTTCCAGGTAGGTGTCCCTGCGCAGCGAGACGCGGACCTTGGAGGTGACGGCCTTGTGGATCTCGCCGTCGCGCTCGAACCGGATGGTGACCTTGAACCCGATGGTCGCGTCCTCGTCCTTGGTCCACGGCACGACCTCGGCCTCGGCGACGTCGTCCATGTGGAAGGCGTGCAGGATGCGGGTGTCGAGGGACACCAGGTCCAGGCCGAGGCCGTGCTCCTCGTAGAGGGCGCGGGCCGGCAGTCCGGCCTGCCGGAAGTGGTCCAGGACGGCTTCCTCGACGAGGTAGTTGACGTGCTTGAAGCCGATCCAGGTGCAGATGTTGGAGCCCTCGTAGCGGGGGCGCACCTGCGTGGTGGTGGCGGTGGTCAGCAGCGCCTTGACGGCGGTGTCCGTGACGAGGGTCATCGCTGGGGCTCCAGGGCGTCGAGAGGGGCGGCTCCCCGCTGCAGCGGGAGGCTCAGGGTCGAGTGGACGAAACTGCTCAGCTCGGCGGCGAAGTCCTCGGCCGCGTCGAGCATCGGGAAGTGCCCGCAGCGGGGCAGGACGCGGGCCGTGGCATCGGGAAGCGCGCCGGCGAGCGCCAGGCCCTCCTCGGGCCGGGCGGCGAAGTCGGTCTCCCCGGCCAGCACCAGCGTGGGCACGGTGACGCGGCCGGTGTCCAGGGCGGGGGTGCGCAGATAGAGGTCGAAGAAGCGGAGCCATCCGTAGGGACCGACCCGGTCGCGCACCCGCAGGGCCATGGCGCGCTGGACGTCCTCGGAGAACCGGCCGCCGGAGTGGGCGCGGATCCCTTCCTCCATGATCAGGTGGAAGTCGTTGAGGTAGTAGCTGATGGTGCTCCAGTCGAACTCCTCGGCGCCGGAGCGATAGAAGGGCGACACGAGCACCAGGGCGCGGATGCCGAACCGGCGCAGCGCGTCGACGCCGCCCCGCTGCTTCTGGTCGAGCAGGTCCAGCAGCACGTTGGCCGCCATGGAGTGGGCGACCACCACCTCGGGTCCGTCGGGCACGGCCGTCAGCGCCTGGGCGAGCCAGCCGCGGAGGTTGGGCTGCGCGTCCCAGTCGGCGATGGTCTCGGTGCGCCAGGGCAGCCGGGCGGTCCACAGCTGGTAGGTGTCCGGCAGCAGGGGCAGGGTGCGTTCCCAGACGCTGTCGGCGGCGGCTAGGCCGTGCAGCAGCAGGACCCGCGGGCCGCTGCCTTCGGTGCGCTGTTCCACGGAGACGGGCCGCAGGTCGATGTGGGTGTTCACCGGGATGTCCTCCTCATGGCGGTCAGGCCGCCTCGGGGGCGAGCAGCAGCAGACCCGCGCCGGCGTCGTGGCCGGGGCCGCCCGCCACCGCGCGCACCGGTTCGCGCCGGCCGGCGTCGAACCAGCCGACGGCGGCGGCGATCTGGAGCACCCCGTGGGCGCCGGAGGCGCTGCCGAGGTGCGCGGGCAGCTCCCAGCCGGGGGCCGTGCCGCCCGGCTCGTCCGCTCCCCTGCGGTACGGGCCGAGCACGGCGCGGACGGTGGCGGAGCGCTCGGCGGCCGCGGTGCGGGACTCCAGGACGAGCGCGGCTCCGCCGTCGACGGCGCGGGCGCCGCCGAGCAGGCGGCGCACGACCTCGTTGTCGGGTTCGACGCCGAGCACCAGGAACCGCTCGGCCCGGCCCGCCCCGATCATCGTGGCGGCCCAGTGCACGGCGTCGAGGCCGGAGGTCTCGCCGTTGCAGACCATCAGGTTGGGGCCGCGCAGCCCGTAGCGGATGGCCGCCGAGGAGGCGATGACGTTGCTGGAGGCGTTGGGCAGGTCCATCGGGCTGGTGGCGGTGACGGTCTCCTCGCGGATGGTGTCGAGGGCCCGGGCGACCGTGTCCAGGTTGCCGAAGTTGGAACTGGCGACGATGCCGGTGCTCGCGGCGGGCACGGTCAGGCCGTCCACGCCGAGCAGCCCGGCGTCGCGCAGCGCGGCAGCGGTCAGGGCGTAGCCGAGCTGGGTGGCCCGGTCCTTGTAGCGCAGCCCCTTGCGGCCGACGTGGTCGGCCGGTTCGACGGCCGCGCCGCCGGGGGCGGGCCCGTCGGCCAGGGCCCGTACGGTGTCGGCGCCCGGCAGCAGCACGGCGGCGCCGGAGACCACCACGGCGGCGGAGTCGGTCGCTGGTGTCAGTGTCATCGGGGACCCTCCACAATGGCCACGGCGTTGATGCCGCCGAATCCGAAGGCGTTGAGCTGGGCCACTCCGAGCTCGCGCCCGGACGCGGCCTCGCCGGTGACGAAGCGGAACGGCGCGGCCTCCTCCACCGGGTCGTCCAGGCCCACGGTCGGCGGGACGCGGCCCTCCTGCAGGGCGCGGATGCCGACGATCAGGTTGAGCAGCCCGGAGGCGCCGGAGGTGTGGCCGGTCATGGACTTCACGGCGGTCATCAGCGGGACGGAGGCGTCGTCGCCGAGCACCTCGCGCAGGGCCGCGGCCTCGGCCTCGTCGTTGAGCAGGGTGCCGGTGCCGTGCAGCATCACCAGGTCGATGTCGGACGGCTTGACGCCGGCGAGCCGGTGGGCGGCGCGCATGGCCTCGGCGATCCCGTCCGGGGAGGGCGCGGTGACGTGGTACGCGTCGCAGTTGACGGCGACGCCGCGCAGCCGTCCGTAGACCTGCGGGGCGCCCTCGTCGGTGCGGCGCAGGACGACGGCGGCGGCGCCGTCGCCCATCAGGACGCCGGTGCGGTTGCGGTCGAAGGGCCGGACCTGGTCCGGGGGTTGAGGGTGGACGCGTTCGAGCAGCCCGTACATCGACTCGGTCAGCACGTCGACGCCGGCGACGATCACCGTGTCGGGGGCGCCGTCCCCCTGCTGGTCGAGCAGGTCGGAGGCGAGGGCCAGCGCGTACAGCGAGGCGGAGCAGGCGTTGGAGAAGGTGTGGGTGACGTCGGCGTTGAAGCGTTCGCGCAGCCCGGTGCCGAAGTGCAGCCCGGAGTCGGCGAACGGGGACCCGTCGCGCCACCACAGCTCCATCGAGCGCAGCTCGCGCAGCCCGGTGCCGACCAGGACGGGGATGCCGCTGAGGTCGTCGCCGAGGCCGGCGTCGGCGGCGGCCTGCCCGACCGCGTCGAGCAGCAGCCGGGTCGCGCGTCCGGGTACGTCCTGGCCGGGCACCGGCCGGTCGTCGACCTCGTAGGCGTGCTGGGCGCGGAACCGGCTGCGGTCGAAGCCGCGCAGCCCGGCGCGGCCGCTGGTGCCGCGGCACAGGGCGTCGAAGAGCTCGCCGACGCCGGAGCCGGTGGCGGCGACGGCCCCCATGCCGATGACGGGACGGTTCGTCATGACGCCTCCCGGGTCGCGTCGTACCGGCCGAGCAGGACCGCCGCGTTGTTGCCGCCGAACGCCAGACCGTTGTTCTGGACGATCCTCAGGTCGGCCTCGACGGCCTGGTTCGGCACGCAGTCCACGTCGCACTCGGGGTCGGTGGTGACGTGGTTGATGGTGGGCGGGATGAAGCGGTTCTGGATGGCGAGGGCGCAGCCGATGGCGCCGAGCGCGCTGGCCGCGCCCATGGTGTGGCCGAGCATCGACTTCATGGAGACGGTCCGCGGGGGCCTGTCTCCGAAGACCTGGCGGATGGCGCCCGCCTCGGTGATGTCGTTGGCCCTGGTGCCGGTTCCGTGGGCGGAGATGAGGTCCACCTCGTGCGGGGCGACACCGGCGTTGTCCAGGGCGAGCCGCATGAGGTCGGCGACGCTGTCCTGGTCGGGTGCCACCTGGTGGTGGGCGTCGCAGTTGAGGCCGTAGCCGAGGACCTCGGCGTAGATGGTGGCGCCGCGTTCCAGGGCGGAGTCCAGCCGCTCCAGGACGAGGACGCCGGCGCCCTCTCCGGTGAGGATGCCCTTGCGGTCGACGTCGAAGGGCTGGCAGCGGTCCGGGGCGATGGTGCCGAGGCGGTAGAAGCCGGTGAACGTCTTGCGGCACATGGCGTCGGCGCCGCCGCAGAAGGCGAAGTCGGCCTCGCCGGAGCTGACGGCGTCGAAGCCGTAGCCGATGGCGTAGTTCCCCGCCGAGCAGGCGGTGGGGATGGTGAGCGCCTCCACGTCGCTCAGGCCCAGTTCCTGGGCGATGGCCACCGACAGCCGCCCGGCCGGCACCCGCCGGGCGGCCGCGGGGTCGAACGAGCCGGTGCCGTCGGCGAGTTCGCCCTCGACCAGCTGGTCGAGGTCGTAACTCTCGCCGTCGGTGGTGCCGATGGAGATCAGCCCGCGCCGGGCGCGCAGCCAGGTCAGGTCGAGTCCGGAGTCCTCCAGGGCCATCCGGGCAGCCGCCGTCGAGAACTGCGCGGCCCGGCCGAGCTGTTCCACGTCGAGCGTGCTGATCCAGTCCCGCGGGTCGAAGTCCGTGATCTCGCACCCGTTCGCGTGGGCGAAGCCCTCGGTGTCGAACACCGTGATGGGCCGGGCACCGCTGCGGCCTTCGCGGAGTCCCTGGAGGAACTCCTTCGCGCCGAGTCCGATGCCGGAGACCACCCCGAGTCCGGTGAGGACCACCCGGTGCCGCTCCGGCCGTCCGTGGCCGGGGCCGCTCACTGCCGTCGTCATGCCAACCTCCCAGTCCGCGCGAGCGGTCCGACTACCAGCCCGCCGGCTCCGCGACGACCTCGTAGACGCCCTTGAGGTTCACCATGCGCGGCAGCTCGCTCTGGTTGATGACGACGCCGAACTCCTTCTCCAGGGCGGCGAGAATCTCGATGGCGCGCAGCGAGTCGGCGTTGTGATCCTCCTTGAACAGGCTGACCTCGGTGACCTCGTCCTCCTCTATCTCGAGAATGTCGCAGACGATTTCCTTGATGGTTTCCAGACGCTCGTCGCGCGTGAGAGTGGACACGCTTTTCCCCTTTTTCGAATGGGCCGCCGCGGATTCGCGGACGGCGCTCTGCAATCGCCTTTGAATGGTGCGGGTGGAGCTTCCCCGGCGACAATGGCGGCTGCAACAACCTGCCAAGGCGCCGGTGGTTCTCAGGAGCCGGCCGGGCGCATTTCCTCGCGCAGCCGCAGCAACGCGTCGGCGAGGCCCGCCAGCGCGTCGAACATGGCGCCCCCGAGCGGGCGCGTGGGCGCCTCGGGCATCCGCGCGGCGGGCCCGGTCAGGGCGAGGGCCGCGGCGATCCGCCCGTCCCGGGTGCACACGGGGACGGCGTAGGAGACGCTGCCGGGCGGCACGGCGTCGGGCCCGTAGGCCCAGCCGCGGCGGCGTACGACGGTGAGCTGCGCGGCGGTGAACCGCGCGGACTGCAGGCCCTGGTACAACTCGTCGGGTTCCGCCCAGGCGAGCAGCACCTGGGCGATCGGGCCGGCGGAGGCGGGCCGGATCGCGCCGACGGGCACCGCGCCGGGCCGGCCGGCCGGGTCCGCGGCGGCGGCGACGCAGATCTGCAGGCCGTCGCGGCGCCGGTAGAGCCGGGCGTCCAGACCGGTACGTGCGCGCAGTTCGGCGAGGACCGGTCCGGCGGCCCCGGCCAGCCGGTCGTGGTGCACGCCGATGGCGGCGGCGTCGAGCCGGGGCCCGAGCACCCAGCGGCCGTGCCGGTCGCGGGTGAGCAGCCCGAGCCGCTCCAGGGCGAGGGCGATGCGGTGCACGGTCGGCCGGGGGAGGCCGCTGAACGAGACGAGGTCGCCGAGGGTGGCCGGGCCGCCCTCCACGATGTCGAGCAGCGCCGCCGCCTTGTCGAGTACGCCCACCCCGCTGGTCTGCCCGGGCCGGGTCGCGGTGCTCACCACTGCGGTGCCAGCCGTGCGCGGATGTCCGCGACCAGAGCGGCGCGCTGGTCCACCAGGTAGAAGTGGCCGCCGGGCAGCACCTTCAGGTCGAAGCCGCGGGGTGCGAGGCCCGCCCAGGCGGCGACCTCGTCGGCCCGGATGTCCGGGTCGCTCGCGCCGACGTAGCCGGTCACCGGGCAGTCGAGCGGGAGACCGGGCCGGGCGGTGTAGCGGGCGACGGCGGTGAAGTCGGCGCGGATCGCGGGGAGCACCAGCTCGCGCAGGTCCGGGTCGGCGAGGAGCGCGGCGTCGGTGCCGCCCAGCCGGCCGACCTCGGCGATCAGCGCGCCCTCGTCGGCGAGCGCCGCGGTGCGCGGGGTCAGCAGGTGCGGGGGCTTGCGGCAGGAGACCATCAGCAGGGCCGGGGCGGTGTGGTGGCGTGCCTGGAGCCGCAGGGCCAGCTCGTATCCGATGGAGGCGCCCATGCTGTGGCCGAAGACGGCCAGCGGGACGTCCAGGTAGGGCGACAGCTCGTCGGCGAGGGCGTCGGCGACGTCCTCGACACGGGTGAAGGGCTCCTCGGCGATGCGTTCCTGCCGGCCGGGATAGCGGACGGCGAGCACCTCCACGTCGTCGCCGAAGGCGTGCCCCCAGCTGTGGAAGAAGCCGGCCGAGCCGCCGGCGTGCGGGAGGCAGAGCAGGCGCAGCCGGGGCGGCGCGGGGCCGGCGTACCGGCGCAGCCAGATGCTTTTGGTGCCAAGTGCCATGGTGGGTGGTCTCCTGACGGCGTGGAAGTGGTCAGTCCAGGGCGCCGGGCCCGTCCAGCGACACGACCTCGGTGTCCGGGGAGATCCGGCGGACCAGCCCGGCCAGGGTGCGGCCGGGGCCGAGTTCGACGAGGCGGCGGCAGCCGAGCGGGCCGACGAGGGTGCGCACGCTCTGCTCCCAGAGCACCGGGGAGGTGAGCTGGCGGGTGCCGAGGTCGGGCCAGTCGCAGTCGCCGGCGTGGGCCTCGGCGTCCACGTTGGCCACGACCGGCAGGTGGGCCGGCGCGAAGGCGGTGTCCTTCAGGGCGGCGCGCAGGGCGTCGGCGGCGGGGGCCATGTACGGGCTGTGGAAGGCGCCGCCGACCTGGAGCCGGATCAGCTTGGCGCCGATGGAGGGCGCCTCGCCGGCGAGCCGGTCGATGGCCTCGACGGCGCCGGACACCACGGTCTGGCCGGGGGCGTTGACGTTGGCGACCCACACCTCGCAGCCGTCCGCGCGCATCCGCCCGGTCAGGGCGGTCACCTCCGCGAGGGGCGCGGCGACGAGGACGCCCATGGTGCCCTCTTTGTCCTCGGCGGCCCCGCGCATGGCCCGGCCGCGGGCGGCGACCAGCGCGGCCGCGGCGGGCACGGTGAGCGCCCCGGCGGCGACGAGGGCGGCGTACTCGCCCAGGCTGTGCCCGGCGCAGGCGACGGCCCGGCCGCCGAGCGCGTCCCGGCGCACCGCCTCGGCGTGGGCGACCACCGAGACGGTGAAGACGGCGAGCTGCGCCAGGTCGGTACGGCGCAGCTGATCGCCGGGGGTGCGCAGCAGGAGTTCGGGGAGGTCCTCCCCGGTCACCTCGGAGATGTCCCGGGTGAGTTCCCAGGACGGGGTGTTCCGCCAGGGTTCACCCATGGCCTCTTTCTGCGTTCCCTGGCCGGGAAACAGCAGGGCAATCGGCATGCGACTCATGGTCCCGCCTTCCGCGCGAATTCACCGGGGAGGGGCGGGGACCCGTGCGGGTATGAAGGCACACGGGTCCCCGCTCACCGGCGGCACAAGGAGCGGGGGATTCTCGGAAGCCGCCGGGAAAGGAATTCCCTAGTGCCCCTCCGGGGGCGAATCCCTTTCCTCGGGCTCCATACAACTGCCGGTGCGCGGGGGCAGCAACAAAAGTTTCAGGAAGCTGCCAGTGCGCCGGTCACGGACGGCGGGAGGATGGCCCGCCGGGCGGGGCGGCGGGCGGCAGCAGGCCCAGTTCCGCGGCCCTGACTCCGGCCTGGAAGCGGGAGTTGGCGCCGAGCAGCGCCATGATCTCGGCGACGTGGCGCCGGTAGGTGCGGACGGATACGGCGAGGTCGCGGGCGGCCACCTCGTCGGTGACGCCGGCCCAGAGCGCGCCGAGGATCTGGCGGGCCAGGGCGCCGCGGTCCCGGTTGCCGAAGACGATGCGCTCGCCCGCCGGGACGGCGTTGCGCCAGACGTTCTCGAACAGGGTGCGCAGGGTGTGCATCAGCTCAGGCGCCCGGATCACCGAGGCGCGGCGGCCCACGGCGGACTCGGCGACGACGAGGGCGACGGTTCCGTCGACCATGAGCGCCTGGAGGGGCGGCACCCGCGCGATGCGGATGGCCACGGGTCTTTCCAGGGCCAGTTGTTCGTGGACGAAGTCCTCGTCGACCAGGGCGGGGCTGGTCAGCAACCGGGCCGAGACGGACTCGGCGGCACGGTAGATCAGCTGGCGCTCGGTCAGTTCGCCCCGCTCGGGTTCCTCCTCGGAGCCCGGCATCCGGGCGTGCACGATGTCGATGGTCCTTCTCGCCCCCGTAATGAACTCCTCCGCCAGGGCGAGCACTTCCCGGTAGCCGCCGTCGACCACGGTGATCTGCTGTTCCTGGAGGCTGCGGTCGCGGTGGATGGCCACCGTCGACTCGATCAGGTTCTGCACCTGCAGGAGCGCCTGCTCCAACTCGTCCTCAGGCCCGTTGGGCACCTCGTACTCCCCGTTTCCCCGTTTTTTGAGCGTCTAGTTCTGTATGAGCCCCAGTTCCACCGCGCGGGCTCCGGCCTGGAAGCGCGAGGTGGCGCCGAGTTCGCGCATGATCTCCGCGACGTGGCGGCGGTAGGTGCGCAGGGACACGTCCAGTTCGCGGGCCGCCGCGTCGTCGGTCCGGCCGGCCCGCAGCCGTTCCAGGATCCTGCGGGTCAGCTCGCTGTGCAGCCGCGGGCTGAGGGCGAGGTGCTCGTCGAGCCGCCGGCAGCGGGACCAGGTGCCGGCGAAGAGCAGCTCCAGCGCGCGCACGGCGGCCGTGTCGGTGACCATGATCGCCTGGGTTCCGCCGTTGCCGGGGACGGCGCGGACCAGGGCCCGGGCCCCGTCCACCACCACCGCGTCCCGCAGCTCTCCCTCGGAGCAGCGGATCTCGAAGCGGGAGCCGGGGGCCGCGCTGAGCCGGGCGAGGGAGCAGTCCGCGACCGCGGTCGCGCACAGCAGCCGGACCACCGGGCCCGGTTCCCGCTCGGCCAGCAGCTCCTTCACCGTGTCGCTGAACTCGTCGGCCGAGGACAGGGCGATGCAGACCGAGTGACGCGCGTCGACCAGCAGCTGGGCGACGGTCTCGCGCAGCGCCGTGACGCTGGTGTGCGTCCCGTCCGGGCCGCCGGAGGGCCGGTTCCGGTAGAGGGAGACGGTGGACTCGATGAGGGCCCGTGCCTGCAGCAGGGTCTCCTCGACATGCGCGGCATGGGCCCCTGGGGCGAGTTCCTCCGCGCCCTCCGCGCCCTCCGCGCCCGATGATTCGATGACAGCACCTGTCACTTGCTCCCCCTTGTTTTCCCGGGACCTGCTCAAGGCCCTCGCACACCCCGTGCCGGCAGCCGACGGGCCCTTCGCCCCCGCACCAAGAACATGAGTCTTAAACTGTTCAATGGAAAAGCTCTTCGGCGTGCGGCATCCATGGGTCGGCTCCGCTCCGACACTAGTTCGCTGGCTCAGAACCAGTCAACGAATCCCGCACCCAGGGGAGATCGCGAGGACTCTTATTCGCTGTCCCGCTTTTCCCGGCACGGACGGCTTTTTTCCGGCCACTCTGACAGCAAGCTGCACACGGACTACAGAAGTTGACTTTCCGCTTCCGCTTCCGTCGTGGAGCCGGCCACCCCCTCGACGACGCATCGTACGTCTGTCCGGTTCCGGCCAACCACCGTTACCGGCAACGCAGTTCGTCCACGCCCAAGCCTACGGTGACTGCGTGACCACAAGCCACACGGGGGCTGCCCGGTACACAATCACGCCACTTCCGGACACCGCGGATTCGGATGTCGAACGGGGGCGACGGAGCGCCGGGCGGTACAGCAGGAACGATCACGACCTACTGGGAGAGACGGAACCGGTGAGCGCGGACCGAATGCGGTCGGCCAATGTTCGCGAGGAGTTCATCGCGCGCGCCACCCTCCCGGTGCGGGTCCCGCACCGGCTATTCCGGCAACCGCCCGGGGGAATTGCGGGTGGCCGAGAATGCGGTCCCCGGACCGCGCCCGCAGCGGCGTCCGACGGCACCTGAAGCGCCGCCCCACGGCATCCGAAGTCCCGCCGTACGGCATCCGAAGCCCCGTCCCACGGCACCCGAAGTCCCGCCCTACGGCATCCGAAGCACAGTCGCAGTCACGTCCCTTTCCGCATCCGCCGGCGCGTCCCGGAGACTCCTCCGCGCCCCGAAGCCAGGAGACAGCCGACCGTGAACTCCCCCTCCCGCACCCGCACCGCGCGTTCCCTCACCGACCTGCTCCTCGACGCCGCCGAGCGGCACCCGTCCTGCGGCGTCCGCCACTGTCTCGGCCCGGCCGACGCGGGCCACCTCGACCAGCCGTATCCGGGGCTCCTCGCCGAAGCGGCCCGGCTGCTCACCGGGCTGCGGGCCGAGGGCCTGCGCCCCGGCGACCGCGTCGTGCTGATCCTGGAGCGCCCGCAGCAGTTCCTGCCCGCGTTCTGGGCGGCCGTGCTCGGCGGCTTCGTCCCCTGCCCCATGGCACCGCTGCGCGGGGACCGGGAACGCTGGGGCGCCCAGCTGGCCCATGTGAACGAGCTGCTCGACGGGCCGCTGGTGGTCGTCACCGAAGCCCTGACCGCCGAACTGCCGTCGGTGCGGGACCTGTCGGTGGTGACCGTGGAGAGCCTCGACCACGCGGAGGAGCCCCCCGCGGAGGCGTTCCACCGAGCCGCCCCGGAGGACACCGCCCTGCTCGTGCTGACCTCGGGGTCCACGGGCCACTCCAAGGCGGTCGTCCTCAGCCACGCCAATCTGCTGGCCTCCATGACCGCCAAGAACGGCCACCACCGGCTGACCGCCGCGGACACCACACTGAACTGGGTCTCCTTCGACCATGTGGCCGCCCTGCTGGAGTGCCATCTGCTCCCGCTGTCCACCGGAAGCCGCCAGCTCCACGTGGAGGCACCCGTCGTGCTCGGCGACCCGCTGGAGTTCCTGCGGCTGATCTCCCGGCACGGCGTGACGATGACCTTCACCCCCAACTTCCTGCTCGGTCTGGTCAACGCGGCGGCCGGGCGGCTGCGGGAGACCGGCGAGCGGCTCGACCTGTCCCGGCTGCGGCACATCATCAGCGGCGGTGAGGCCGTCGTGGTCGCCACCGGCGAGGCGTTCCTCGACCGCTTCGCGCCCCACGGGCTGGCCCGGGACGCGCTGTGGCCCGCCTTCGGGATGACGGAGACCTGCGCGGGCAGCGTGTACTCCCGCAAGGCGTTCCCCGAAGCCGACCGGGGCGCCGAGTTCGCCAACCTGGGCACACCGGTCGAGGGCCTGGACATCCGCGTCGCCGGCCCGGACGACCGTCCGCTGCCCGAGGGCGAGGTCGGCGAACTCCAGCTCCGGGGCCCCATGATCACCCGCGGCTACCACAACAACGCGGCGGCCACCCGCGAGGCGTTCAGCGCCGACGGCTGGTTCCGCAGCGGCGACCTGGGTCGCCTCGACGGGGGACGGCTGACGCTGGTCGGCCGCAGCAAGGACAGCGTCATCGTCAACGGCGTCAACTACTTCAGCCACGACGTGGAGTCCGCCCTGGAACGGCTCGAGGGGGTGTCCCGCTCCCATGTCGCGGCCTTCCCCGTCCGCCCGTCCGGCAGCGACACCGAGCAGCTCGTGATCGCCTTCGCCCCGGAAGCGGGACTCACCCGCACCGCCGGAACCGCCCCGGACGCCGAAACCGGCGCCCGCGCCGACGACGCCGCGCTGCACCGGCTGATCACGGCGATCCGCAGCACGGTGGTGATGCACTGGGGCTTCCGTCCCGCGCTCGTGCTGCCGCTGCCCGCGGACGCCTTCCCCAAGACCAGCCTCGGCAAGATCCAGCGCTCCCTGATGCGGCAGCGCCTGGAGTCCGGCGCGTACGACGCCGAGCGCCGGGCCGCCGACGAGCTGACCCTGCGGATGCTGGGCGGTCACACGGCCCCCGAGGGCGAGACCGAGCGGGTGCTCGCCGGCATCTACGCCGAACTGTTCGACGCCGACCCCGGCTCCGTCAGCGCCACCGCCAACTTCTTCGACCTGGGCGGCACGTCGCTGGACATCCTGCGGCTGCGCGGCAGGGTCGCCGAGCGGCTCGGCGTGCGGGGCCTTGAGGTCGTCACGGTCCTGACCGCGCCCACGGTCCGGGCCCTGGCCGCGCGGCTCGACGAGCACACCGCGCCCGGCGCCCGCGCGTACGACCCGCTGGTGCCGCTCCAGACCGGCGGCACCAAGACCCCGCTGTTCTGCGTGCACCCCGGGGTCGGCGAGGTCCTGGTCTTCGTCAACCTCGCCAAGTACTTCGTGGGAGACCGCCCGTTCTACGCGCTGCGGGCCCGGGGCTTCAACGAGGGCGAGAAGCCCTTCGCGACCTTCGAGCAGATGGTGGACTGCTACGCGGACGCCATCCAGCGGCAGCAGCCGCACGGGCCGTACGCGGTGGCGGGCTACTCGTACGGCGGCGCGGTCGCCTTCGAGATCGCCAAGGTGCTCCGGGCGCGCGGCGAACGGGTCGACTTCGTCGGCAGCTTCAACCTGCCGCCGCACATCAAGTACCGCATGGAGGAACTGGACTTCGTCGAGACGGCCGCCAACCTGGCCTTCTTCCTCGCGCTGATCGACAAGAAGCAGAGCCTCGAACTCCCCCGCCTGCTGCGCCACCTCCCCCGCGAGGAGCAGATCGCCCGGCTGATCGCGCTGGCACCCGCCGGCCGGCTCGCCGAACTCGACCTGGACGCGGCCAAGTTCGCCGCCTGGGCCGAGCTCGCCGACGCGCTCACCGACCTCGGGCGCGGCTACCGGCCCAGCGGTTCGGTGCGCTCGATGAGCGTCTTCTACGCGATCCCGCTGCGCGGCACGAAACAGGACTGGCTCGACCACGAACTTCGCCGCTGGGACGAGTTCACCACCGAGCCCAACCGCTACATCGAGGTGCCCGGCGAGCACTACACCCTCATGAGCCCACGGCACGTGGCGGACTTCCAGGCGATCCTGCGCCGTGAGCTGGACCACCGGCTGGCCGAGGCGGACGCCCTCGCGGACCGGCGCGGAGACGCTCGGTGACCCCGCGGCCCGAGACCGCCGACCCCCACGACACCGCAGCACCCCACGACACCGCAGCACCCCACGACACCGCAGGACCCCACGCCGCCACAGGACGCGAGACCCCGGAGGACCGATGACCCCGTACCGACCGATCACGCCGCAGGCCCCGCCCGCGCCGCGCGGCACCAGAATCCTGATCACCGGCGGCACCGGTCAGGTCGCGAGACCGGTCGCGGAGGCGCTGGCCGAGCACAACGACGTGTGGTGCCTGGGCCGTTTCGGCGACCAGGCCGTCGAGCGCGCGCTCCGGGACAGGGGCGTCACCACCTGGCGGTGGGACATGGCCGACCCGTCGCCGGACGCGCTCAAGGGCCTGCCGGAGGACTTCACGCACGTGATGCACTCGGCCGTGCGGCGCGGCGAGGACGGCGACTTCAACGCCACCGCGGAGATCAACGCGGTGGCCACCGGCCGTCTGATGAGCCACTGCCGCACCGCCGAGGCGTTCCTGTACGTCTCGACCGGCGCCCTGTACCGGCGGCAGACCCTGGACCACCGGTACACCGAGGACGACCCGGTCGACGGCGCCGCCGACTGGCTGCCCGCCTACCCCATGGGCAAGCTCGCCACCGAGGGAGCGGTGCGCGCCTTCGCCCAGGTGCTGGGCCTGCCCACCACCATTGCCCGCCTCAACATCGCCTACGGGCCCGGCGGTTACGGCGGCGTGCCGATGCTGTACTTCCGCCGGATGCTGGCCGGGGAGCCCATCGCCGTACCGCTGCGGGGGCAGAACTGGTGCTCGCCGCTCTACACCGACGACCTCGTCGACCAGGTCCCCCGTCTGTGGCGGGCGGCCGCGACCCCGGCGACGCTGGTGAACTGGGGCGGTGACGAGGGGGTCGGTGTCACCGACTGCGTCCGGCACATCGAGGCGCTCACCGGCGTGCGGGCCGACCTCGTGCCGAGCGCGGTCACCCGGGAGACCTACCAGTTCGACCCCACCCTGCGCCGCAGCCTCACCGGCCCCTGCCGCATCGGCTGGCGGGACGGCATCGAGCGCACCCTGCGCGCCCTCCACCCGGACCACCTCGGAGCCTGAGAAAGGACGACCGGCATGGCGAGGACCGACCTCAATCTGCAGTTGATCCAGCGCGCCTACCAGGCCTTCCACGCCCGCGACGTGGGCGCGCTGCTGGACACCCTGGACCCGCACGTCGAGTGGGTGCACCCGGACGGCATGGCCGAGTACGGCCTCGGCGGCACCAAGCGCGGCCACGCGGGCGTCAAGGAGTTCCTGGCCCATGTGCCCACCGTGCTCGGCGGAATGCGCCTGGAGCCGCAGGAGTTCGTGTCCGCCGGCGACCGGGTGGTGGTGTTCGGCGTCCGGGAGGTCACCTCGGTGCGCGGCGCCACGCAGACCCTGCCGTTCATCCACTCCTGGACGCTGCGCGACGGCGTGGCGGTGCGGATGGAGGACGTCTTCGACACGGTCCTGTTCCACCGCCTCATCGAACGCTGACCGGCGCCGCGGGCGGCCGCCGGGCCCTGCCGGGCGCCCCGCGGGTCCGGCCCGTCTTCCACGGCGGCACGCTCCCGGGCGGGTCCTGTACGGCCGTCCGGGTCGGCCCCGAGCACGACGGGCACGGCTGGTTCGACCTCGCCGACCTGCCCGGCACCCCGCTCGCCGCCTCCCTGCCGACCCTCACCGCCCCGCGTGCGGCCGCCCTGGGCGGAACACCCGTGTGCCGGCGGGAGGGCACCGCATGGTGAGCCGGGCGAGTCGCCCCCGCCCGACCGCCCCGGCCGGTGGGACGGGGGCGGTCGTGGCCGGGTCCGGGGCGACCCGGGGCGGCCGTTCGTACGAGGCGGCCGGGACGGCCGTTCGCCCGGGGGCGACAGTGTCCGCGCAGGCTACGACAGCTGCGCCTGGACCTGGGACGAGATCAGCTCCAGGTGGTCCAGGTCGTGCAGGTCGAGCATCTGGAGGTAGATGCGCCGGGAGCCGGCCTCGGCGTAGCGGCCGATCTTGTCGACGACCTCGGCAGGGGAACCGGCCAGACCGTTTTCCTTCAGTTCGTCGACCTCGCGGCCGATCGCCGCGGCCCGGCGGGCGACCTCCTGGTCGTCCCGGCCGACGCAGGCCACCAGGGCGTTGGAGTAGATCAGGGCGTCGGGCCCGCGGCCGGCCTGCTCGGCGGCGGCCCGCACCCGGCCGAACTGGCGCTCGCTGTCCTCGACGGAGGCGAACGGCATGTTGAACTCGTCGGCGTACTGGGCGGCGAGCCTCGGCGTGCGGGTCGGGCCGTGCCCGCCGATCAGCACCGGGATCCGGGCCTGCGCGGGCTTCGGCAGCGCGGGCGACCCGGTGAGGTCGTAGTACGTCCCGTGGAAGTCGAAGGTCTTGCCGACCTCCGTGGCCCACAGGCCGGTGACGATGGCCAGTTGTTCCTCGAGGCGGGCGAACTTCTCCTTGGGGAAGGGGATGCCGTACGCCTTGTGCTCCTCCTCGAACCAGCCCGCGCCGAGGCCGAGTTCGACCCGACCGCCGGACATCTGGTCGACCTGGGCGACCTGGACGGCGAGCACTCCGGGCAGCCGGAAGGTGCCGGCGGTCATCAGCGTGCCGAGCCGGATGCGCTTGGTCTCGCGGGCGAGTCCGGCCAGGGTGATCCAGGCGTCGGTGGGCCCGGGAAGGCCGTCCCCGCTGCCCATGCGGAGATAGTGATCCGAGCGGAAGAAGGCGTCGAACCCGAGGTCTTCGGTGGCCTTCGCCACGGCGAGCAGAGTGTCGTAGGAGGCCCCCTGCTGGGGCTCGGTGAAGATGCGAAGATCCATGTCTCCATCCTGCCCGACCGGGCCCCCGTTCCGGCGCCGGCGGGGCTCGCGTTCCGGCACCCAGAAAAGAGAGGGCCTAGCCGCAATGCCACTGACTTAACGGCGCGCGCAAGCCTTTGACCTGCGGCTGTACCCTCACGGCCGAGCTCTGGAAGGCGGCAAAGTCACCGGCATTGGGCCTAGCCGGGCTCCCGTTCCGGCAGCGCCTCCTCGCGGGCCGCCAGTTTCCGCAGCATCTCGCGGACCCGGTCCCGGGACTCGTCCGCCGCGTCGATCGCCTCCATGCACTGCCAGTACACGCCCTCGTCGACCGCCGAGCTGGCCACGCCCACCAGCGATATGCCGACGTCGCCGAGCAGGCCGTCCAGGCACAGCAGGGCCTCGCGGGCGTCGTCCAGCTCGGTCAGCTGGGCCGCCCGCAGGTCCCCGGGGTCGAGGTGCGGCACGTCCAGCACCCCGCAGCCCCGGCCCGCCAGTTCCGTCAACCCCAGTGCCTCCCCCCGCAGTTCGGGCGGACCCGAGACCGCGAGCCGGCTTCCTATCGCCTGGGCGAGTGCCTGCGCCTGCCACACCTCCGTCAGGGTCGCGGAGGCGTCACCGCTCCCCGCCAGGGCACATCTGCTCGCCAGGATGAGCCGCACCGCATCCATGCGCTGTCCCCGTCTCTCCCGACGTGCTCATCGCACGTCCGCCCGAACTCCGCTGTCCACTACCCAGAGTGAAGGTCGATGGGACGAAAAGCCAGAGGAAGACGGAAATCTGCGGACAACAAATCGGTAGCGGACAGCTTGACGACTCCGGAGAGTGATAGCGGAGCCCGTAATTCCCCTCAAGTCGCCCACCCTGGCAGGCTTAAGGCACCCACCCGGGCAGGCTCAAGCCCCCTCGGCGTCGCCCGGAGCGCCGGTGGCGCCCGGGGCGTCCAGAGCGCCCGGAGTCCCCAGGGCGCCCGGAGCTGAGGGGGCGTCCGTGGACCCCGGCTCCCCCGGCACCGGGAACCTCCGCTCGTTCCGGTCGATCTTCGCGTCGAGCGCCACCAGCGGGTCGACGCCGAGCACCTCGCAGAGCTGGAGCAGATAGGCGAGGACGTCCGCCACCTCGTCCGTCACCCGGTGCGCGGTCTCCGGGTCGCCCATGACGCGGGCCGACTCCTCGGGCGTCAGCCACTGGAAGATCTCGACCAGTTCGGAGGCCTCCACGCTCAGCGCCGCGACCAGGTTCTTGGGGGTGTGGTACGGCTGCCAGCCGCGTGCGTCCGCGAACGCGGCCAGCCGGGCCTGCAACCCGGCCACGTCCAGCGGCCGCTCGGAGTCCTTCGTCACGGCACCAGGTCTACCACCCTCGCCCCGGGCACCCCGGCGGCCCCCGACGCGTCGCTCATCGCGGCGGTGAGCCGGATGTGCCCGCGTGCGCACATCTGCGCCGCCAGCCGCAGCAGTCCGTCCCGCTGCCCGGGGTCCAGCCCCCGGCCGAATCCGTCGGCGAGGACCGTCAGGGTCTGCAGGGCGGCGGGCACCTCGCCCGCCGGGTCGACCTCCAGCACGCCCGGCCCGGTCAGCAGCACCAGGGCCAGCGCCGCGTACCGCAGTTCGCCGTCGCCCAGCCGCTCGAACCCGGTGCGCACCCCGTCCCCGCGGTCCAGCACCGCCCGGACCAGCCCGCCGTCCACCGGCTCGGCGAGCACGTCCGCCACCGGACCGGCGCAGCCCGCGCGCACCGCCGCCACGAGCCGGGCGTGGCGCCGCCCGCATTCGGCGCGGGTGCGCCACAGCACGTCGGCGAGGTTGTCGCAGCCGCGCAGGAGCCGCCCGGCGCCGGCCGGCACCGGCTCGCGCATCCGGGCGGGCGACGGGTCGCAAGCGAACACCGACCGCAGGGCCACCACCGCCTGCTCGGCCGCGGCGATCACCTGCCGCTGTCCGTCGGTCTTCCCGGCCACCCGCAGCGGCAGCAGCGCGGTGCCGAGCCGGTCGTCGGGCAGCGGCGCGCGGGTGACCGGCGAGGAGCCCGCCGTGTGCCAGGCGGCCTGCACGGTGCGCCGTCCCGGATCGCGCAGGGCGCTCTCCAGCAGGACCAGCCCCCCGCCGGTCAGCCGCTCGCCCACGATGCGCAGTTCCGGCTCGGCCTGGACGGCGACGTCCAGCCGGACCGGCCCCTCGGGGCCGTCCACGGTGCAGCCGATGCGGAAGCCGCGGCGGCGCTGGGCGTCGGGCCGGGCCCGTTCGGGCACGCAGGCGACCGGGTCGGGGAAGACCGCGCCGAGTTCCGCGCCGCCGCCGAGGCGGGCGAGCGCCTCGTACGCGGTGAGCGCGCTGGTCTTGCCGGATCCGCTGGGCCCGGCGAGCAGGGTGAGCGGCCCGAGCGGAAGGCGCGCGCCGCGGTGCCCGGCGAACGCGGAAAGCCGCAGTTCGGTGACGCACGGGCGGGTCGGGCGCTCTTCTCGGGCCAGACGCTCCTCGGGGCCGCCCAAGGACGCCGGGGAAGCCGGAGAGACCGGGGAAGCCGGGGAAGTTGGAGAGGCCGGGGAGGCCGGGGAGGCCGGCTCCGCTCCCGGCGTGGGGGACGACGGCGGGGTGGGAGCGGACGCGGGTGACACGGTCATGTCCCGGACGGTAGGAGAGCCCGCGTGGGACGAACCGTTCCGCCCGGGGGATCTTCCTACGATCGGGGGACGCCCCCGCGAGGACCTGCCCTAGACGCCGGGGACCGCCGCGCCCTCCATGAGCCCGCTGACCTCGGTGCCGGGCGGCGTGAGCAGGAACACGTTGCGGTCGACGCGGTGCATCCCGCTCGCCAGCCCGAAGACCACCCCGGTGCTGAAGTCCAGGACCCGCTTGGCGACCCCGGTCTCGGCGCCGGTGAGGTCGAGCAGCACCGGGACACCCGCCATCAGTGTCTCGGCCACGTCGCGGGCGTCCGCGAACACATTGACCCGGAGGACGACGAAACGGCGGCGGGTCTCCGTCTCCGCGTCGGGCCGCACCCGGTGGTCCACCGCGGACGGCCAGGCGTCCCGGCCGCGCAGCGGAACGACCTGGGCGAGCCCCTCCCACTGCTCATCGGTGACGTCGTGGCTGTTCACCGGCTCCCCCTGACCTGACTCGTACCTCATCGCATGCACCAGTCAATTCTTACGCCAAGTCACCCGTTCGGCCGAACAGCGACACGGTGCGCGACGAACTGTCCCGCCCCCTTCCACCGCCGCGTGTCCGGAACGGCCCTGACGCCGTGTTGAAGTGGTTACGGGCCGAACATGGCTTCTTACCGGCCTCACACCGGACTTTTCATCTCCTGTCACGACCCGCTCACCGACCGCGGTTAGCGTCCGGTGCCGTGCACTTGGCAGAGAAGCAGTCGGCGGCACCCTTCCGGCCGACCCGGCCGCCGGTGTCCGCCCCGGAAGCCCCCGCTCAGTGGCACCGCGTCCTCACCCTGCTCGCCGACATCAGCCTGTTCATCGGCACCCGGGCGGTGTGGACGCAGGCCGCATCGCACCGGCTGCCCGTAGCCGCGGTCATCTCGCTCTGCTACGCCTCGATCCTGGGGTGCGGGGTGCTCGCCCTGGTGGTGCGCCGGGCGCGGTCGCTGGCCCGGCTGGACCTGTGCGTGCTGGCGACGGCGGTGGCGCTCGTCCTGTGCGCGTGGGCGATGAACCACGCGGGCGGCGACGAGGCGGTGCTCACCACCCAGGCCGCCCGGGAACTGACCGCCGGGCACCCGGTCTACGGCCGGCCGTGGCCCTGGCTCTTCCACG
Organism: Streptomyces sp. NPDC014864; assembly: GCF_043081525.1. Lineage (NCBI taxonomy): Bacteria > Bacillati > Actinomycetota > Actinomycetes > Kitasatosporales > Streptomycetaceae > Streptomyces > Streptomyces sp. NPDC014864. The sequence continues at coordinate 31,956 of NZ_JBIBWT010000015.1, forward strand.
CCCGCCACATCGCCCTGACTCCGACGGTGCACGGCGGCTATGACTTCACGTACGGCTATCCCCCGCTGGCGATCTGGCTGACCGCTCCGCTGCTGTGGCTGGGGCACGGCGGCGCACCCGCGACGGCGATGGGCACCGGGGCGCTCGTCACGGGCGCGGTCGTGCTGTGGCGGATGCTGCCGGTGCCGTGGCGGTCGGCGGCGACCATGGTGTGCCTCGGCTTCGGGTTCCTGCCGACCTACGGGCGGCAGGGTTACCCGGCGATCCTCGCCCTCGCCCTGCTCGTGCCGGTGGTGGTGCGCTGGCCCCGGATCGGGCGGGGCGGACGGCTCGGCCCGGCGGGCCTGACGCGGGCCGCCTGCCTGGGCGCGGCCTGCGCGGCGCAGCAACTGCCCTGGTTCCTCACGCCGTTCCTGCTGGCCGGGATCTACGCGGTGCGCCGCGGGGAACTGGGCCCCCGGCGGGCCGGGCTGGTCGTGCTGCGGGTCACCGCGGTCGCGGTCACCGTGTGGCTGCTGGTCGACACCTACTTCGTGGTGCGCGAGCCGGGCACCTGGCTGTCGGGCATCGCGCTGCCGCTGACGCAGGGCGCGGTGCTGCACGGGCAGGGCCTGGTGGGCGTCTCGCTGTACCTCACCGACGGCAGCGACCGCCTGGACTGGTACGCGCACGCCAGCCTGCTGCTGGCCGCGGCCCTGCTGGCCGTCTTCGTGCTCTTCGTCCGGCGTCTGGGACCGGCGGCGACCGTCCTGCCCTGGTGTGCCTTCTTCGTGGCGACGCGGTCCCAGGACGGCTACTACCTGATGATGGCGCCGCTGTGGCTCGCGGCCGCGGTCACCGCGCCCCCGTCGGAGTTCGCCGGGGCCTGGCAGCCCCGCCCGCGCCCGCTGGCCGGCCGGCACCGCCGGCCGGCCCGGATCGCCGCGGCCGTCCTCCTGCTCCTGCCCGCGCTGGTGAGCGCGACCGTGGCCGCGACGGGCCGCCCGCCGCTGGCCATGCGGGTCACGTCGGTGCGGAGGGCCTCCGCCGCGTACGTCACCGGGCTGGCCCTCCAGGTCACCAACACCGGCGACAGCACCCTGGCCCCGCACTTCATGCTCACCACGGGCCAGGCGACGACCCGTTACTGGCCCCTCGCGCACGGCCCGGCCGAGATCCCCGCGCACACCACCGCCCGCGTCGAACTACGGGCTCCCGGCGGCCGGTATCCGGTCCCCCGCCCCGGCGCCCGCATCCGTCTGCGCGCCTTCACGGCCGTGCCCCAGACCCTGTCGAGCCAGGACATCCGGCTGACGGCGCGGCGGCGGGGATGACGGTGCGCCGGACGGGCCCGCCCGGTCAGCGCAGCTCGGCGAGGGAGGTGGTGGTGCCGTCGTCCTTGCGCAGCCAGATGGTCCGCTGGGGGAACGGAATGTCGATGCCCGCCGCGTCCAGGGCCTCCTTGACCCGGCGGCGCAGCTCGCGGGTGACCCCCCACTGCTTGAGCGGCACCGTCTTGACCGCGAGGCGCACCAGCACGCCGTCCGCGTCCAGGGACTGCACTCCCCACACCGAGGGGTCCTCCAGCAGCACGCCCGCGAACGCCGGATCCTGCCGCATCGCGTGTCCGGTCTCCTCCAGGACCCGGTAGACCTCGTCCAGGTTCGCCTCGTAGGCCACGGCGACGTCGAGGACGGCCCGGGCCCACTCCTGGCTGTCGTTGCGGACCCGCTGGATCTCGCCGTTGCGGATGTGCCACAGACCGCCGTTGAGGTCGCGGACATGGGTCAGCCGCAGGCCGACGTGCTCGACCTCGCCCACGGCCTCACCGAGGTCGACGGAGTCGCCGACGCCGTACTGGTCCTCGATCATGATGAGCATGCCGGAGAGATAGTCGGCGACGAGGTTCTGCGCGCCGAAGCCGATCGCGAGGCCGACCACACCGGCGCTGGCGAGCACCGGGCCCAGGGCGATGCCGATCTGGTCGAGCACCATGGCGACGCCGACCGCGAAGAGCACGATGGAGACGACGCTGCTGAGGACGGAGCCGATGGTCTGCGCGCGCTGCTGGCGCCGCTCGCCGGCCCGGCTGCTGTCGCGGTGCAGCACCGCGGGCCCCCGGCCGCTCCTGCGGCGTACCTCCTGGGCACCCTCCTCGGCGGGTTGCAGGATGTGCTGGACGACACGGGTGATCGCCCGCTTCGCCAGCATCCTGACCAGCGCGACGACGATGACGATCAGAGCGATCCGCAGCGGGATCCCGATCAGGGCAGCGGTGTGGTCGCCGATCCAACGGGGCATCGCGACGGCCGCGTTCGCGGCACCGGCCAGGTCAGGTGGGTACGCCATGAAATCGTGGGCTCCGTTCCTGGAAGGGTGTTGCGCTGACGTCGTCCGCGCCTACCCACAACCACGAGCGGTCATGACACCGAACGGGCCCGCGGTCCGGCCCGATGGGGATGCGCCTCCTGCTCGCCGCGGGGCCGGGCAGCTCACCTCGCACCGCAATGGGGTCGGCGCGGCGGGCCGCGCTGGCCGTGGGGAGGTGGCGCGGGCGCTCGGGCTCAGTGGCGGACGGCGCGGACCACCGTGTCGAGGGCCACGGCGTCGCCGACCGGACGGCGGGCCACCTCGGCCACGACGAGATCGGCGCACGGTTCCCACACGGCCCGCACCCGTTCGACGCTGGACAGCACCCGTGCGTCCCGCGGACCGCCGGTGCCGTGCTCCAGGTTGTCGGCGTCATGGCCGACCAGCATGAGCGTGCCACCGGGCCGCACGGCACGGCAGGCGCTCTCCAGCACCCGGTCCATCTCCGGCGGGGGAAGATGGAGGTAGGAGATCAGGACCAGGTCGTAGGCGGCCTCCTCGGGCGTGTACCGGGTGACATCGGCCACCGCGGCCCGCACCGCCCCCTCGTACCGCCCGGCCGCTTCCTCGATCCGGCGCACCGCGACCGGGGAGAAGTCGAGCGCGTCGACCCGCCAGCCCCGGCTCGCCAGCCACGCGGCGTTACGGCCTTCCCCCGCCGCCAGATCCAGCGCGCGCCCGGGGCGCAGTCCGGCGGTCTCCCGGGCCACCCACCGGTTCGGTTCGGCCGACCACACGCGCTCCGCGGCCCGGTAACGCTCGTCCCAGGCGTCCGCGTCCATGTCTCCTCCTCGCTGTCTGGGTCCGCCACGTCCTTCCTGCCGGTGCGGCGGACCGGACCGGCCGGCCCGCCTCAACGCTACGACTCCGCCAAGGACGAGGAGCCCGCGCTCCCGCCGCCCGGACGGTGACGTCGGACCGGAGTCCGCCCCCAGCCTGTAGGCGGTCCGGCAGCGGAACTCCCCGCACCGAACCGCGCGAGCGAGCGGCAGGGCATCGGCCACGACGGCCGATGCCCTGCCGTGCTCATGCCCGCGGCAGCCCACAGCCCCGTACGGGCGGACACTCAGCCTTCCGAGAGGTCCGACCTCATAGCGCTGTGACATAGTTGCTACGGAAAGCGAGTCGGGGAGGTGGCGATGACAGCCGAGTGGCGTCCGGTGCGGCAGTCACGCACGCATGAGCTCGTGCTCGAAAGCATCGAGGAGCGGGTGCTCGCCGGTGAGTTGAAGGCCGGAGACCGCCTTCCGCCCGAGCGTGAGCTGGCCCCGACCCTCGGCGTGAGCCGCTCCGCGCTGCGCGAGGCGCTGCGGGTCATGGAGACGATCGGTGTCCTGGTCGCCCACGCGGGCCGGGGGCCGGACGCGGGTGCCCGGATCGTCCGCAACCCCGACGACGCGCTCGGGCGCCTGCTGCGCCTGCATCTGGCGCTCGGCAGCTACGACCTCCAGGACGTCCTGGAGGCCCGCGTCACCCTGGAGCGCTCGAGCTTCGAGGCCGCCGCGCGCAGGGCTTCGGAGGACGACCTGGCGCAGGCGGAACAGGTGCTCGCGCGGATGCGGGAGCCGGGCCTGACCGTGGCGGAGTTCAACGAGCTGGACACCTTGTTCCACGTACTGATCGCCCGCAGTTCGGGCAACCGGCTCATCTCGACGCTCACCTCGGCGGTCCGGGAGTCCGTGCGCACGCTGATCCTCAAGGCGGAGGAGGACGCGGAGGACTGGACCGCGACCGCCGCCGGACTCAACGCGCAGCACGCGGAGTTGCTGCGGCTGGTGCGGGCCGGGGACGGGGCGGGGGCCGCCGATCTGGTGGAGGAGCACATCCGGGGCTTCCACGGGACTCTGGTCGACGACCGGGCGGAGGCCGACCTGTAGCCGGGCGGAGGCCGCACCGCAGCCGGGCGGTTCGCGCGGTCCCCCGCACCCCTGAAGTGCGGGCCGGCCCCGGGCGGACGCCCCGGGCCGGCCCGCCGTTCCCGCCCGCGCGGGCTACGGCAGCATCCAGGACAGCGCCGGCAGCGACTGGAGATACACCAGCACGCACAGGGCCGCGAGCAGCGCGAGGCTGTACTTGGCGACCCGCCGGAGCAGGACGTGTTCGCTGCCCGGCCTTTCCACGGCCGTGGCGGCGATCGTCAGGTTCTGCGGGCTGACCAGCTTGCCGACCACGCCGCCGGAGGTGTTCGCGGCGACCAGCAGGTGCGGGTCGATGCCCGCCTTCTGGCCCGCGGCCTGCTGGAGGGTGGCGAACAGCGCGTTGGCCGACGTGTCCGAGCCGGTCACGGCGGTGCCCAGCCAGCCCAGGGTCGGTGAGAGCAGCGCGAACGCACCGCCCGCGGCGGCCAGCCAGGTGCCGATGGCGACGGTCTGGCCCGACTGGTTCATCACGTAGCCGAGGGCGAGGACCGCGGCGACGGTGGCTATGGAGGCCTTCATGTTCCTCAGCGTCGAGCCGGCCGCCCGCACGGCCATGCCGCCGGTCATCGGGTAGCGGTCGCTGCTCGTGAGCCGGTAGACGAGGGTGACCAGGACGCCGGAGACGATCAGCAGGGTGCCGGGGTTGCCGAGCACTTCCAGCTTGTAGATCGCGCTGCCTGCCGCCGAGCCGTCGCCGGCGAGGAGGTTGCCGTACAGGCCGGGCCACTCCAGCTCGATGTTCCAGCGACCGAGCAGGGTGGGCATGTCGAGGCCGCCGGCGTTCAGCTTGGCCAGCGCGAAGACGACGATCACGAGCGCGTACGGGAGCACGGCCAGCGCGACGCGGCTCGGCGTGAGCGGCTCCGACTCGACCTGGGAGCGCTGGTCGGCGGGGGTGTTCGGCTTCCAGAGGCGCAGCATGGTCACGGCGGCGGCGAACCCGGCGAGGGCGGCGACGACGTCGGTCAGTTCGTAGGCGAAGTGCGTGGAGCACCAGAACTGGGCGACGGCGAAGACGGCGCCGGTGACCAGGGCGATCGGCCACAGCTGGCGCACGCCCCGGACGCCGTCGACGAGGAAGAGCAGGAGCAGCGGCACGAACAGCGCGAGCAGGGGGGTCTGCCGGCCGACGACGGCGGCGAGGTCCTCGGCCGGGATGCCGGTGAGGTTGCCCGCGGTGGTGATCGGGATGGCCATGGAGCCGAAGGCGACCGGCGCGGTGTTGGCGACCAGGACGGTGACGGCCGCGCGCAGCGGCGGCAGACCGACCGCCATCAGCATGGCGGCGGTGATCGCCACGGGCGCGCCGAAGCCGGCCAGGGCCTCCAGCAGGCCACCGAAGCAGAACGCGATGAGTATGGCCTGTACGCGCAGATCACCGCGGCCCACCGCGCTGAAGGCCCGGCGCAGGTCCTCGAAGCGCTTGCTGATCACGGTCAGCTCGTAGAACCAGATGGCCGCGACCACGATCAGCATGACCGGGAAGAGGCCGAAGAGCAGGCCCTGGGCGGCGGACAGGACGCCGAGCCGGACCGGCATCCCCATGCCGAACACCGCGACGAGCAGCGCCACGATCAGCGCGCCGAGCGCGGACTGCCATGCGGGCCGCTTGGCGATCATCAGCAGCAGGAAGAAGGCGGCCAGGGGAACGAGTCCGAGAAGGGCGGTGGCGGCAAGGCTGCCGCCGACGGCGGTCACGTCGGGCGTGAAGGTGACCGCGAGTTCAGCCGGTGGGGTAGGGGCCACGCGAGTAACTCCTCGTCGAGTTTCGTAGACCCCCACCACGAGGTCCCGCTCGTGAGGGCAGGGGGTCGGTGCGCCTGGAGGACCGACTCAGTAGCGCATTGGAGATGTCGCATGTCAATAAGGTCGGACCAAATTGCGCTCCGTCCTTCGTGCGAAATCTCGACCCTCCGACCCTGGGTCCGATGATGCTATGGTCGGACCATACAGAGATCGTGGAGGTCCTCCCATGCGTATCGGACTCTTCGCCACCTGCCTGGGGGACACGCTCTTCCCCGACGCGGTGAAGTCCACGGCCCGGCTGCTGACCCGCCTCGGCCACGAGCTGGTGTTCCCGCCGGGGCAGACCTGCTGCGGCCAGATGCACGTCAACACCGGCTACCAGCGCGAACCCGTCCCGCTGGTGCGCGCCTTCGCCGAGCAGTTCGGTGACGGCTCCATCGACGCCGTCGTCATGCCCTCCGGGTCCTGCGCCGGCTCCGTGCGCCACCAGCACGCGCTGATCGCCGAGCGGTACGGCGACGCGGCGCTGCGCTCAGGGGTCGCCGCGGTCAGGGCGAAGACGTACGAACTGTCGGAACTGCTCGTCGACGTCCTCGGCACCGTGGACGTGGGCGCGTACTTCCCGCACCGCGTCACCTACCACCCCACCTGCCACTCCCTGCGGATGCTGCGCGTGGGCGACAAGCCGCTCCGGCTCCTGCGCGCCGTCGAGGGCATCGAACTCGTCGAGCTGCCCGAAGCGGACTCCTGCTGCGGATTCGGCGGCACGTTCGCCCTCAAGAACGCCGACACGTCCTCCGCCATGCTCCACGACAAGGTCGCGAACGTGACCTCCACCGGCGCCGACGTCTGCACCGCCGGTGACTCCTCGTGCCTGATGCACATCGGCGGCGGGCTGTCCCGCATCGCCTCGGGCACCCGCACCCTGCACCTCGCGCAGATCCTCGCCGCCACCCGCACCGCGCCGTACGTCCTCCCGGAGGCCGCCCGATGAGCAGCACGTTTCTCGGTATGCCCGCCGCCCCGCCGCGCGCCCCGTACGGCGAGGGCAATCTGCGGGGCGACGCGAAGTTCCCCGAGGCCGCCCGCGGTGAGCTGCGCGACCAGCAGCTGCGCCGCAACCTCCGCAACGCCACCCACACCATCCGCGGCAAGCGTCTGGCCGTCACCACCGAGCTGCCCGACTGGGAGGCGCTGCGCACGGCCGGCTCCCGGATCAAGACCGACACCATGAACCGCCTGCCCGAGCTGCTCGAACAGCTGGAGGCGAAGGTCACCGCGGCCGGCGGCACCGTCCACTGGGCCCGCGACGCCGCGGAGGCCAACGCGATCGTCACACGTCTGGTCGCCGCGACCGGCAGCGACGAGGTCATCAAGGTCAAGTCGATGGCGACCCAGGAGATCGGCCTCAACGAACACCTGGAGAGCCAGGGCATCACCGCCCACGAGACGGACCTCGCCGAGCTGATCGTGCAGCTCGCCCACGACAAGCCGTCCCACATCCTCGTCCCGGCCATCCACCGCAACCGCGAGGAGATCCGCGAGATCTTCCTCGAACGGATCCCCGGCGTCGACGCCGGGCTCGACTCCGTCCCCGCGCACCTCGCCGCCGCGGCGCGCGCCTATCTGCGCGAGAAGTTCATGACGGCGAAGGTCGCCGTCTCGGGCGCCAACTTCGGCGTCGCCGAGACCGGCACCCTGTCGGTCGTCGAGTCCGAGGGCAACGGCCGCATGTGCCTGACCCTGCCGGAGACACTCATCACCGTCATGGGCATCGAGAAGGTCCTGCCCCGCTACCAGGACCTGGAGGTCTTCTTCCAGCTCCTGCCCCGCTCCTCCACCGGCGAGCGCATGAACCCGTACACCTCGCTGTGGACGGGCGTGACCGAGGGGGACGGCCCACGGGACTTCCACCTCGTCCTCCTGGACAACGGCCGCACCGCCGCCCTCGCCGACGCCATCGGCCGCGAGGCCCTCAACTGCATCCGCTGCTCGGCCTGTCTCAACGTCTGCCCGGTCTACGAGCGTGCGGGCGGCCACGCCTACGGCTCCACCTATCCCGGCCCCATCGGCGCCGTCCTCACCCCGCAGCTCGCCGGCATGCACGAGGCGAAGAACGACCCCAACTCCTCGCTGCCCTACGCCTCCACCCTCTGCGGCGCGTGCTTCGACGCCTGCCCCGTGAAGATCGACATCCCGTCGCTGCTCGTGGAGCTGCGCCACCAGCACACCGAGCAGTCCGGCACCACCGCCGAGAAGCTCGCCATGAGGGCGGCGGCCGCGGTCATGGCGCGGCCCGGCCTGTACACCACCGCGCAGAAGGCCGCCGGGCTCGGCCGGGTCGTCGCCGGACGCGACAGCAGGATCACGAAACTGCCGAAGCCGTTCGACGGCTGGAGCGACAGCCGGGACATCGCGGCGCCGCCGAAGCAGACGTTCCGCGACTGGTTCTCCTCGGCGGAGGGGCAGCGGGCGCTGCGCGCCGAGGAGGCCGCCGCATCCGGCCGGCACGGCGAGGAAGGTGACGGACGTTGAGCACCACGAGGAAGAACACCGGGAACACCGGGGCGGCCGGGGCCGCGCGGACCGCCCCGCGGGGAGCGTCCGCACGGGACGTCGTGCTCGGCCGGGTCAGGGACGCTCTGGCCCTCGCCCCCCAGCCGCCCGTCACCGTCGAACGCGCCTACCGCACCGGCCGCGCGCTGCCCGCCGCCGAGCGCCTCGACCTCTTCGTCGACCGGCTCGTCGACTACCGCGCCGGGGTCCACACCTGTGTCACCGCCGACACCGCGGCGACGGTCGCTCGCGTCCTGCGTGAGCGCGGCGCGCGGACGGTCGGCGTCCCCGCCGGCCTCGACCCGGCCTGGCTCGCGGGCTTCGACGGCACCGTCCACATCGACTCGCCGGACGTGCCCGCGCCCCGCCTCGACGCGCTCGACGGCGTCGTCACGGCGTCGGCGGTCAGCTGCGCCGAGACCGGGACGATCTTCCTGGACGGCTCGGCCGCGCAGGGCCGCCGCGCCCTCTCCCTCGTCCCCGACCTCCATGTGTGCGTCGTGGACCTGTCGACCGTCGAGGCAGGCGTGCCGGAGGCGCTGGCCCGCCTGGTGCCGACCCGGCCGACGACGCTGATCAGCGGCCCGTCGGCCACGTCCGACATCGAACTCGAACGGGTGGAGGGCGTGCACGGCCCCCGCACCCTGGACGTGATCATCCGCACCGACGCGTGACCCCGGGGCGGGGCGGGCCGCCGTACCGACGCGTGACCGGGGCGGGGCGAAGCGGGGCGCCGCGGCGGCGAGGGCCGGGCGGCGGCCCGTGTCGCCCGCTCGGGTCTGTGTGGGCGCGTCCCGCAAGCGTGCGCCGCGCACTGCGTGCAGTCTGAACCGGGGGCCGGAGACAGAGGCCGGCCCCGGCGGCAGCGGGCCTGCCCGGGGTGGAGCGATCGAACGGCAGGACGCATTCGTGCAAGGGCGAAACGGAGCGCGGCGGTTCGGGGGACCGGTGGGAGGGGACACGTCGTCGGCCGCCCGGACCCTGTTCCTCCTCCTCGCCGCCGAGAACCTGCTGATGGGCTACACCGCCACCGCCATGAACGTGGCCCTGTCGGCGCTCGTCGGGGACCTGCACACCACGCTGACCGGCGTGCAGTCGGCGATCTCGCTGTACGCCCTGGTGGTCGCCGCGTTCACGATCAGCGCCAGCAAGCTCGGTACCCGCCACGGGTACCGGCGGACGTTCGCCCTCGGCGGCGGCGTCTTCGTCCTGGGGGCACTGATCACCGCCTTCGCCCCGAGCCTGCCGTTCATGATGCTCGGCTGGTCCGTGCTCCAGGGGGTCGGGGTCGCACTGATGCTTCCGGCGCTGATGGCGATGCTCACCCGGACCTTCGCCGGGGCCGTGCGGACCAAGGCGCTGTCGCTGCTGGCCATGACGTCCGGAGTCGGTGCGGCAGCCGGTCCGGTCCTGGGGGGCCTGATCACCGACTTCCTGACCTGGCGCGTGTCGTTCCTCCTGGGGGCCGTGATCACCCTGGCCGTGACATGGCTCGTACGGCGTACGGTCGATGCCGGGGCCTTCCCGGGACGCCCCGGGCGGGGCTTCGACGTCCGCGGGGTGCTGGTGTCCACGACCGGACTGGTTCTGCTCGTCGTCGCGGCCCTGCTCTCGGGGCAGTACGGCCTGCTCAGGGCCCGGCAGGATTTCGTGGTGCTCGGCCACACCCTGCTGGAGCGTGGCGGCCTGTCACCCGTTCCCCTCCTCGCGGGCCTGGGCCTGGCCGTTCTGGCCGCCTTCGCCGGATGGGAACTGCGTCTCGTCAGGAGCGGAAGGGATCCGCTGGTCCGTGTGACGGTGCTGCGGAACCGCACCGTCCGGACCGGGATCTCCACTCAGCTGATGCTGATCCTGGTGCCCAACGGCGTGCTCTTCCTGGTGCCGGTCTTCCTGCAGACGGCCTTCGGATTCGGAGCGCTGTACTGCGGGATCGTGCTGCTCCCGATCGCACTGGGGCTGATGGTGGCCGCCCCGCCGACCGCCCGGCGCGTCGGGCGGGGCAGGATGACCCACCGCGCCGCCGCGATGGGGGCGTTCGTCTGCATGGCCGTCGGCTGCGGCGCGGTCGCCGTCCTGTTCAGTCCGCGCGCGCAGGGAGTGGCGGCCGTGGGCCTCGCCCTCGTGCCGGGCATTCTCGTCATCGGGCTCGGCCGGGGCATGGCCACGACACTCACCGACCTCGTCCAGTCGGCGCCGGAACGGGACGAGCTGAGCGATGTGACAGGGCTCTTCTACACGGCCGGCTACCTCGGGAGCTCCTTCGGCGTCGCGCTCGCCGGTGCCCTGATGACCACGGCGCTGCTGTACACGTTCGAGGCCGGGGTGAATGACAGCAGCGTCCTCACCATCGCCCAGAAGGAGTGGGTGACGCGGACGCTGGAGCAGCAGGTCCAGATCACCGCGGTGTCCGACGACGCCGTGCGGGCGAAGCTGGCGTCGCGGGGCATCACCGGCGCCGAGAGCGACGCGCTGGTACGGATCAACGCACGTGCCAGGGAGCAGGCGCTGACCGTGTCGGCCACCGGGATGGCCGCCCTGGCCCTCGCCGGCTGGCTGATGGCGCTCCGTCTCCCCGTCCCCGCCGGGACGACGAGGGCCACCGGCCCGGAACACGAGGCGCCTTCGACGTAGCCCGGCGTCCACCGGGGTCGTGGATCGCTCGGCCGAGCCCGCGGTGTGGCAGGCATACCGGGACATAGAGGGCGAGACATGATGGAGGTACGGATACCACGCGCGAGAAGGAGTACGGCATGGCCGAGCCCGGCTCCGGCGGTACCGAGGGCGCGGCGGGCGGCAAGGCACGGTTCGACGACATCTACGGCCGTCCGGACCCCCGCGCCTACTTCACCCGGCTGGCGCCGCTGGAGTACGAGATCCCGCACCACGCCCAGCCGGTCTTCCGGCAGGCCGCCGCCGAGCGGACCGCGCTCGACGACGCCCGCACCTCAGGGCCGGCGGTGCTGGACGTGTGCTGCTCCTACGGGATCAACGCCGCGCTGCTCAACCACGACGTGACGCTGGCCGAGATGTACGAGCGGTACACCTCCCCCGACAGCCGGGCGTTGTCGACGGCGGAACTGACGGCATCGGACAAGGCCTTCTACGCCGCCCGGCGCCGCCCGGACGCGGTGCCGGTGTTCGGGCTGGACGTCGCAACCCCCGCCGTGCGGTACGCGCTGGAGGTGGGCCTGCTGGACGCCGCCTTCTCCGACGATCTGGAACGGGCCTCCCCCGGCCCCCTCCTGCGCGGCGCGCTCGCCGAGGTCGGCCTCATCACGTTGACCGGCGGCGGCAGCTACATCACCGAGCGAACCTTCACGGCACTGCTGGACGGCGCCCGCAGGCCGGTGTGGGTCAGCGCCTTCGTGCTGCGGACGGTGTCGTACCAGCCGATCGCCCGCGCCCTGGCCGCCCGCGGCCTGAGCACCACCGTGGACGCCTCCCGCACCTACCCCCAGCGCCTCTTCACCGACGAGCGCGAAAAGCGCTTCGCGATCGAGGCGGTGCGCGCGCTGGGCCGCGACCCCGCGGGGCGCGAGGAGAACGGCCGCTTCCACACCCTGCACTACGAGTCGCGGCCCGCTGCACCGTGACCACGCGGCAGGAGAGTCAGTTCGGCCTCCGCACCGCGCACAGCCTGGCCGCGCCGTCGAAGACCGGCCACCAGAGTGTTCGCCTGTCGGTGGCTGGGGGCAACTGCCGCCCGTTCAGTACCGCGGTGATCACCATGGTCGCGTTGTTGCCTCTCGGGACCTGCGTCCGGTCACAGCCCCGGACGCTGAACAACCGCGTTCCCGGGCGTCCCGGTCGCCCGCTTCAGCGTCCGCGGCGACCTCGCCTGCAACGCCAGACGACCACGGCCGCCTTCGGCTCTTCCTCACCGACCCGCACAGGCGTCCACTTCCTGGACGGGAACGTCATGACCCGGACCACCGCCGAGGACGGCCTCGACGGGGTCCTCCGGTACGAGTCGTGACCTCGTCCGGAAGGGACGGCACCCCGAGCACGTCCGTGGCGGACCGTGCCGTGGAGTGCCCCGCAGGTCAGATACCCTTCGCAGCCGGCTCCAGAATCGCCACGCACTCCACGTGATGCGTCATCGGGAACAGGTCGAACGCCCGCAGTGTCCGCACCCGGTATCCGCCCTCGCGGAAGTACGCCAGGTCGCGGGCCAGCGCGGCCGGGTCGCAGGCGACGTAGGCGACGCGGCGGGCGCCGAGGGCCGAGAGGTGGGCGACCGTCGAGCGGCCCGCGCCCGCGCGGGGCGGGTCCAGGACGATCAGGTCGACCTCGGTGATGCCGGTGCGGGGCAGGACCGACTCGACCTTGCCCTGCTCGATGCGGACGCGGGGGAATTCGGCGAGGTTGTGCCGGGCGTCCTCCACGGCGCGCTTGCCGGACTCGATGCCGAGCACCGCGCCCTTCTCGCCGACCCGGTCGGCCAGCGCGCCCGCGAAGAGGCCCGCGCCGCAGTAGAGGTCCAGCGCCATCTCGCCCTTGCGCGGCAGCAGGCCCTGCATGACCGCCTTCACCAGGGTGTCCGCCGCCATCGGGTGGACCTGCCAGAAGCCGCCGGCGCCGACCCGGTAGGTGCGGCCGTCGGCGCGTTCGCGGACGAAGGGGCGGCCGTGCACCCGGTGGATCGCGCCGTTCCGCTCGTCCACCCGCAGCACCGAGACCGGACGGTCCAGCTCCACCAGCGGCAGCCGCGCGCCCGGCTTCGGGGTGAGGATCACCTGGCGGTCCTGCGAGCCGGTCGCCGCGATCGCCTCGACGGAGTCCATGCCCGTCCAGTCGCGCTTCTCGATGCCCAGTTCGCTGACGCCCGGGGCGGCGATCATGCAGTGCTCGATCGGCTCGACCTCGTGCGAGCGGTGGCGGCGCAGCCCCGCCCGACCGCCCGGATCCACCGCGTACTGCACGCGCGTGCGCCACTGCGGGACCTCGCCCGCCGGGAGCTTGTCGCCCTCGGCCGGCATCACCGTGCCGTCCCAGCCGGCCTCCTCGGGCGTGAGGCCCGCGAGCCGCTGCAACTGCTCGGCGATCACCTCGCCCTTCAGCCGCCGCTGGGCGCCCGGCCTGGCGTGCTGCCAGTCGCAGCCGCCGCAGCGGCCGGGGCCGGCGTAGGGGCAGGGCGGGTCGATGCGGTCCTTGGAAGCGGACAGCACGCCCACGGCGTCCGCGCGCAGGAACCGGGCCCCCTCCTCGCCCTCCGTCACCCGCGCCACGACCCGCTCACCCGGCAGCGCGTGCCGAACGAACAGCACCTGGCCCTCCGAGGTGCGGGCGATGCAGTGCCCGCCGTGGGCGACGGGGCCGACCTCGACCTCGTACTCCTCCCCCACCAGCGACTTCTTCGGTTCTGCCTGCATGGCGGGGTGACTCCAGATCGGGAAGCGGGAACGGCCGGACAACAGCCCACCAGTCTACGTGGGTGCCGTCCGGCCGTTCACCACGGGCGTGGTGCGGGCGCAGCGCGCGGGCGGCCTCGAGCGCCGCACCGGCTCAGCCCTTGGTCGCCGAGGACTCCTTCGGACGCTCCTGTGCCGGACCGCGACGCACCGAGCCCGGGGCGTTCCACTCCTGGCGCTTGCGGGCGCGCAGCTTCGCCGCCTCGGAGGAGGCCAGCTGGTAGGGCACGGAGGTCACCATCACGCCGGGTGTGAACAGCAGCCGGCCCTTCAGGCGCAGCGCGCTCTGGTTGTGCAGCAGGTGCTCGTACCAGTGGCCGACCACGTACTCGGGGATGATCACCGAGACGGCGTCGCGCGGTGACTCCTTGCGCAGGCTCTTGACGTACTCGATGATCGGCCGGGTGATCTCGCGGTAGGGCGAGTCGAGCACCTTCAGCGGGACCTGGATGCCCCGCCGCTCCCACTCCTCCCGCAGCGCCTTGGTCTCCGCCGGATCCACGTTGACGGTGAGCGCCTCCAGGGTGTCCGAGCGCATCAGCTTGGCGTAGGCCAGGGCACGCAGGGTGGGGCGGTGGATCTTGGAGATCAGCACGACGGAGTGGACGCGCGACGGCCGTACGCTGTCGTCGCTCGGGCCCTCGGGCGCCGCGATCTCCTCGGCCACCCGGTCGTAGTGCTTACGGATCGCCGTCATCGTCGCGTAGAAGATGCACATGCCGAGCAGGGCGACCCAGGCGCCGTGGGTGAACTTGGTGACCAGGACGACGACCAGCACCAGGCCGGTGAAGAAGGCGCCGAAGGCGTTGATCGCGCGGGAGCGGATCATGTGGCTGCGCTTGGCCGGGTCCTTCTCGGTGGCCAGGTGGCGGTTCCAGTGCCGGACCATGCCGGTCTGGCTGAGCGTGAAGGACACGAACACGCCGACGATGTACAGCTGGATCAGCCGGGTCGAGTCCGCGCCGTAGATGACCACCAGCAGGGCGGCGGTGCCCGCGAGGAGCACGATGCCGTTGGAGAAGGCCAGGCGGTCGCCGCGGGTGTGCAGCTGGCGGGGCAGGTAGCGGTCCTGGGCGAGGATGGAGCCGAGCAGCGGGAAGCCGTTGTACGCGGTGTTGGCCGCGAGGAAGAGGACCAGGGCGGTGGCCGCGGCGAGCACGACGAACAGGAAGCTGCCCTTGCCGAACACCGCCTCGGCGACCTGGGAGATCACCGGATTCTGGACGTATCCCGGGCCGATCGGCACCCCGTTGCGGATGAGGTCGGTGGCCGGGTTCTCGGCCATGCGCACATTGGTGCTCATGGCCAGCGCGATGATGCCGCAGAACATCGTCACGGCCAGCAGGCCCATCATCGCCAGCGTGGTCGCCGCGTTCTTCGACTTGGGCTTGCGGAAGGCCGGGACGCCGTTGGAGATCGCCTCGACACCGGTGAGCGCGGCACAGCCGGAGGAGAAGGCGCGCAGCAGCAGGAAGACCAGGGCGAAGCCGGCCAGGCCCTGGTGCTCGGCCTTGATGTGGAAGCCGGCCGTCGGCGCGTGCATGGTGTCGCCGAGGACGAGCCCGCGGAACGCACCCCACGCGATCATGATGAAGACGCCACCGACGAAGACGTACGTCGGGATCGCGAAGAGCTTGCCGGACTCCTTCACGCCGCGCAGGTTCATCAGCGTCAGCAGGACGATCACGGCGCTCGCGCAGAGCACCTTGTGCTCGACGACGAAGGGGACCGCGGAGCCGAGGTTCTCGATGCCGGAGGAGATGGAGACGGCGACGGTGAGGACGTAGTCGACGAGCAGGGCGCTGGCGACCGTCAGGCCCGCCTTGGGGCCGAGGTTGGTGGTCGCGACCTCGTAGTCGCCGCCGCCGCTCGGGTAGGCGTGGACGTTCTGCCGGTAGGAGGCGACCACGGTGAACATCAGCACGACGACCGCGACCGCGATCCAGGGGCTGAAGTGGTACGCCGACACGCCCGCGATGGACAGGACCAGCAGAACCTCGCCGGGTGCGTACGCCACGGAGGACAGCGGGTCGGAGGCGAAGACGGGCAGGGCAATGCGCTTCGGCAGGAGCGTTTCCCCCAGCCGGTCGCTGCGCAGTGCGCGCCCGATCAGGATCCGCTTGGGCACGTCGGTCAGTTTGGACACAACAGAGGATCGTAGGGCTTCGAACAGGAGGTCGCCCACCCGCCACCCGAGATCTGCCTCACGGGTGAACTCGGCGAGCGGAATTGCCACGGATTCCGCAGGTGACGCGGCTGCCGTGCCTGGATGGCGAAGCCTGCCGGCCGCCGACCTCCGGAGGTTCCATGCCCGCGACCGCGGAGCTCCTCGGCGCCGGTACCGCCCTGATGGGCCTCGGATTCCTCACCCTGTGCGGCGTGCGCAGCATCACCCGGCGGCCCCCGTGCGAAGCCGAACGGGGTGTCCCGTGCCCGCGAACCGCCCGGCATGTGACAGGGGGGTGCCCACCCCGCACCGCGCATGTGTAGCTTGTCCCTCTGTCTGAGACCCTGATGGGGCTGAGCAGTGGCTATTGACACCGGAAGGACGGGCGTGCACATCGTCATCATGGGCTGCGGGAGAGTGGGTTCCGCTCTCGCCCAGACCCTGGAGCAACAGGGGCACACGGTCGCCGTGATCGACCAGGACCCCACCGCCTTCCGTCGGCTGGGTCCCGGGTTCGGCGGCCGCCGGGTCACCGGAATCGGCTTCGACCAGGACACCCTGCGCGAGGCGGGCATCGAGGAGGCCGGGGCCTTCGCGGCCGTCTCCAGCGGCGACAACTCGAACATCATCTCCGCCCGCGTGGCCCGCGAGATGTTCGGCGTGCAGAACGTCGCCGCCCGCATCTACGACCCCCGCCGTGCCGAGGTCTACCAGCGTCTGGGCATCCCGACCGTGGCCACGGTCCGCTGGACGGCCGACCAGATGCTGCGCCGGCTGCTGCCCTCGGGCGCCGAGCCGCTGTGGCGCGACCCCACCGGCGGCGTCCAGCTCGCCGAGGTGCACGCCGCGCCGACGTGGGTCGGGCACAAGATCAGCAGGCTGCAGGAGGAGACGGGCGTCCGCGTGGCGTTCCTGACCCGCCTCGGCGAGGCGATCCTGCCGACCTCGCAGACGGTGCTGCAGGAGGGCGACCTCGTGCACGTGATGATGCGGACGGACGACGTGGACAAGGTCGAGGCGGCGTTCGCCGAGGGCCCCGAAGAGGAGAGCGGTCACTGATGAGGGTCGCCATTGCCGGTGCCGGCGCGGTCGGTCGCTCGATCGCGGGCGAGCTGCTGGAGAACGGCCACGAGGTCCTTCTCATCGACAAGGCGCCGACCGCCATCTCGGTCGAGCGCGTCCCGCAGGCCGAGTGGCTGCTCGCCGACGCCTGCGAGATCACCTCCCTGGACGAGGCCGCGCTGCAGCGCTGCAACGTCGTGATCGCCGCGACGGGCGACGACAAGGTGAACCTGGTCGTCTCCCTGCTCGCGAAGACGGAGTACGGCGTGCCGCGGGTGGTGGCCCGCGTGAACAACCCGAAGAACGAGTGGCTGTTCAACGAGTCGTGGGGCGTGGACGTCGCCGTGTCGACCCCGCGTCTCATGTCCGCCCTGGTGGAGGAGGCGGTGAGCGTCGGCGACCTGGTCCGTCTGCTCCGCTTCAGCCACGGCGACGCCAACCTCGTCGAGCTGACCCTGCCGGAGGAGTCCGCCCTGGCGGGCACCCAGGTCGGCGACGTCGAGTGGCCGCAGGACACCTCCCTGGTCACGATCATCCGCGGCACCCGCGTCCTGACGCCCTCCCAGGAGGACTCCCTGGAGGCGGGCGACGAGCTGCTGTTCGTGGCCGCGCAGGCCCGCGAGGAGCAGCTGGAGGACCTGCTGTCGGTGCGCCGGGCGGACACGGAGGACTGAGCCTTCCCGGTCGTACGACGACGAGGGGCGCCCGGTGGATTCCGGGCGCCCCTCGGGTCGTACGGGCTGTAGGGAGAAGACTCAGGCCTCGCGGCGGTGGCGGCCGCCGTTCGGGGCCTCTCCGCGCTCCCGCGCCAGGGCGGCCTCGCGCTCCTGCTCGGCCTTCTCCTCGGCCTCCATCTCGGCGAAGACGTCGATGGGCGCGGGCGCCTTGGCGAGGAACAGCCAGGTCAGCCAGACCGCCAGCAGGAAGGGCGGGATCTTCAGGGCGATCAGGACCCAGCCGAGCTGCGTGGTGTCGGCCCACCAGTACAGCGGGAAGAGGATCGCGCACTTGGCGAGCAGGATCAGGCCCCAGGCCCAGCTGGCCTTGGCGTACGCCTTCTTGCGGCCCGGGTTCCGGGTGCGCCAGGAGAGGTTCTCCTTGAAGACCGGGCCCAGGATCAGGCCGATCAGCGGCACGCCCGCGAGCGTGGAGACGATGTACGCCAGCGCCAGGCCCAGCGTGTAGAGCATGCCCGGCAGGTAGAAGTCCTTGGCGTTGCCGGTCATCATCGCGAAGACGACACCGAAGGCGACGCCGAAGACGCCGCTGAAGGCGTGCTTGACGGTGTCCCGCATCGCCAGCCGGACGACGACCAGCACCAGCGACACGGCCAGCGCGGCGATCGCCGACCAGTGCAGGTCCTTGTCGATGGTGAAGATCGTGACGAAGAGGAGGCCGGGCAGCACCGTCTCGACCATGCCCCGCACGCCGCCGAACGCCTCGAACAGCGCGGCCTCCGTCACCGCCCGGGCGTCGTCCGCCTTCGCCTGGGGGTCTTCGGTCGGCTTGTCGAGTGAGGTCACCGGCTACTCCCGTCCGAGGGGTCGCAGTTCGTACTTCGGGTTGAAGAGCACCCGGCGGCCCCGGCTCATGGAGATCCGGCCCGATGCGATCAGCTTGCGCCCCGGTTCTATCCCCACGATGGAGCGCCTGCCGAGCCACACCACGTCCAGGGCCGCGGAGCCGTCGAACAGCTCGGCCTCCAGGGCCGGGACTCCGGCGCGCGGACGCAGGGTGACCGTGCGCAAGGTACCAGTTACCGTGACGATCTGGCGGTCGTGGCAGTCGCCGATACGGGTGCAGCCCGCGGTCGCGGCGTCCTCCCGCAGTTCCTCGGACTCCAGGTCCTCCTGCGACGAGGAGAGCCGGTCGAGCATGCGCCGGAACCGGCCCACCGGCTTTTCGGAACGAGGAACAGCACTCATATCTGAAGCGTACCGGGGTGCACCGCGGCCTTCGCAGCCGCAGGGGCCGTCACCCGGACGGGCGTCCGCGGACCTCACTTCTCGAAGCGGTATCCCATCCCCGGCTCCGTGATGAAGTGCCGGGGATGCGACGGGTCGGCCTCCAGCTTCCGGCGCAACTGGGCCATGTAGACGCGCAGGTAGTTCGTCTCCGTCCCGTACGACGGCCCCCAGACCTCCCGCAGCAGCTGCTTCTGGCCGACCAGGCGCCCGGTGTTGCGCACCAGCACCTCCAGCAGGTGCCACTCGGTCGGGGTCAGCCGCACGTCCCGGCCGGCCCGGTGGACCTTCTTCGCGGCCAGGTCGACGGTGAACTCGTCCGTCTCCACCGTCACGTCGTCCTCCCCGCCCCCGGTGGGCTCGGCGCGGCGGACGGCGGCACGCAGCCGGGCCAGCAGCTCGTCCATGCCGAAGGGCTTGGTGACGTAGTCGTCGGCGCCCGCGTCCAGCGCCTGGACCTTCTCGTCGGAGGAGTGCCGGGCGGACAGCACCAGGATCGGCACCCGGGTCCAGCCGCGCAGGCCCCGGATCACCTCGACGCCGTCCATGTCCGGCAGGCCGAGGTCGAGGACCACCACGTCGGGGTGGCGGGAGGCGGCCAGGTCGAGGGCGGTCCTGCCGTCGACGGCCGCGTCGACCTCGTACTCGCGCGCCCTGAGGTTGATCACGAGGGCCCGCACGATCTGCGGTTCGTCGTCGATCACCAGGACGCGCGTGGGGGTCCGTGGGGTCCCCCCGGTCGGGCTCGGCATCAGACCTGCCTTTCGGTGAGTACGGGGCTCGCCGTCCGCCGCGGGGCGTCCGGCCCGGGGCGCGCGTCGGCCGCGCGGAGGCCGAGGACCATGGTGAGGCCGCCGCCGGGTGTGTCGTCGGCGGTGAGCGTGCCACCCATCGCCTCGGCGAAGCCGCGCGCCACCGCGAGGCCCAGGCCGACGCCCGCGCCGCGCGGGGCGTCGCCGTAGCGCTGGAAGGGCTCGAAGATACGCTCCTTGGCCGCGTCCGGGACGCCCGGCCC
The DNA here is from genome assembly GCF_043081525.1 of Streptomyces sp. NPDC014864. Classification (NCBI taxonomy): domain Bacteria; kingdom Bacillati; phylum Actinomycetota; class Actinomycetes; order Kitasatosporales; family Streptomycetaceae; genus Streptomyces; species Streptomyces sp. NPDC014864. The sequence goes on from NZ_JBIBWT010000015.1 coordinate 52,145, forward strand.
GCGGTCCACGACCCGCACCTCGACCCGGTCGGCGAGGGCGCTGGCCGACACGAGGACGGGCCCGCCCGGCGGACTGTACTTCACGGCGTTCTCGACCAGGTTGGCCACCGACCGCTCCAGCAGCCCCGGGTCCACCCGGACCATGGGCAGGGACTCCGGGACGTCCATCTCCACGCTGCCCTCCGGCACCCCGCCCAGCGCCATCGGCACCACCTCGTCGAGGTCGATCTCGCGGATCAGCGGGGTGACGGTGCCGGTCTGCAGCCGGGACATGTCCAGCAGGTTGCCCACGAGGTGGTCGAGCCGGTCGGCGCCCTCCTCGATGCCCTCGAGCAGCTCGGCCCGGTCCTCCTCGGACCACTCGACGTCCTCGGACCGCAGCGAGGAGACGGCCGCCTTGATCCCCGCGAGCGGGGTGCGCAGGTCGTGGCTGACGGCGGCGAGCAGCGCGGTGCGGATGCGGTTGCCCTCGGCGAGGGCGCGGGCGCGGTCTGCCTCCTCCTGGAGGCGCCGGCGGTCCAGCACGACGACGGCCTGGGCGGCGAAGGCGGCGAGGACCCGGCGGTCGGCGGCGGGCAGCACGCGTCCGGTCAGCGCCAGCGCCATGCGGTCGCCGACGGGCACGTCCACGTCCGCGTCCTCCGGCCGCCGCGGCGGCGTCCCCGTGCCCACCCGGCCGGCGCAGGTCCAGGGGTCGGCGTCGCCGGGCCGCTCCAGCAGCGCCACCGACTCCATGGCGAAGGTCTCGCGGACCAGCTCCAGCAGCTCCTCCAGGCCGGTCTCGCCGCGCAGGACGCTGCCCGCGAGGAAGGACAGTATCTCGGCCTCGGCGCGCAGCCGGGCGGCCTGGTGCGTGCGGCGGGCCGCCACGTCCACCACCGAGGCCACCGCCACGGCCACCCCGACGAAGACCACGAGGGCGACGATGTTCCTGGGGTCGGCGATGGTGAGCCGGTGCAGCGGCGGGCTGTAGAAGTAGTTGAGCAGGAACGATCCGACGGCGGCCGAGGCGAGGGCCGGCAGCAGCCCGCCGAGCAGGGCCGCCGCCACCGTCAGCGCCAGGAACAGCAGCATGTCGTTGGCGAGGCCCAGGTGGACGGTGTTCAGCAGCAGCGCCGCCACCACCGGTCCCGCGATGCCCACCGCCCAGCCGGAGACGATCCGCGCCCGGCCCAGCCGCGCGCCCCGGGCCACCGGCAGCCCGCGCCCCTTGGCGGCCTCCTCGTGCGTGACGATGTGCACGTCCAGGTCGGGCCCCGAATCACGGGCCACCGTCGCACCGACGCCGGGCCCGAGGACGTACTGCCAGGCCTTGCGGCGGGAGGAGCCCAGGACGATCTGGGTGGCGTTCGCGCCACGCGCGAAGTCGAGCAGCGCGGCGGGGACGTCGTCGCCGACCACGTGGTGGAAGGTCCCGCCGAGGTCCTCCACCAGGGTGCGCTGGACCGCGAGCTCCTTCGGGGAGGCCGAGGTCAGTCCGTCGCTGCGGGCGATGTACACGGCCATCACCTCGCCCCCGGCGCCCTTCTCCGCCAGGCGCACCGCCCGGCGGATCAGCGTGCGCCCCTCCGGGCCGCCGGTCAGACCGACCACGATCCGCTCCCGCGAACCCCAGATCGTCGAGACCTCGTGCCGACTGCGGTACTCGTTCAGGTACTCGTCGACCCGGTCGGCCACCCACAGCAGCGCCAGCTCGCGCAGGGCCGTGAGGTTGCCGGGCCGGAAGTAGTTCGCCAGTGCCGCGTCGACCTTGTCGGGCTGGTAGATGTTGCCGTGCGCCATCCGCCGGCGCAGCGCCTCCGGCGACATGTCGACCAGCTCGATCTGGTCCGCCCGTCGCACCACCTCGTCCGGCACCGTCTCCCGCTGCCGCAACCCGGTGATCGACTCGACCACGTCGCCGAGGGACTCCAGATGCTGGATGCCGACCGTGGAGATCACGTCGATCCCGGCCGCCAGCAGCTCCTCCACGTCCTGCCAGCGCTCGGCGTTGCGTGAGCCGGGGACGTTCGTGTGCGCCAGCTCGTCCACCAGCGCGACCGCCGGGGCCCGGCGCAGCACCGCGTCGACGTCCATCTCGGTGAAGGTCCGGCCCCGGTACGCCAGTTCACGGCGCGGCACCTGCTCCAGACCGTGCAGCATGGCGCCGGTGCGCGGCCGGTCGTGGTGCTCGACGAAGCCGACGACGCAGTCGGTGCCCCGCTCCACCCTGCGGTGCGCCTCGGCCAGCATGGCGTAGGTCTTGCCGACGCCCGGTGCCGCACCGAGGTGGATCCGAAGCTTGCCGCGTTCCATGGCCCCATTGTCTTCCCGTACGCCCCGCCCGGGCAGCGTCGACCATACGGCCCTCGGCGCCGCCGAACCGGGCAAAGGGACACTCGGGGGACGTCCTTGACGCACCCCTGACGCGTCGCCGACGCATCGCGCATCCCCGGAGCGCGGCGGTCTTCCGGCCAGGGGCGTCCGAGGGCCTCCAGGCCTCGCCGCCCGCCCGGGGTCGCCCCCGGTCCGCCGTCGTCGCGGACGCGCGCACGGCGAAGGGCCGCACCCCGTGGGGGACGCGGCCCTCGGCAGGCGGTGTCCGTCGTCGCGGAACCCCGGCTAGCGGACCTCGGTGATCTCCGGGCCGCGCTGCAGCTGGCCCATGCCGCCGGAGAAGCGGGACTGGCCCTCGTCCTGCTGGACGCCCTCGGGCACCATCTGGGCGTCGTTGGGCAGCTTCAGGACGATCGGGTCGCGGGGCGCCATCGGGCCCTCGCCGCGCACCACGACCGTGTCGCGGAAGATCGACTCCAGCAGGCCGGCCGCCTCCGGCTGCACCGCCCCCTGACCCGAGATCACACCGCGCAGGAACCAGCGGGGGCCGTCCACCCCGACGAACCGCACCACCTGGAAGCCACCGGTGCCGTCCGGCAACTGCACCGGGACCTGGGCGCGCAGCTCCCAGCCGAGCGGACCCTCGACCTCGTCCACGATGCCACCCTGCTGGGTGATGCCGCTGCCGATCTCCTCGCGCACCTCGCCCCAGATGCCCTCGCGCTTGGGCGCGGCGAAGGCCTGCAGCTGGATGGCGCTGTCACGGAGCACGACGGTCGCCGCGACGATCGCGTCGCCCGCGACCTCGACCCGCAGCTCCATGCCGTCGACGCCCGGCACGAGAAGACCGCCGAGGTCCACGCGGCCCTCGGCCGGGTCGCGCACCTCGGAGCTGTCCCAGGGCCCGTCGGGCCGCGGCTCGGGCTCGAGCCGCACGCGCTCGCGCTCGCCCTCTTCGTCCGCCTCGGTGTCGACGTTGTCGACGACCTGCTCGGCCTCGCCGGCCGCGTCCTCGGCGGCACCCTTCTTCTTGCGACGTCCGAACACGTCACTGTCCTTCCCGGTCGGATACGACCGAAGCGTATCGATTCCCACCCGTCCGGCCGCCCACGGCGGCCCGACCGCTTGTGCCGCTTTCGCCGTCCACCGCGGCATGGCCGCCGGTGGACCCGAAGCCCCCCTCGGCCCGCGCCGAGTCGGGAAGCTCCGCGACCTCCTGGAAGCGGACCCTCTCGACCTGCTGGACGACCAGTTGGGCAATCCGGTCGAAGCGCTCGAACCGCACGGACTCGCACGGGTCGAGATTCACCACGATCACCTTGATCTCCCCACGGTACCCGGCATCAACCGTCCCCGGGGCATTCACGAGGGCGACACCGCAGCGGGCGGCGAGGCCGGAGCGGGGATGCACGAAGGCCGCGTACCCATCGGGCAGCGCGACAGACACTCCGGTGGGCAGCACGGCCCGCTCCCCGGGTGCGAGTTCGCAGGCGGCGGTGGTGCGCAGATCGGCCCCCGCGTCGCCGGGATGCGCGTACGTCGGAAGGGGTACGTCGGGGTCGACGCGCCGGATCGGCACGTCCACGGGGTCGCGGCTCACGGGTTCACCTCGAAGGCGCGCGCCCGCCGGATCTGGTCGGGGTCGCTCATGGCGGCCTGGATCTCCTGCTCGCGGCCGTGGCTGACGAAGTGGTCGACCTTGACCTCGACGAAGAGCGCGTCGGCGCGGACGGCGACCGGCCCGTCGGGGCCGCCGATCCGGCCGGTGGCGGTCGAGTAGATCTTCCGCCCGGCCACCGCGGTGACCTCGGCCTCCAGATGCAGGGTGGTGCCGACCGGCACCGGGCGCACGAAGTCGGTCTCCAGCCGTCCGGTCACCGCGATGGTCCGCAGCAGCCAGTTCAGCGAGCCGAGCGTCTCGTCGAGCGCGGTCGCGAGCACCCCGCCGTGGGCCAGTCCGGGCGCTCCCTGGTGGGCGCTCTGCACGGTGAACTCGGCGGTGATGCGGACACCCTCACCGGCCCGGGCCTGCAGGTGCAGGCCGTGCGGCTGCTCCCCGCCGCACCCGAAGCACTGCTCGTAGTGCGCGCCGAGGAGTTCACCGGGGGCGGGGGCATCGGGGTGCCGCACGGGTTTCACGGCATCGGACGGGGGCTGAAGAGCTGCGGAACTACCACTCACAGCCGCAGACCTTACCCGCGCCTCGGTCCGCTCCCGACACCGTGCCAAGCTTGGCTCATGCAGCCCTCCGCCCCGCCCTACGAAGAACGTCTCACCGCGCCCCGCTCCTGGTGGCTGATGAGCTTCCTGATCGGTGTCTCCTGCGCCCTGATCATGCTTCCCTTCGGCACCCTGCCGACGCTGGGCGGGCTGGTCGGCGGGACCGCCGCGGCAGCGGTCGTGGTGAGCGCGTACGGCTCCCCCCGCATCCGGGTCGTGGGCGGGACGCTGGTCGCGGGCGAGGCGAAGATCCCGGTGACGGCCCTCGGCGAGGCCGAGGTGCTGGACGCGGAGGAGGCGCGCGCCTGGCGCACCTACAAGGCCGACACCCGCGCCTTCCTGCTGCTGCGCGCCTACATCCCCGGGGCGCTGCGCGTGGAGGTCACCGACCCGGAGGACCCGACGCCGTACCTGTACCTGTCGACCCGGAACCCGCAGGGCCTCGCCGAGGCCCTGGAGGCATCCCGGGCGGCCGCGGCGCCGGGGACCGCGTAGAAGCCCCTCGCGGCACCTCGTGCGGCCGTCCCCCGCGGGCACTCGTACGGGGCTCGGTACGCCACCGCACAGGGCTCGGCGCCGTGCACGCTCAGGCGCCGTAAGCCCGTGGAGCCGTACGCCCGTGGATCCGTGCGCCCATGGAGCCGTGCGCCCAGGAGCAGTGCACGCGGCGACGACGCGGCCCGGGGCGGCCCCGAGCTCAGCCGGAGCCGCTGGTGCCGTGGGCACCGGTGCGATGGAGGTCCGTCGGTGCCCGATCCGTCAGTGCCCGATCTCCTTGCGGACGTCGCCCGGGATGTCGTCGACCGCCAGCGCGTCGGCGGGGGTCTCCAGGGGTGGCAGCGCGGGCAGCGCGTCCCAGCGGACCTGGATCCGGCGGAGGTCGGCGCGGATCCGCCCGGCGAGCCTGCGGGTCTCCCGGCGGTTGAGGAGTGCACCGGCGGCGGCACCGATCATGAACGGCATCAGATTCGGCAGGTCACGCACGGTGCGCTTCATGATCTGGTGTCTGAGCCGGCGCCGCAGATGGCCGCCGAAGGCCGAGTCGAACGTCGACGGCCTGGTCACGTCGATGCCGCGCTCCCCCGACCACGAGGTCAGATAGGCGGCGCTGCGGGCCCTGAGATCTCCGGGCGGCCGCACTCCGTACACCTCGTGGAGCTCCGCGATCAACTTGAGCTCGATCGCCGCGACGCCGGTGATCTCGGCGGCCAGCTCCGTCGGCATCGCGGGCGGCACGGGCAGCATCGCCGCCGCTCCGACTCCGGCTCCGACCGCGGAGGTGGCCTTGGCCGCGCCCGCGACCAGCCTGTCCGCGATCTGCTCGGGCCCCAGGCCCGGGAACTGCCGGCGGAGAGCGGCGAGGTCCCGTACGGGGATGCGCGGGGCGATGTCGATGATCCGGTCGGCGAGGTGGGCCAGCCCCGCCCTGGCGCGGCTGCCGCCCTTGCGGGCGCCGTCGCGAGCAGCTCGTGCGGCTCTGCCGCCCAGCCTCGCGACCTTCCCGCCGGCTCCCGGCTCCGGCCGGGCAGGAGGTGTCTCCGTCCGGGCACCGGGCCCGGGACCTGTCTCGGGCCCGGCGGGGTCCCCGCGCCCGGACAGCGATGCGAGCGAGGCTGATCCGGTCGGTCCGGGCGGGCCGGACGCATCGGATGAGCCTCGCTCGTCGTCACGCACGCCGTGGGGGCCGTCGGACGGCCCCGGGTCCGCTCCCCCGCGAGGGGAACGGCGCTTCCAGGGAGGGGTCGAGCCGGTCACGGCCGACCCCGCCTCAGTCGCAGTCGCGGCAGATCGGCTGGCCGTTCTTCTCGCGGGCCAGCTGGCTGCGGTGGTGCACCAGGAAGCAGCTCATGCAGGTGAACTCGTCCTGCTGCTTGGGCAGCACCCGGACGGCCAGCTCCTCATTGGAGAGGTCCGCGCCGGGAAGCTCCAGGCCTTCTGCGGCCTCGAACTCGTCCACATCGACGGCGGAGGTCGACTTGTCGTTCCGCCTGGCCTTCAGCTCTTCAAGGCTGTCCGAGTCGACGTCGTCGTCGGTCTTGCGTGGAGTGTCGTAATCGGTTGCCATGTCGCTCTCCCCCTCTGGGTGTCTGCGGTGTCTCCAGCGCACGTAACGCGTGAGAGGCCGGACTTGTGCCCGACCTGAGGCGGAGATTTTGCCTCACATCAAGGTCTGTTACTCAATCGACACCCAACCGGCCCCCTCAGGAGTGATCGGCTTGGATGGCGAACGGGACCGTACACGGTCCGGATGCCGCACTTCAAAGCGGTCCCACCGTGTACTTCCCGTGATCAGTACACCTGAAAACCAGGATTTTTCCGGCTTTCCGACATGATTCATGATCACGGAGAGTGGATGGCCGGAAAAATGCGCTTGTGATCGATCGCACACGGAGAGGCGCTGACGGGTCCTCACGAATTCCGCGCGCAGCGAACAACCCCGGTGCTCGCACATATGATCTCAGACAGGCAATGTGACGCGCATCACGAGACCGCCCCCTTCCCGAGGCCGTGCCGAGATGTGCCCGCCGTGCGCCCGCGCGACGGAGCGGGCGATCGACAGTCCGAGGCCCACGCCCTTGTCACTGCCCGTGCGCTCGGTGCGCAGCCGCCGGAAGGGCTCGAAGAGGTTGTCGATCTCGTACGCCGGGACGACGGGGCCGGTGTTGGCGACCACCAGGACCGCCTGGCCGTGCTGGACGTCGGTCGTGACCTCCACCCAGCCCCCCTCGGGCACGTTGTACCGGACGGCGTTCTGCGCCAGGTTCAGCGCGATCCGCTCCAGCAGGACGCCGTTGCCCTGGACGACCGCCGGCTTGCGCTCGCCGCGGATCTCGACGCCCTTGGCCTCGGCCTCGCCGTGCACCTGGTCGACGGCCTGCGAGGCGACCTCCGCGAGGTCCACCGGCTTGCGCTCCACGATCTGGTTCTCGCTGCGGGCGAGCAGCAGCAGGCCCTCCACGAGCTGCTCGCTGCGCTCGTTGGTGGCCAGCAGCGTCTTGCCGAGCTGCTGCAGCTCCACCGGCGCGTTGGGATCCGACAGGTGCACCTCCAGCAGCGTGCGGTTGATCGCGAGCGGGGTGCGCAGCTCGTGCGAGGCGTTGCCCACGAAGCGCTGCTGGGCGGTGAAGGCCCGCTGGAGCCGCTCCAGCATCTCGTCGAAGGTGTCGGCGAGCTCCTTCAGCTCGTCGTCCGGGCCGTCCAGCTCGATCCGCCGGGACAGGTCCGAGCCGGCCACCGCGCGTGCGGTGCGGGTGATCCGGCCGAGCGGGGACAGCACCCGGCCGGCCATCGCGTAGCCGAAGGCGAAGGCGATGACGGCGAGGCCGAGCAGGGCCAGCAGCGAGCGGCTGAGCAGGCTGTCCAGGGCGTGCTGGCGCTGCTCGTTCACGCACTCGTTCATCGCGTGGTTGAGCTGCGTCGCGGTGGTCTGGGTCGGGAAGTTGCAGGCGTCGCTGGTGACCTGGCCCGAGATGATCTTGAACGGCAGCTCGCTGCCCACGTTCAGCGCGTTCGCGGCGAGCAGGTAGATGATCGACAGCAGCAGGATGCCGGCGATCAGGAACATGCCGCCGTAGAGCAGGGTGAGCCGTATCCGGATGGTCGGGCGCAGCCACGGGAAGGGCGGCTCCGGCCTCCGGGGGTCCCACGTGGGTTTCGGCGGCGCCTGGGGCGGCGCGGGGGTGGCGGCCACGGCGGATCAGATCCGGTACCCGGAGCCGGGCACGGTGACGATCACCGGGGGCTCGCCGAGCTTGCGGCGCAGCGTCATCACGGTGACCCGTACGACATTGGTGAACGGGTCCGTGTTCTCGTCCCACGCCTTCTCCAGCAACTGCTCCGCCGAGACGACCGCGCCCTCGCTGCGCATGAGGACCTCCAGGACGGCGAACTCCTTCGGCGCGAGCTGGACCTCCTTGCCGTCGCGGAAGACCTCGCGGCGATTGGGGTCGAGCTTGATGCCGGCACGCTCCAGGACGGGCGGCAGGGGCACGCTGGTCCGCCGGCCGAGGGCACGCACGCGTGCCGTCAGCTCGCTGAACGCGAAAGGCTTGGGCAGATAGTCGTCGGCGCCGATCTCCAGGCCCTCGACCCGGTCGCTGACGTCGCCGGACGCGGTGAGCATCAGCACGCGCGTGGGCATGCCGAGCTCCACGATCTTGCGGCAGACGTCGTCGCCGTGCACGAGGGGGAGGTCGCGGTCGAGGACGACCACGTCGTAGTCGTTGACGCCGATGCGTTCGAGGGCGGCCGCACCGTCGTACACGACGTCGACGGCCATGGCCTCCCGGCGCAGCCCGGTGGCCACCGCATCGGCGAGCAGTTGCTCGTCCTCGACGACGAGTACGCGCACGTCCCTTGTCCTTCCTGATGTCCACCCGCGTAGCGCCGCTCGGGCACGCGCGGGCAGGGGTCCTCACGGGTGTGTGCCTCCATCCTGCCCTTTTCGGTCATAAGTCGGCTGTAAGCCGGGGAAGCGGCCGGCGAGGAGAAGGTGTGGGACGGATGAGACCCGGATGAAGGTCCGGGAATGCCGAAAATTTCCGCGCGGTTGAGGTTTCCGCGGGAGGGGGGTTGGGGAGGACGGCTTTACACCCCGCGATCACGCTCTGCATGTGCCGTACCACCTGCGGTACATCATGATCCGCTTTCCGGCGGAGTGGGCGTGGGTGTCCGGCGCCGTCGCCGCCCAGCAGGGCAGCGCTGGGCATCCATTGGAGACGTGATCGTCCCTTCCGAACGGCACACCCCCGTGCCACCGACCCACGACCCAGGACGAGGGGGCGCAGCATGGACGCATTCACCGCAGGACTTCTGCAGCGCATAAAGGCGACCGAGTCCGACCTGACGCGGGCGCGCGACGAAGGCGACGACTTCCTCGTCGACGTCGAACTGGCCGAGCTCGACGACCTGCGCCGCCTCGCCGCCGAACACGGTGTGGAAGTCGGCGTGTCCGCCGTCTGATCAGCGTGCGCGAAGCGGGACCCCGGCGAATCCAGCGCCGGGGTCCCGCTTCGTTGCCGTGGGCGGTCGTGCCGCGCCGTGTGCGGTCGTGCCGCGTCGTCCCAGGTCAGTCGTGCCAGGCGCCGAGGTCCTCCAGGAGGCGCTGGAGGGGCTCGAAGACGCCCGGGGAGCCCGCGACCGTGAGCTCGCGCGAGGGGCGCTCCCCAGGGCGGCCACCGGTCAGGGCGCCCGCCTCCCGGGCGATCAGGTCGCCCGCGGCGTAGTCCCAGGCGTTCAGGCCCCGCTCGTAGTAGCCGTCGAGGCGGCCCGCGGCCACGTCGCACAGGTCGACCGCGGCCGAGCCGCTGCGGCGGATGTCCCGCAGCCGCGGGATGAGCCGCCGGGCGACCTCGGCCTGGTGCGTGCGCACCTCGGTGACGTAGTTGAAGCCGGTGGAGACCAGGGCATGCTCGAGGGGCGGCGCGGTGCGGCAGGCCAGCTTGCGCTGGCCGGCCCAGGCGCCGGTGGCCCAGGCCCCGCGGCCGCGCACCGCGAGGAACGACTCCCCGCGCATCGGGGCGGCCACCACGCCGACGACGGTCTCGCCGTCCTGCTCGGCCGCGATGGAGACCGCCCAGGTCGGCAGTCCGTACAGGTAGTTCACCGTGCCGTCGAGCGGGTCGACGACCCAGCGGATGCCGCTGGTGCCCTCGGTGGCGGCACCCTCCTCCCCGAGGAAGCCGTCGTCGGGGCGGCGGTCCGAGATCAGACCGGTGATCAGTTTCTCGGCCGCGATGTCCATCTCGGTGACGACGTCGATCGGGCTCGACTTGGTGGCGGCCACCGCGAGGTCGGCCGGACGGCCGTCCCGCAGCAGTTCCCCGGCGCGGCGCGCGGCCTCCCGCGCGAGTTCCAGCAGTTCGGTGGTCAGGGCGTCGATCACGGGGCTCCTCAGGCGTAAGGGCTGTCGGCGCCCGCGGCGGCGGGGCGGGGCGCGCGGGCCGGGCAGCAGCCGACCGGGCAGACGTCGTGGCTCGGGCCGAGGGCGCCGAGGGCGCACGGCGTGACCCGCTGCCCGCGCTCGACGGCGGCGCGCTCCAGGATCAGGTCGCGGACGGCCGCGGCGAACCGCGGGTCGGCGCCGACGGTGGCCGAGCGGCGCACCGGCAGGCCCAGCTCCCCGGCCTTGGCCGTGGCCTCCGTGTCCAGGTCGTAGAGGACCTCCATGTGGTCGGAGACGAAGCCGATGGGCGCCATCACCACGGCGGGGGCTCCGGCGGCGTGCCGCTCCTCGAGGTGGTCGCAGATGTCCGGCTCCAGCCACGGGATGTGGGGGGCGCCGGAGCGCGACTGGTAGACGAGTTGCCAGGGGTGGTCGACGCCGGTGCGCTCGCGGACTGCGTCGGCGACCAGCTTCGCCACGTCCAGGTGCTGCCGGACGTAGGCCCCGCCGTCGCCGTGCCCCTCGACCGGGCCGGAGGTGTCCGCGGCGGAGGTCGGGATCGAGTGGGTGGTGAAGGCGATGTGCGCCCCGTCGCGGACGTCCTCGGGCAGGCCGGCCAGTGACTCGATCACCCCGTCGATCATGGGCTCGAGGAAGCCGGGGTGGTTGAAGTAGTGCCGCATCTTGTCGACCCGCGGGAGGTCCAGGCCCTCGTCCCGGAGGGCGTCGAGCGAGTCGGCGAGGTTCTCGCGGTACTGGCGGCAGCCCGAGTACGAGGCGTAGGCGCTGGTGGCCAGGACCAGGATGCGGCGGTGGCCGTCCCGGACCATCTCGCGCAGGGTGTCCGTCAGGTACGGCGCCCAGTTGCGGTTGCCCCAGTAGACCGGCAGGTCCAGGCCGTGGTCGGCGAAGTCCTTGCGGAGCGCCTGGAGCAGGGCGCGGTTCTGGTCGTTGATCGGGCTGACCCCGCCGAAGAGGAAGTAGTGCTGTCCGACTTCCTTCAGGCGTTCCCTGGGGATGCCGCGCCCGCGCGTCACGTTCTCCAGGAACGGGACCACGTCGTCCGGACCTTCGGGGCCGCCGAAGGAGAGCAGGAGCAGGGCGTCGTACGGGGTGGCATCGAGCGCGTCTGGCATGTCTCGATCCTGCCACCCGGTACGGACAGCCGGGAAACGGCGGGGTGTCGCGTCCGGTGCCGACGGGTTCCACGGCACCGCGCCCGGCCGGGGCGCCCGCGGCGCACGCCGGCAGCCGGCCGCCGTGCGCTGGGCATATGAGCGACGGCCGTGAGTATGATCCCCCTTCTACTGGTCGCAAGCCTGCCGTTTCTGGCTGTGGCGCTGTTCGCCGGCTCAGCGGGCCGGCTCCGGTTCGGGGAGGCTTCGTTGGGCAGCACGACGAGCACGAAGAACGGCACGTGGCGCAACTGGGGCGGAAACGTCAGCGCGCGCCCCGCGCGGGAGGTGGCGCCGGCCTCGGTGGAGGAGCTGACCGCGGCCGTGCGGAAGGCCGCCGAGGACGGGCTGAAGGTGAAGGCGGTCGGTACGGGGCACTCCTTCACGAGCATCGCCGCAACGGACGGCGTCCTGGTCCGCCCTCAACTGTTGACCGGCATACGCAACATTGATCGCCAGGCCATGACGGTCACGGTGGAGGCGGGCACACCGCTCAAGAGACTCAATGTGGCGCTCGCCCGCGAGGGTCTCTCGCTCACCAACATGGGCGACATCATGGAGCAGACGGTGTCCGGGGGGACCAGCACCGGCACCCACGGCACCGGCCGCGAGTCCGCCTCCATCGCCGCCCAGATCAAGGGGCTGGAGCTGGTCACCGCGGACGGTTCGGTGCTCACCTGCTCCGAGAAGGAGAACCCGGAGGTGTTCGCGGCCGCCCGCATCGGCCTGGGCGCCCTGGGGATCGTCACCGCGATCACCTTCGCGGTGGAACCCGTCTTCCTGCTCACGGCCCGCGAGGAGCCGATGCCGCTGGACCGGGTGCTCGCCGAGTTCGACCAACTGTGGTCGGAGAACGAGCACTTCGAGTTCTACTGGTTCCCCCACACCGGCAGCACCACCACCAAGCGCAACAACCGCAGCGCGGGCCCGGAGCAGCCGGTGGGGCGGCTGGCCGGCTGGTTCGAGGACGAGTTCCTCTCCAACGGGGTCTTCCAGGCGGCCAACTGGGTCGGCCGGGCGGTGCCGGCCTGCATCCCCGCGCTCGCCCGGATCTCCAGCCGGGCGCTGTCCGCGCGAACGTACACCGACATCCCGTACAAGGTCTTCACCTCGCCCCGCCGGGTGCGGTTCGTGGAGATGGAGTACGCCGTCCCGCGCGAGGCCCTGACCGACACCCTGCGCGAACTGAAGAGGATGCTCGACCGCTCCGACCTGAGGGTGAGCTTCCCGGTGGAGGTGCGCACCGCCCCCGCCGACGACATCACGCTCTCCACCGCCTCGGGCCGGGACAGCGCGTACGTCGCGGTCCACATGTTCCGGGGCACGCCGTACCAGCGGTACTTCACCGCCGCCGAGCACATCTTCACCGCGCACGAGGGCCGGCCGCACTGGGGCAAGGTGCACACCCGGGACGCCGCGTACCTCTCCGGGGTGTATCCCCGCTTCGGCGAGTTCACGGCGCTGCGCGACCGGCTGGACCCGGAACGGCGCTTCCAGAACGACTACTTGCGGAGGGTGCTGGGCGCGTAGCGGAGCCTGGGGCCGCCAGGTCCGGGGCGCCAAGGTCCGCACGACGGCACCGAATTGGAGGAAAACGGACGAAACCGTTAGTTCCGTTTCCGGCGATTTCGTGAAGTACGCCACGTTCATGATCGATAAAACCGGGCAGGGGCCGTCAAGTCCCGTTCCTTGCCAGAAGTTGGACGGCGCGCCAATCCACGCACGTGGTCCGAATGGAGTACTGTGCAGAGCCCTGGGTCCGGTCTCCCTCCAGGGTGTCCGGGACCTTGCTGGACCGCCGGGAGGGGGCTGGTTGCACAGGGTGACGCAGTTGGTCACTGAGCGTTGTGAACAGGTAACCGTGCCATAACGGCGATCCAGGGCCCGTGCCCGACACGCCGGGCAACTCGGCAAGGTTGTGGCAGGCTGCACCCGGGCAGGCCACACTCGACAAGCGGAAGCAGCGACGCACGTGACGTCGGCAGGCACCACCCGGGAGGTCCCCATGCCCGAACTGCGTGTCGTGGCCGTCTCGAATGACGGCACACGGCTGGTGCTGAAGGCTGCGGACAGCACGGAGTACACGCTTCCGATCGACGAACGGCTCCGTGCCGCCGTGCGTGGCGACCGTCCCCGCCTCGGCCAGATCGAGATCGAGGTGGAGAGCCATCTCCGCCCCCGTGACATCCAGGCGCGGATACGAGCCGGCGCGACCGCGGAAGAGGTCGCCCAACTCGCCGGCATCCCCGTCGATCGCGTACGGCGTTTCGAGGGTCCCGTCCTGGCCGAGCGCGCCTTCATGGCCGAGCGGGCCCGGAAGACCCCGGTGCGCCGTCCCGGCGAGAACTCCGGTCCGCTGCTCGGCGAGGCCGTCCAGGAGCGACTGCTGCTGCGCGGCGCCGACAAGGACACCGTCCAGTGGGACTCCTGGCGCCGCGACGACGGCACCTGGGAAGTCCTGCTGGTGTACCGGGTCGCGGGCGAACCGCACTCGGCGAGCTGGACGTACGATCCGCCGCGGCGACTCGTCCAGGCGGTCGACGACGAGGCGCGGTCCCTGATCGGCGAGTCCGACGACCTCGGCGCCCCGGAGCCCAGCTTCCCGTTCGTGCCGCGCATCGCCCGGCTGCCGCGCGAGCGCTCCTTCGACCGCGACCGGCCGAGCCTGCCCGCGCAGGCTCCCGAGCCGGCGGAGGAGAGCACGGGCGAGCGGAACGAGCGGGACTCGCTGACGAGCCTGCTGGAGGCGGTGCCGAGCTTCCGGGGCGACCTGGTGGTGCCCGAGCGTGCCCCGGAGCCCGTGGAGGAACCCCCGACGGAACCGGACGCGGAGGAGCCACCGGCGCCCGCGGCCTCGGCCGGCGCGGGCTCCGCCTATGCGGACGTCCTCATGCCGCGCTCCGTAGGCAGCCACCGCGACCGTCTCATCGGCGCCACCGACCGTCAGGCCGAGGCGGACGGCGTCCGCCCCGGGCGCCGCGCCGCGGTCCCGAGCTGGGACGAGATCGTGTTCGGGACGCGCCGGAAGAAGCAGGAGTAGCGGCAGGATCCTGCCGTACCGGGGGGCCGCGCCTGTCCGGGCGGCCCCCCTCCCGGGTGCGCGGAGCGGATCGCTGCCGGTCCGCGCACCCGTCCGCTCACTGCGGGTCCGGTCCCACCGCGACCGGCCGCGACGGGTCCGCCGACCACTCCGACCAGGACCCGACGTACAGGGCCGCGGGAATCCCCGCGACGGCGAGGGCCAGGACCTCGTGTGCCGCGGAGACACCGGAGCCGCAGTAGACGCCGGCCTCCCCGCCGTCGCCCGCGCCCAGCGCCTCGAAGCGCGCCCGGAGTTCCTCCGCGGGCAGGAAGCGGCCGTCCGCCGCCACGTTCTCGGTGGTGGGCGCCGACACCGCCCCCGGAATGTGGCCTCCCACCCGGTCGATCGGCTCCACCTCCCCGCGGTACCGCTCCCCCGCCCTCGCGTCGAACAGCACCCCCGACCGCGCCAACGCCGCGGCCCCGTCGGCGTCGAGCAGGGGCAGCGCTCCGGGCCGCGGCACGAAGTCGCCGGGCGCGGGCTCGGGCACCGCCGTCTCCAGGGGTCCCTGCCACGCCGTCAACCCGCCGTCCAGGACCCTCACGTCCGGGTGACCCGTCCAGCGCAGCAGCCACCACGCGCGGGCCGCCGCCCAGCCCTGCCCTCCGTCGTACACGACCACCGGCCGGCCCTGCGACACTCCCGCGCGGCGCATCGCGG
The DNA here is from genome assembly GCF_043081525.1 of Streptomyces sp. NPDC014864. Classification (NCBI taxonomy): domain Bacteria; kingdom Bacillati; phylum Actinomycetota; class Actinomycetes; order Kitasatosporales; family Streptomycetaceae; genus Streptomyces; species Streptomyces sp. NPDC014864. The sequence continues at coordinate 67,482 of NZ_JBIBWT010000015.1, forward strand.
CGCCGAACTCGTCCGTGTCGGGCAGCGGGTGCCGGCCGTTCCGGCCCGGCGGCGAGGCCAGTTCACGGTCCAGGTCGACGTAGACGGCGCCGGGGATGTGCCCGGTCCCGTACTCGGCGCGCCCGTCGAAGGCCGGTTCGCCGGCCTTCCTGGCCAGGGTGAGCTGCCAGCGCACGTCGAGCAGGACCGGCGGGTTCGGGCCGGTGAGGGTGCTCGCGAGGTCGGATGCGGAGATGATGGCGTTCATGGTCACCATCCTTGCGCACGGGGTGGCCGCCGCGTCCAGGTCCGGCTACTCTGCCCGCCGGGCAGGTCCGATCACCCGGCGTACGGGATCGGCCACATCCTGTACAGCCGATCGACATCCGTAGGCAAGCGCACGGAAACGGGCAGGAAGCCGCACAGGGCATCCTCCGGGCGGGGAACCGCCCTGGGGACGCCCCGAACGCGCCCGCGACGGGTGGTACGAGCATCGGCTCGGGGTCCGGAGAGCGGAAGCGACGCGGCCACCGCGAGGGGCCGAGAAGAGAGTGACGATGACCGAGGCACCGGAGTCGGCCGGCCCGGACGGCGGGGCGCCCGCTCGGTACACCCCCGGCACGCCGTGCTGGGTGAGCCTGATGGTTCACCAGATGGCCGCGACCGAGGCCTTCTACGGCGAGCTCTTCGGCTGGGAGTTCCGCCCCGGCCCCCAGCAGCTCGGCCCCTACGTACGGGCCCTGCTGGACGGCCGCGAGGTGGCGGGCATGGGTCAACTGCCGCCGGACCGCCATCTGCCGGTCGCCTGGACGCCGTATCTCGCCTCGGACGACGTGGATCTGACGGCGGAGACGGTACGGCTGTGCGGGGGAACCGTCGGAGTGGGACCGCTGGACGCCGCCGAGGCCGGGCGCCTCGCGATCGGCTCCGACCCCTCGGGCGCGGTCTTCGGCGTCTGGCAGGCCGGGGCGCACCAGGGCACGGGCGTCACCGGCGTGCCCGGCACCCCCGTCTGGAACGAGCTGGTGACCTACGAGGCGGCGACCGTCGCCAAGTTCTACGAGACGCTGTTCGGTTACGAGGAGCGGCGGAGCGCGGCGCCCGGCCTCGACCGGGTGACGCTGTGCCTCGACGGCCGTCCGGTCGCCGGCGTCCACGGACTGGGCCCGTCCCTGCCCCGCGACCGGGGCCCGCACTGGACGACGTACTTCGAGGTCGCCGACACGGACGCCGCGCTCACCCGGGTCGCCGGCCTCGGCGGCCAGGTCCTGGACCCGGCCCACGACACCGCCCTCGGCCGGGAGGCCACGGTGGCGGACCCGGAGGGGGCGCGGTTCTGCCTGGTCCAGCGGCAGCGTTGACCCCCCGCGGTTCAGATCGGCGACGGGCCGGCAACCCCTGCCGTCGGCCCTTCGCGCACGCCTGTGGACTTCACGTCGAACGGTCCCGGTGAGATCGCGACTGGGACCGTGACGGGAGCGCGTACTCCGCCCAGACGGTCTTGCCCGGACCGTCCTGGCGCGGGTGCCAGTCCCAGCGGGTCGCCAGGTGCGATACGAGGATCAGCCCGCGGCCGGCTTCCTCCTCGGTGTCGGCTGCGCCCTCCGGAGCGGCGGGGCGGCGGGGAAGGCGTTCGGCGCGGGTGTCGGTGACCTCGACGCGCATCGCCCGCTCGTGGGGCGGGGCGTGGAGGCGCAGGTGGAAGTCCCGGCCGGGGACGTGCCCGTGCCGTACGGCGTTCGTGGTGAGCTCGGCGACGATCAGCGCGATCGCGTCGTGCGCGTCCGTGCCGTACGGGATTCCCCACGCGTCCAGGCGGACGGCCGCCAGACGGCGGGCGAGGCGGGCGCCGCGGGGCGTGGAGGTGAAGCACATCTCGAAGGTGCGCTCGCGCGGCGGGGCTGCGGCGGGTCGGGCCGGATGGATCGGTTCGATCGTCATGCCGATCACGGTCTCGTCGGTCGCCCGGCGTGACCAGCGGTGACGCGGCGACAGGGGGCTGCTGTACGCGTGTCGTACGCGCTTGTACGAGCCGCGTGCCGTAACGGCGTCCATGGCGGGGGCGTTGAGGCGAGGAGGCGGTGATGGACATGGCGGAGCGCGAGAGCGTGGGGGCGGGGGCCGAGGCGGTCACCGGGGGGCGTGGGAGCGACAGCGGAGTGGGAGCGGTCGTGAGTCACGGGGACGGCTGGGACAACGACGACGGGGCAGGGCGGCGACCGGAGGACGAGGCCGGGCGTGGCGTCGTCCTCGCGTTCGGACAGACCCTGAAGACTCTGCGGGTGCGGGAGGGCCTGGAACGCGAGGAGTTGGGGAGGCGGCTCGGGTACTCGGCGTCCACGATCGCATCGTTCGAGCAGGGGCGGAGGATTCCGTCTCCCAGGACGATCGAGCGGGCCGACGAAGTGCTGGAGGCGGGCGGGCTGCTGTGCCTGTGGAAGGAGCAGGTGGAGCGGGCTCAGTATCCGGTGTTCTTTCAGGGGATGGCGGCGTTGGAGAAGGAGTGCCTTGAGCTGCTCATGTACGACACGCATGTCGTCAACGGCCTCCTCCAGACGGAGGAGTACATGAGGGCGTTGCTCGCCATGCGGCGCCCGCCCCTGGAACCGGAAACGGTCGAGCAGCGGGTGACCGCTCGGCTGGCCAGGCAGGACATCTTCGACCGGCGCCCCGCGCCCCTGCTGAGTTTCGTGATGGACGAGGCCGTCTTGCGGCATCGGTACGGCGGCAAGGGTGTCGTGCGGGGACAACTGGAACTCATCCTCCTGGTCGGCCAGAAGCAGAACGTCGAGGTCCAGGTCATGCCGACCGAGTGCGAGGACAATGCGGGTGTGAACGGACCGTTCACGGTCGTCACCCGCAAGGACGGCAAGAAGTTCGTGTACGCCGAGACACACGCGACCAGCGCTCTTGAAACCGACCCGGAACAGACGGCTCTCGCCGCCGCACGCTATGGGATTATCCGATCACAGGCTCTCAGCCCGCGAGAGTCATTGAAGTTCATCGAAGGGTTGCTTGGATCGCTATGAAGATCGCTGAGTCCTCGACCGCCGCATCCGGCCTCGCCTGGTTCAAGAGCAGCTACAGCGGAACTGAGGGCGGTCAGTGTGTGGAGGTTGCGGCCGGATCGGCTGCCGTGCACGTCCGAGACTCCAAGGCCGTCGCCGGGCCCGTGCTCACGGTTTCGCGTGAGGCGTGGGCGGGGTTCGTAGGGCCGGCCTCGTGGGAGCGGCGCGTCTGACGCCCGTGGGGTCGCAAGAGCCCTGTCCGCTCCTGTCGGACGGCAGGGCTCTTTTCAGGTCGGCGGTCGCCGGGCCCTGCGTCACGACACCGGTCAGCCGGAGGACACCGGCAGGACGTCCGGTGACAGCACCGCCGCGTGGGCCGAGGCGGCTGTCATGCGGCGGCGGTGGTGGCGTCGGCACAGCACCTCGTAGCCGATCTCGTCGGCGGACCGGTTGACGTCGCCGACGACGACCTGGGCGCCCTCGACGACCATGACGCCGCCCACCGTGCGGGCGTTGTGCGTGGCGCGGGCGCCGCACCAGCACAGTGCCTCGACCTGGAGGACCTCGACCCGGTCGGCCAGTTCCACCAGGCGCTGCGAGCCGGGGAACAGCTTGGAGCGGAAGTCGGTCGTGATGCCGAAGGCGTAGACGTCGACGTCCAGGTCGTCGACCACGCGGGCGAGCTGGTCTATCTGCACCGGGTCGAGGAACTGCGCCTCGTCGGCGATGACGTAGTCGGCCCGGCCGCCCTGCGACAGGTGCTCGACGATGTAGGCGTACAGGTCCACGCCGTCCTCGACCTCCACCGCGTCGGTGACCAGTCCGAGGCGCGAGGACAGCTTGCCCTCACCGGCGCGGTCGTCACGGGTGAAGATCAGGCCCACCAGCCCGCGCGCCGAGCGGTTGTGCTCGATCTGCAGTGCCAGTGTCGACTTCCCGCAGTCCATCGTTCCGGAGAAGAACACCAGCTCGGGCATGGGGAGTCGAGCACCTTTCGGGCGAGGTCGGAAGGGGGCGGCGGGCGGTGGCGTCAGGAGCGTACTTCGAGCAGGGGGACGAGCTGCTCGGCAGGGGTCATCGAGCCGTGGTTGCCGACCATCGACGACTCCTTGGGCTCCCGCTCCGAGGCGATGAGCAGCACGTCGTCGCGGGCGGCCGCGACCACGTCGCCGATGCGCTCGTAGACGCGGTCGTCGATCCGCGGTCCGAACCAGCCGGCCGCGATCGCCTCGTCCCGCGAGGCGACCCAGAACTGCTCGCCGAGCACCTCGCGCCAGCAGGTCAGCACGTCGTTCGCGGCGCCCCGGTGCGCGTACACGTGCCGGGCGCGTCCCTCGCCGCCGAGCAGGGCGACGCCCGCGCTCAACTCCCAGTCCTCGTCGAAGTCGATGCGGTGCTGCTCGTCGAACGGGATGTCGACCATGCCGTGGTCTGCGGTGACGTAGAGCGCGCTGCGGGGCGGGAGCTGCTCGGCCAGGCGCTGGACGAGCCGGTCGACGTGCATGAGCTGGCCGCGCCAGGTGTCCGAGTCGACGCCGTAGCGGTGGCCCGCGCCGTCGAGCTCGGAGTAGTACGTGTAGACCAGGGCCCGGTCCGCGGCGGCGAGCTCGCGGGCCGCGACGTCCATGCGGTCCTCCCCGGTCAACCGCCCGAGGAACGTTCCGCCACTGAGCGCGACCTTGGTCAGCGGGGTGTTCTGGAAGGTCGGGGAGGACACCTGGGCGGCGTGCACACCGGCGTCGTGGGCCAGCTGGAAGACCGTGGGGTACGGCTGCCAGGGGCGCGGAGGCGCCCACGGGTGCCAGCGCAGCTGGTTCATCAGCTCGCCGGTGCCGGGATTGCGCACGGTGTAGCCGGGCAGGCCGTGGGCGCCCGGCGGCAGGCCGGTGCCGACGGAGGCGAGGGAGGTGGCGGTGGTGGCCGGGTAGCCGGCGGTGATCGGACGGCCGGTGCCGCCGCGCGAGCTGCCGAGCAGCGAGGTCAGGAAGGGCGCGTCCTCGGGGTGCGCCCGCAGCTGCTCCCAGCCGAGTCCGTCGATCAGGAAGACGCAGGCGCGGTCGGCCGGGGTCAGCTCCTGGATCGCGGCGGTCATGTCGGGCACGCCCATGCCGGCGGCGAGCGTGGGCAGCAGGTCGGCGAGCGAGCCGGATCCGTACTGCGGCACGGGAGCGGACTCGACGGCCAGGGGCTCCGGGTGGTCCCAGGCGGTGGGCTGGGCCATCAGCGGGTCGGGTCCGCGGTCGCCTCGGAGACGGCCTGCGCGAAGGCGAGCGCCTGGCGCACCGTCTCCGGGCCGTCCCCGGCCTCGCTGACGCGGAGGCTCAGGTCGTCCGCCGTCGAGCTGCCCGTGTAGCCGTGGTCCGCGTCGCAGTTGGGGTCGCCGCAGGCGGCCGGCTCCAGGTCGATGCGGGAGACGGCACCCCAGCCGATGGTGAGCACGACCTCGCGGGGCGGGGTGCCCGGCGTGTACTGCTCCGGGTTGGCCACCACGCGGCTGACCACGACCGAGGAGATCCGGTCGAGCTTGACCGACTCCGTCGAGGTGGTGGCGTACGGCGTCGGGGAGGTGCTGTCGGCGGCCTGCTCGTCGGTGTGGCTGACGATGAAGCGGTTGCCGGTGAGGACGAGCACGGTCACGTGCCGCCGCACCTCGTTCTGGTCGAACGTGGTCTCCTGATGGACCAGGTACGACCGGACGGGCTCGCCGCCCACGGCGGCCTCCACCGCCTCGGCCACGAGAGCCGGGTAGTAGCCACTGCGTTCGATCGCCGCCCGCAGCCCCTGGGTCGTCGTACTGGTCTTGGCCATGCCGCCCATCCTACGGGGGCGCACTGACTGCGAGGCACCGCCGCGGGCCGGGGAAACGCGGCTCAGTACGCCGGGAGGGTCCGCGGGCCGAGGTCGCCGCGGGCGGGCGGGTGCGCGAGGCGGATGCCGGCGCCCAGCACGCTCAGTCCGCGCGGGGCCACGACGACGGGCTCCAGAGTGACGGCGACGACCTCCGGGTGGTCGTCGACCAGCCGGGACACGCGCAGCAGCAGCTCGGTCAGCGCGGGGCTGTCGACCGGCGCGGAGCCGCGCCAGCCGAACAGCAGCGGCGCCATGCGGATGGACCGGAGCATCGAGGTGGCGTCCCGGTCGGTGACGGGGACCAGGCGGTGGGCCATGTCGTCGAGCAGCTGTGAGGCGGCCCCGGCGAGCCCGAAGGAGAGCACCGCGCCGGCCGCCGGGTCGATCACGGCCCGTACGACGGTGTCGACGCCCCTGGGTGCCATGCCCTGCACCACCGGCCGCAGCTCCTCGGGCTTGCCGAACAGCTCGGTCAACTCCGCGTACGCTCGGCGCAGTTGCTCCTCGTCGGCGAGGTCCAGGCGTACGCCGCCGAGGTCGGCGCGGTGGCGCAGGTGGGGGGCGGTGGCCTTGAGGGCGACGGGGTAGCCGAGCGAGCGGGCCGCCTCGGCGGCGGCGTCGGGAGTCGACGCGGGCAGGGCCCGGCGGACGTCGATGCCGTAGCGGCCGAGCAGCTCGCCGGTCTCCTCGGCTCCGAGGGTGAGCCCCTGTCCGCGCGCGAGCAGGCCGTCGATCAGCCGGGCGGCGCCCTTCTCGTCGATGTCGTCGTACTCGGGCACCTTGCCCGGGTCGGCGGCATCGCGCCGCCACTGGGCGTACCTGACCGCCTCGGCGAGGGCCCGTACGGCTCGCTCGGCGGCGGGATAGGCGGGGATCAGGCGGGAGCAGGTGCCGGAGGCCCCGGGTGCCGGGGTTTCGGGGGCCGGGGCGGCGGGCTCCGCGCCCGCTCCGGGCGCCGCGGCGGGGGGCCTGCGGGTGTCCGGGCCGGGCTGCGGGGCGGTGTCCCGGGCGGCGTGCGGGGCGGTGCCGGGTCCGGCCTGCGCACCGGCCTCCGGGCCGGACTGTGAGCCGGCGTCGGGCCCGGCCTGCGGGCCGGTGCTGGCCGCGGCCGACAGTGCCTCCGCGAGTCCGCCCAGCTCGACGTGGACCACCAGCACCGGCTTGCCGGGCACCGTCTCCGCCGCCGACCGCAGCGCCTCGGCCAGGGCGGCGTCCTCGGCGGCCCCCTCCCCCACGGCCGGGATCGCCGTCACGACCACCGCGTCGCAGGTGTCGTCGGCGAGCACCCGGGCCAGCGCCGCGCGGAAGTCCTCCGCCGAGGCCGCCGTCGTCAGGTCCACGGGACGCTGCGGACGCAGCCCTTCGGCGAGACAGCGGTCGTACGTCAGCACGCCGAGCGACTCGGAGTTGCCGAGGATCGCCACGCGCGCCCCGGCGGGCAGCGGCTGCCGGGCGAGCAGCAGGCCCGTGTCGACCAGTTCGGTGATCGTGTCCACGCGGATCACCCCGGCCTGCCGGAGCAGCACGGACACCGTGGCGTGCGGCAGCCGCGTCGCCCGCACGGTGTGCCCCTGCGGGCCGCTGCCGGAGCCCTGGACGACCACCAGCGGCTTCGCCGCGGCGGTGCGCCGGGCGAGCCGGGTGAACTTGCGCGGGTTGCCGATGGACTCCAGGTACATCAGGGCGACGTCGGTGTCGGGGTCGTCGTACCAGTACTGCAGGACGTCGTTGCCGGAGACGTCGGCCCGGTTGCCGGACGACACGAACGTCGACACGCCCGTGACGCCGGTGACGCCCCCGCCGCGCCGGTGCAGCCGGGAGAGCAGCGCGATGCCGATGGCGCCGGACTGCGCGAACAGCCCGATGCGGCCGGGCCGGGGCATCCGGGGCGCGAGGGAGGCGTTCAGCCGGACGCCGGGCGAGGTGTTGATGACGCCGAAGGCGTTGGGCCCGATGATCCTCATGCCGTACGCGCGCGCGTGCCGCACGAGGGCGCGCTGGCGCTCGCGTCCGTCGGGGCCGCTCTCCGCGTATCCGGCGGAGACCACGACGAGCCCCTGCACGCCGTGCTCGCCGCACTCGGTGACGACCTCGGGGACGTGGTCGGCGGGCACGGCGACGACCGCGATGTCGACCGGGGAGTCGATCTCCCGCACCGAGCGGTGCGCGGGCACCCCGTCGATCTCCCGCAGGTCCTCGGCGAAGGCGCTGTTCACGGCGTACAGGCGGCCGGTGAACCCGGCGTCGCGGATGTTGCCGAGGATGCTGCGGCCCACGCCGCCGGGGGTGCGGCCGACTCCGACGACGGCGACCGACCCGGGCGCAAGCAGGCGCCGTACCGACCGGCCCTCGGCGCGCTGTTCCCGGGCACGCTGCACCGCCAGCGAGCGGTCCGTCGGCTCGATGCCGAACTCCAGGTGGACGACGCCGTCCTCGAAGCTGCGCTTCTGGGTGTAGCCGGCGTCCGTGAACACCTTGATCATCTTGTTGTTGGCGGGCAGCACCTCGGCGGTGAAGCGCCGGATGCCGCGCTCGCGCGCGACGGCGGCGATGTGCTCCAGGAGGGCGGAGGCGACCCCGCGCCCCTGGTGCGCGTCCTGCACGAGGAAGGCGACCTCGGCCTCGTCGGAGGGGCCGGTCGCGGCCATGCCGTCGGCGCCGATGCGGTCGTAACGCACGGTGGCGATGAACTCGCCGCCCACCGTGGCCGCCAGGCCCACCCGGTCCACGAAGTCGTGGTGCGTGAAGCGGCGGACGTCCTTCGCGGACAGGCGTGGGTAGGGCGCGAAGAAGCGGTAGTACTTCGACTCGTCCGACACCTGCTCGTAGAAGCTGACCAGGCGGTCGGCGTCGTCGACGGTGATGGGGCGGATCCGTGCGGTGCCGCCGTCGCGCAGCACCACGTCGGCCTCCCAGTGGGCGGGGTACACATGCCGGTCCGACGAGCTCTGCATGGGCCCCAGAGTACGGCCAGGATCTTCCTTTCGGATCAGTGCGGACCCGGGCCGGTGCGGTCCGCGTCCGCACGGCGCGCCCTGGCGCAACGGCCACGGCGCGAGGCAGTCTGTGGAAGGCACATGTCGGGCCGAGGCCGCGGCCCGACGTCCTCCCGGGTCCGGAACACCGGACCGCTCCGGGAGCGCGCCGCACCATATGGAAAACTGGTCTAGACAACCCTGAACACCTGAAGGGCAGCATCACATGGCTGAGCGCCGCGTCAACGTCGGCTGGGCCGAGGGCCTCCACGCCCGCCCCGCTTCCATCTTCGTCCGGGCCGCCACGGCCGCAGGGGTCCCCGTGACGATCGCCAAGGCCGACGGCACCCCCGTCAACGCGGCCTCCATGCTGGCCGTCCTCGGCCTCGGCGCCCAAGGCGGCGAGGAGGTCGTCCTGGCCTCCGACGCCGAGGGCGCGGAGATCGCCCTCGACCGGCTGGCCAAGCTGGTCTCCGAGGGGCTCGAGGAACTCCCCGAGACGGTCTGACCGCCTCACCGCGCACAGGAGGCCGCGTCGCCCTTTCCGGGCGGCGCGGCCTCTTTCGCTCCGGCGGGTCCACCCGGCGTTTCGGCGGGTCCGACGGAATTGGCGTGGACACTCTTCCTGGGACGGCGCTCACCCCTCGGGGCACGCCGAGCGGAAATTCCCGGGGTCACTGAAAAAGGGCAGCCGAAATACACCTCGACCAAATATCCCTTCTTTGTATACGGCGCTCGTGTTAATACCGCGGGCCCGATGTGTTTAGGGGATGTTGCGAAGTCCTCACACGGTCGGCGCGGGGCGCGGCGCCGGGCGGACGCAGCCGGTGCGCGGCCGTCGCGCGCTCGGTGTGCACGGCGGTGACCGTCCGAGCCCGCTCGCCGTCGCCCCGCGCGACGGCGTCCACGATGGCGCCGTGCTCCACCCAGGACTCCACCGGATCGGCCGGCGCCGCGACCGTGTACATCCAGGAGATCTTGTGCCGCAACTGGGTCAGCATCGAGGTAAGCGCGGGGCTGCCGGAGGCCTGGGCGAGCGTCTCGTGGAACCAGCCGCCCAGGGAGCGCAGGTCCTCGCTGCTGCCCCTGCGGGCCCGCTCCTGGCCCAGTCTGACCAGGCCGCGCAGGACCTTCAGATGGGCCTCGGTACGGCGCTGGGCCGCCCGGGCGGCGCCGAGCGGCTCCAGGAGCATCCGCATCTCCAGCAGGTCCGCCGCCTCCTGCTCGGTCGGCTCGGCCACGCACGCGCCCGCGTGCCGCCGGGTCACCACGAAACCCTCGGCCTCCAGGGTGCGCAGGGCCTCGCGCACGGGGACGCGCGAGACGCCGTAGCGGCGCGCGAGGACTTCCTCGGTGAGCCGGCTGCCGCGCTCATGGACGCCTGCGACGATGTCGTCCCGGATCGCCGTGCACACCGAGTGCGCCGGAATACGCATGACCGACCTCCGCCTTAATCCCCGTGAAACGCCGACGATGGACGCCCGTTCCGTGACTCTATTGCAATGAGCCGGAATTTCCGACGGCGGGCCGGAATCCATGGAGTTTTTTTGGACAGCGGGGCATCCGAAACGCCGAAAGCCCCGGCTGCGAGAGCCGGGGCTTCGGATGTGCGGGAGGCGGGCGGCGCCGGGGCCGCGTCAGACGTCGACGCCGTGCTTGCGCAGGTAGGCGACGGGGTCGATGTCGGAGCCGTACTCGGGAGTGGTGCGGGCCTCGAAGTGCAGGTGCGGTCCGGTCACGTTGCCGGTGGCGCCGGAGAGCCCGATCTGCTGACCCGGCACGACCTTCTGGCCCACCGAGACGCCGATGGACGACAGGTGGCCGTACATGGTGTACATGCCGTCGGCCATCCGGATCACGACCTGGTTGCCGTACGCCCCGCCCCAGCCCGTGTTCACGACGGTGCCCGTGCCGACCGCGTGGACGGCGGTGCCGCTGGAGGCGTGGAAGTCGATGCCGGTGTGGGAGCCGGACGACCACAGGGTGCCGCCGGTCTTGTACCCGGTGGAGACGTAGGAGCCGTTGATCGGCGCCACGAAGGTGTTGAGGCGCTTGCGCTCGGCCGCGCGGGCCGCGCGCTCCTTGGCCTCACGCGCCGCCTCGCGGGCCTTGCGCGCCTGCTCGGCGGCCTTCTCGCGCGCGGCCTCCTCGGCCTGCTTCTGGGCGGCGGCCCGGTGCTGGGCGACGGCCTGGGCGTCGATCTTCTCGGCGACGGAGTCACCGATGGTGATGACCGGGGTGAGACCGGTGTCCTCAGGAGCGGGCGTCTCGGCGGCCAGGGCCGGGGCGGCGGAGAGAGTGCCGAGGACGCCGGAGGTGGTGAGGGCGGCGACGCCCACCGCGCGTGCGGTGGTGCGGTGCATCCGGCTGGGACGACGGTGCTTCCCGGTGGCGCGGGTGAACGCCATGCAGACGCTGTTCCTTTCCTTCCTTCTCGCCTACCGGGTTAGCTGACGGGTTCGGAGCAGGAAGGTCTCCTACGGACCCCCTCGCGGCACGCGCGGGCGTCCGATTCACCCCAGGGACGGTGGGTCCCCGGCTCCCCTGGCTCGCGCCGTACGGGGACTCGGCGATGACGGTCCGGTGCCGCGGGCGCGGCGCGTTGCCTGACGGACAGCCGGACCGACGCTAAACGGGCCCGCTTTCAAATCCCAAACGAATGGTGGGTTTTGTAGCGCAGGACACAGGGCAGAAAGGCAGCCTCTCCCTCAATTCGGACATCAGGGAGCCCCGGTGACACTCCGGCCACCGGGGCTCCCTCACGCATACCGCTCGCCGGCCGCCCGCGCGGGTGGGCGCGGACCCGCGCCGTGCGGGCGCCGCGGCCGTCTACTCGGCTGCCACGACGTCGACTTGACCGATGCCGAGGGCCTCGACCGGCTCCTTGATCTGCGCCGCGTCACCGACGAGGACGGTCACCAGGCGGTCCACCGGGAAGGCGTTGACGACCGCCGCGGTCGCCTCCACCGTGCCGGTCGCGGCGAGCTGCTGGTACAGAGTCGCCTGGTAGTCGTCGGGCAGGTGCTGCTCGACCTGGTCGGCCAGCGTGCCCGCCACGGCCGCCGCCGTCTCGTACTTGAGCGGCGCCACGCCGACCAGGTTCTGCACGGCTACGTCCCGCTCGGCGTCGGTCAGACCGTCGGCGGCGAGCTTGCGCAGCACCGCGAACAGGTCCCCCAGCGCCGGGCCGGTGTTCGGGGTGTCGACGGAGCCGCTGATCGCGAGCATCGAGGCGCCCGTGCCGTCGGGAGCGGAGCGCAGCACCTGGCCGAACGCCCGCACGCCGTAGGTGTAGCCCTTCTCCTCGCGCAGGACGCGGTCCAGACGGGAGGTGAGGGTGCCGCCGAGGCAGTAGGTGCCGAGCACCTGGGCGGGCCACACGCGGTCGTGCCGGTCGGGGCCGATACGGCCGATGAGCAACTGCGTCTGGACGGCGCCCGGGCGGTCCACGATCACCACGCGGCCGGTGTCGTCGGCGGTGACCGGCGGCACGGGCCGCGGCTTGGCCTGCGAGCCGCTCCACGCGCCCAGGGTCTCGCCGAGCAGCGCGTCGAGGTCGATGCCGGTGAGGTCGCCGACGACCACGGTGGTGGCCGTCGCGGGGCGGACGTGGTGGTCGTAGAAGGCGCGGACCGCCGCAGAGTCGATGGCCCGGACCGTCTCCTCGGTGCCCTGGCGCGGGCGCGACATGCGCGAGGAGGCCGGGAACAGCTCCTTGGAGAGCTCCTTGGCGGCGCGGCGGGACGGGTTCGCCAGCTCGTGCGGGATCTCGTCGAGCCGGTTGCGCACCAGCCGCTCGACCTCGCTCTCGGCGAAGGCGGGGGCCCGCAGCGCGTCGGACAGGAGACCGAGCCCCTTGGCCAGGCGCGACGCCGGGACCTCCAGGCTCAGGCGGACGCCGGGGTGGTCGGCGTGCGCGTCGAGCGTGGCGCCGGCACGCTCCAGCTCGGCGGCGAACTCCTCGGCGGAGTGCTTGTCGGTGCCCTCGGAGAAGGCCCGCGCCATGATCGTGGCGACGCCGTCCAGGCCCGCCGGCTCCGCCTCCAAAGGCGCGTCCAGCAGCACCTCGACGGCGACGACCTGCTGGCCGGGACGGTGGCAGCGCAGCACCGTCAGACCGTTGTCCAGCGTCTCGCGCTCAGGGGCCGGGAACGCCCACGGCCTGGCCTCGCCCGCCTGCGGCCGGGGGTGGAACTCCATCGTGGCGAGCTCGGTCACTTCGCCGCCTCCTCGGTGTCGTCGGTGTCCGCGGCGTCCGCGCCCCCGGTCTCGGTCTCGGCCGCGACCGGCTCGTAGACGAGCACCGCGCGGTTGTCGGAGCGCAGGCGGGCCTTGGCGACCTCCTGGACCTCCTCGGGCGTGATCTCCAGCACGCGGTGCACGGCGGTGAGCGCGAGCTGCGGGTCGCCGAACAGGACGGCGTAGCGGCACAGTTCGTCGGCGCGGCCCGCGACGGTGCCGAGCCGGTCCAGCCACTCGCGCTCCAGCTGGGCCTGGGCGCGCTCCATCTCCTCGGCCGTCGGGCCCTCCTCGGCGAACCGGGCGAGCTCCTCGTCGATGGCGGCCTCGATGACCGGGACCTCGACGTCACCGGAGGTCTTCACGTCCAGCCAGCCCAGGGAGGGCGCGCCGGCCAGCCGCAGCAGGCCGAACCCGGCCGCGACGGCCGTACGGTCCCGGCGCACCAGCCGGTTGTAGAGGCGGGAGGACTCCCCGCCGCCCAGGACGGTCAGGGCCAGGTCCGCCGCGTCGCACGCGCGCGTGCCGTCGTGCGGCAGCCGGTAGGCGGCCATCAGCGCCCGCGCCGGGACCTCTTCCTCGACGACCTCGCGCAGCTGCTCGCCGATGACCTCGGGCAGGGAGCCGTCGCGGGGCTGCGGCTTGCCGTCGTGCGAGGCGATGGAGCCGAAGTACTTCTCGATCCAGGCGAGCGTCCGCTCGGGGTCGATGTCGCCCACCACGGACAGGACGGCGTTGTTGGGCGCGTAGTACGTGCGGAAGAACGCGCGCGCGTCCTCCAGGGTGGCCGCGTCGAGGTCGGCCATCGAGCCGATGGGCGTGTGGTGGTAGGGGTGGCCGGCCGGGTAGGCGAGCGCGGTGAGCCTCTCGAACGCGGTGCCGTACGGAACGTTGTCGTAGCGCTGGCGGCGCTCGTTCTTGACGACGTCCCGCTGGTTCTCCATCGACTCCTCGTCGAGGGCCGCGAGCAGCGAGCCCATGCGGTCGGCCTCCAGCCAGAGCGCGAGCTCCAGCTGGTGGGCGGGCATGGTCTCGAAGTAGTTGGTGCGCTCGAAGCTGGTGGTGCCGTTCAGCGAGCCGCCCGCGCCCTGCACCAGCTCGAAGTGGCCGTTTCCCTTCACCTGCGCGGAGCCCTGGAACATCAAGTGCTCGAAAAGGTGAGCCAGACCGGTACGTCCCTTGACCTCGTGGCGGGAGCCGACGTCGTACCAGAGGCACACCGCCGCGACCGGGGTCAGGTGGTCCTCGGAGAGCACCACGCGCAGGCCGTTGGCCAGGCGGTGCTCGGTCGCTGTCAGGCCGCCGGAGCCTGCCTCGGCTGTGGCCGTGTGACCCTTGGGCATGTAGGTCCCTTCGATCGCGGTGGCGGTCTTGAAACCGCCGTTTTCCTGCCGTCCTGCCACTGTATGCAAGCGCGCGGACGCCTGGCGAAGTTCCCGGAGGTCGTACGCCGAGAGCGAGAACGGGACGGCAGGCCGGAAGCGGGAACGGGGTGCCGCGCCGCGCGCGCCCCGCGGGTGCCGCAACCGTCGCTTCGCCACCGCCCGAGGGTGGCTCCGAAGGCCTCTCGGGACCCCGGGTGAAGCGGCGGGTGCCGGGTCCTGGTCCGCACTGTCAGTCGCGCGGTCCACAATGGTCCGCGTCAGATCCCGTCAACGCTCAGCAAGGAGCCGGCAGCGATGGCCCGCCGCAGCACGAAGACCCCGCCGCCCGACGAGCCGTACGAGGAGAGGATCCTCGACATCGACGTCGTCGACGAGATGCAGGGCTCCTTCCTCGAGTACGCGTACTCGGTCATCTACTCGCGCGCCCTGCCGGACGCCCGGGACGGCCTCAAGCCGGTCCACCGCCGCATCGTCTACCAGATGAACGAGATGGGCCTGCGCCCCGAACGCGGCTACGTGAAGTGCGCCCGCGTCGTCGGCGAGGTCATGGGCAAGCTCCACCCGCACGGCGACGCGTCGATCTACGACGCCCTGGTGCGCATGGCGCAGCCCTTCTCCATGCGGGTGCCCCTGGTCGACGGCCACGGCAACTTCGGCTCCCTGGGCAACGACGACCCGCCCGCCGCCATGCGATACACCGAGTGCCGCATGACCGAGGCGACGAGCCTGATGACGGAGTCGATCGACGAGGACACGGTCGACTTCGCGCCGAACTACGACGGCCAGGAGCGGGAGCCCGTCGCCCTGCCCGCCGCCTTCCCGAACCTGCTGGTCAACGGCGCGTCGGGCATCGCGGTCGGCATGGCCACGAACATGCCGCCGCACAACCTCGGCGAGGTCGTCGCGGCCGCCCGCCACCTGATCCGCCATCCGAACGCGGATCTGGACGCCCTGATGAAGCACGTCCCGGGCCCCGATCTGCCCACCGGCGGCCGGATCGTGGGCCTGTCCGGCATCCGCGACGCCTACGAGAGCGGCCGGGGCACCTTCAGGATCCGCGCGACGGTCACGGTGGAGACGGTGACGGCGCGCCGCAAGGGCCTCGTCGTGACCGAGCTGCCCTTCACGGTCGGCCCGGAGAAGGTGATCGCCAAGATCAAGGACCTGGTCGGCTCCAAGAAGATCCAGGGCATCGCCGACGTCAAGGACCTCACCGACCGCGAACACGGCCTGCGCCTGGTCATCGAGGTCAAGAACGGCTTCGTGCCCGAGGCGGTCCTGGAGCAGCTGTACAAGCTGACGCCGATGGAGGAGTCCTTCGGCATCAACAACGTCGCGCTGGTGGACGGCCAGCCCCTGACGCTGGGCCTGAAGGAGCTGCTGGAGGTCTACCTCGACCACCGCTTCGAGGTGGTGCGGCGGCGCAGCGAGTACCGCCGGGGCAAGCGGCGCGACCGGCTGCACCTGGTCGAGGGCCTGCTCACCGCGCTGGTGGACATCGACGAGGTGATCCGCCTGATCCGCTCCAGCGAGAACTCCGCACAGGCCAAGGAGCGCCTGATGCGGCGCTTCTCGCTGAGCGACGTCCAGACCCAGTACATCCTCGATACGCCGCTGCGCCGTCTGACCAAGTTCGACCGCATCGAGCTGGAGGCGGAGAAGGACAGGCTCGTCGCGGAGATCGAGGAGCTGACCCGGATCCTGGAGTCGGACGCGGAGCTGCGCAAGCTGGTCTCCGCCGAACTGGCGGCGGTGGCGAAGAAGTTCGCCACGCCCCGGCGGACTCTGCTGCTGGAGGCGGGCGCCGTCCCGGCCACGGCCGTGTCCCTCCAGGTCGCGGACGACCCGTGCCGGGTCCTGCTGTCCTCGACGGGCCTGCTGGCCCGCACCATGACCGACGAGCCGCTGCCCCACGAGGGCAGGCGCCACAAGCACGACGTGATCGTCTCGGCGGTCCCGGCGACGGCCCGGGGCGAGGTGGGCGTGGTGACCTCCTCCGGCCGGCTGCTCCGGCTGAACGTCGTGGACCTGCCCCAGCTGCCGGAGTCGGCGACCGCGCCGAACCTCTCCGGGGGCGCGCCGCTCGCCGAGTTCGTCTCCCTGGAGGACGACGAGACCGTGGTCTGCCTGGCCACCCTGGACGAGTCCTCGCCGGGCCTGGCGCTGGGCACCGAGCAGGGTGTGGTCAAGCGTGTGGTGCCCGACTACCCGGCCAACAAGGACGAGTTGGAGGTCATCACCCTCAGGGAGGGCGACCGGATCGTCGGCGCGGTCGAGCTGCGCACCGGCGAGGAGGACCTGGTCTTCATCACCGACGACGCCCAGTTGCTGCGCTACCAGGCCGCGCAGGTCCGTCCGCAGGGCCGCCCGGCCGGCGGTATGGCGGGCGTCAAGCTCGCCGAGGGCGCCAAGGTCATCTCGTTCACGGCCGTCGACCCGGCCGCGGACGCGGTCGTCTTCACGGTGGCCGGCTCGCGCGGCACGCTGGACGACTCGGTCCACACCACGGCCAAGCTGACGCCGTTCGACCAGTACCCGCGCAAGGGCCGGGCGACCGGCGGGGTCCGCTGCCAGCGGTTCCTCAAGGGCGAGGACTGCCTGTCCTTCGCCTGGGCGGGGCCCGCCCCGGCACGGGCCGCGCAGAAGAACGGCACCCCGGCCGAGCTGCCGGAGACGGACCCGCGCCGCGACGGCTCGGGCGTGTCGCTGGCGAAGACGGTCGCGGCGGTGGCGGGGCCGGTCTAGGCGCGCCGGGCCGGCGTCCGGGGCCTCTCGCCTAGAGCGCGTCCGTGGGATCCGTGGGGCGGGAGTGCTGCCCCACGGATCCCGGCCCGGGCCCTGGCACCGGCTCGGCACCGGGATCCGGCCCGGCACCGGCACCGGCACCGGGATCGGGCACGGGCACGGCACCGGGCACGGCCTCGTCGGGGTCCTGTACCTCCCGCTGGTCGGGGTCCCGTACGTAGCGCAGGACGCCCCACATGCCGTGCTCGTCGGCGTGCGGGGCGTCGTTCCCGCACGCCTCCAGCTCCTTGCCGAGGGCCTCGGTGTCGATGGCGGAGCCGATGAGGACGAGTTGGGTGCGGCGCGGGTCGCCGGCCGGCCAGGGCTCGGGGTAGAAGCGCAGGAACCGGCCGACGGCGTGCACGGCGTACCGGTTGCGCGGGTCGTGGGGGCCGAATCCGACGTAGCCCTTGATCCGGTAGAGCCCGTCGGGGCGGCTGTCGAGGAACCGCATCAGCCGGCGGGGGTCCAGGGGCAGGTCGGAGGTGAAGGAGAGGCTGTCGTAGCCGGTGTGCAGGTGCCCGGCGGGGGCGGGCTCCGCGCACTCGTGCGGCGGGTCGTCGTGCAGATCGTCGAACGAGAGCTGCCCGACGCGCTCCCCGGCGGGGCGGCAGTCGAAGAGGAACTCGGGGTCGACGCGGCCGTAGCGGGCCGGGACGACGGCGGCCCCGTCGGCGAGGGACCGCACCAGCTCCACCAGCTTCTCGCCGTCGTCGGCCCGGTCGACCTTGTTGACGACGACGAGGTCGGCGAGCGCGAGGTGGCGGTCGATCTCGGGGTGCCGCGCCCGGGTGCCGTAAAACTCCGCGGCGTCGACCACCTCGACCAGGCCGCCGTAGACGACCGCGGGGTTCTCGCTGGCCAGCACCATGCGGACCAGCTCCTGCGGCTCGGCGAGCCCACTGGCCTCGATGACGACGACGTCGATCCCGGCGGCGGGCGCGGTGAGCCGGTCCAGATACAGATCGAGCTCACTGGCGTCGACGGCGCAGCACAGGCATCCGTTGCCGAGGGAGACGGTGGAGTCCCCGAGCGCGCCCGCGACCGCCATGGCGTCGATCTCGATGGCGCCGAAGTCGTTGACGATCGCGCCGATGCGGCTGCCGCCGCTGTGGTGCAGCAGATGGTTGAGCAGCGTGGTCTTGCCCGAACCGAGGAATCCGGCGAGCACGACGACCGGGATCTGCCGGGTACTCGTGCGGGGATCCGGTCGGGTGCCCGCACTCGGACTCGGCAGACGCGGGGTGGGCCCCGTACGCGGGCTCGGCTCACTCACCGTGCGACCTCTCTCACGCCGACGCGCGCCCCGGCTCGCACCTGTGACGCGCGGACCAACACTGAATGCCGACACAGGATACGAGCCGCGGGAAACCCGCCGGAGTGGACGATCGTCAGCAGCTCGCGCGGGGCGACGTCGGACATGGCGCCGGGCCGTGCGCCCCTCGCTGCCGCCGCCACTGCGGACCGGCCGCCGTTCAGGCCGCCGGCACCGTCACGGGCGCCCGAGGTCCGACGTACCGCGCGACCGGGCGGATGATCTTCGAGTCCTCCGCCTGTTCGAGGATGTTCGCGCTCCAGCCCACCACCCGTCCCGCGGCGAAGGTCGGGGTGAACATCTCGCGGGGCAGACCGCAGAGTTCCATGACCACGCCCGCGTAGAACTCCACGTTCGTGTGCAGTTCGCGGCCCGGTTTCAGTTCGGCCAGGATCGCCTCCACCCGGCGTTCCACCTCGACGGCGAACTCGACGCGCGGGCCGCCGAAGCGCCGGGCCGTCTCCCGGAGCATGCGGGAGCGGGGGTCCTCGGTGCGGTAGACCGCATGACCGAAACCCATGATGCGCTCGCCCGCGAGGACGCGTTCCCGGATCCAGGGGTCGATGCGGTCGGGCGTGCCGATGGCGTCGAGGGTGTCCAGTGCCCGGCTGGGCGCGCCGCCGTGGAGCGGTCCGGACAGGGCGCCGACTGCCCCCACCAGGCATGCCGCCACATCGGCGCCCGTCGAGGCGATGACCCGCGCCGTGAAGGTTGACGCGTTGAATCCGTGGTCAATGGTTGAGATCAAGTACTGCTCGACCGCACGGGCGCGCTCCGGGTCCGGCTCGGAACCCGTCAGCATGTACAGGTAGTTCGCCGCGTACGACAGGTCCTCGCGCGGCTCGACCGGCTCAAGACCCTTTCCCAGCCGATGCAGCGCGGTGAGCAGCGTCGGTACGGCCGCGCAGGCCGTCAGCGTGTCCTCGCGCCGCCGGTCCGGGTCGATGTCGTACACCGGGCGGAAGCCCTTCGCCGCGCCCAGCACGGACAGCGCCGTGCGCATCGCGGCGAGCGGGCCGGACCGGGCACTCGCGGCCGCGACGGCGGGCAGCGCGGCCCGGACCTCCTCGGGCAGCCGGCGCAGCGCCGCGGTCCGTGCGGCGAAGGCGGCGCCCGCCTCCGGAGCGGGCAGTTCCCCGTGCACCAAGAGGTGCCAGACGTCCTCGAAGCGGCGCGTCCGCGCCAGCTCGACGGCCGAGTACTGCCGGTAGTGGTAGAAGCCCTCGCGTCCGCGGACGTCACCGATTCGGGTGTCGGTGACCACGACTCCGGCGAGCCCCCTCGGTACGTCGACGAGCGTGGCTGCGGCTCTGTTGCTGGACATGTTCCTCCCTGAACTTGATTCGACTGTCCATGCTTGACTCATTAGCTGTCAATATTGATTGAATCAATACGCGACCGGACGGATACCGTGAGCCCCATGCGCGATCAAGAACCCGCCCCCGGCTCCGCGGAGCGGCGGCTGACCACCAGGGAGACGGCCGAACTGCTCGGTGTGAAGCCCGAGACCGTGTACGCCTATGTGAGCCGCGGTCAGCTGAGCAGCCGGCGTGCGCCGGGCGGCCGGGGCAGCACCTTCGACGCCCGTGAGGTCGAGACGCTCGCCCGCCGCAACAGGCGGGAGGGCGGCGGCGGTTCGGCGGCCACGGGCGGCGAACTGTCCGTACGCACCCGCATCACGCTCATCGAGAAGGACCGGTACTACTTCCGCGGCGTCGACGCGACCGCGCTGGCCGCCCGGCACACGTACGAGGAGGTCGCCGAGTGGCTGTGGACGGGGCAGCTGCGTCCCGGTGTCACGTTCACCGCGCCCGCCGCCTCCGTCGCCGTCGCCCGCCGCGCCGTGCACGCCCTGCCCGAGCACGCCGGGCCCACCGACCGGCTGCGGGTCGCCGCGATCGCCGCCGCGGCCGCGGACCCGCTGCGCTTCGACTTCTCTGAGGACGCGGTGCTCGGCACCGCCCGCATCCTCATCCCCACCCTCGTCGCCGCGCTGCCGCCGGCCCTCGGGGACCACCACGACGACGGTCCGCTCGCTCACCGCCTGTGGGCGCGGCTGAGCGGCCGCCCCGCCGACGACGTGTCGCTGCGCGCCCTCGACACCGCGCTGGCCCTGCTCGTCGACCACGATCTGGCCGCCTCGACGCTCGCCGTGCGCGTCGCCGCCTCCGCCCGCGCGCACGCCTACGCGGCGGTCTCCGCCGGGCTGGGCGTGATCGAGGGCCCGCTGCACGGCGCCGCCAGCGGGCTCGCCCACCGGCTGCTGCTGGAGGTGCTCGACCGTGGCTCGGCGGGCCCCGTGATCGCGGAGGAGCTCCGGGACGGCCGCCGCATCCCGGGGCTCGGCCACCGCCTCTATCCGGGCGAGGACCCGCGCGCGCGTGCGCTGTTCGAGATCCTGGAGGGCATCCCGGGCGCCGCCCCGGCCCTCGCGGCGGCCCGCGACATCGAGGCCACCGCGGCCCGCCGCGCCCCGCTGCACGCCAACGTCGACCTGGCGCTCGCCGTGCTCACCGCGTCCAGCGGAATGTCGTACACCGCGGGCGAGACGATCTTCGCCGTGGCCCGGACGGCGGGCTGGATCGCCCATGCCCTGGAGGAGTACGGGGAGCGTCCGCTGCGCATGCGCCCGAGTGGCCACTACGTGGGACCGCGGCCACCGCAACCGCTGCCGGAATAGATCACCCGCACGGTCGGGCGTCGCTCCGCTCCGAGTCAGGTTAGGCTCACCTGTGTGAGTACGTGCGCGACCGTCTCCCGGGATCACGCCGAGCCGCTGTCCGCCACCGCGGCCACGGCGACGACGTGGCTGCTCCTGGAGCAGCCCGGCCCATGGGGTGCCAAGGCGCTCACTTCGAGCCACCTGGACCCCGCCGTGGGCCGCGCGCTGGAGCGGGCCACGCGGGACACGGGCGTCCGTGTCGCGCTCATCCGCCGCCCCGGACGGCACGCCGACCGCCGTACTCCGTCCGTGCGGCGGGTGTACGTCGCCCACACCGTTCCGGGCAGGGTGTGGCTGCGCAGCGCCCTGACCGCCGACCCGGAACGGCTGCTCGACCTCGACTTCGCCGCGCTGGGCCGGGGCGATCACCACTCCTTCGACGTGGTTCTGGGGGGCCGGCCCCACACGGGCGACCCGCTCGCCCTCGTGTGCACCAACGGCAAGCGCGACCGCTGCTGCGCCCTGCTGGGCCGTCCGCTGGCGACCGAGCTCGCCGCCTCGGGAGTCGAGGGCGTCTGGGAGGTCACGCACCTCGGCGGCCACCGCTTCTCCCCCACGCTGCTGGTGCTGCCGTACGGATACGCCTACGGCCGGGCCGAGGCGCACGCCGTCAAGGACGTGCTGCACGCCGTGCGGGAGGGCCGGGTCGTGGTCGAGGGCTGCCGGGGCCGCACGGCCTGGGAGCGGCCCGCGCAGGCCGCCGAGCTGGCCGTGCGCGCGGCGACGGGCGAGGACGGGGCGGACGCGCTGACCGTCGTGCGCACCGAGCCGGCCGTCGTGGGCCCCGAAGGGTTCGCGCCCCGCTGGGAGGTGACCGTGGGCCATGCCGACGGACGCCGGTGGCGGGTGTCCGTGGCGCAGGGCGCCTCGCTGCCGCCCGGCCCCGAGAGCTGCGGCGCGTCGGTGCTGGGCACGCCCGGCCGGATGGACGTGGTGGCCCTGCGCGAACTGACGGCGGCTCGGCTCGCCGGCTGACTCCGTCGGACCACGCGGGGGCCGGCTCCCGCGCGGTCCCGTCGGCCGGCGACGGGGCACGAGATCCGCGCCACACCCCCTGGGGCGGCCCCCGCACTCCGACGTACCGTCATGGGCATGAGCACCCCTCCCCCCGCACGCCGCCGGCGCCTCGGCCTGCCCCGGCGGGTGTTCTCGCAGGTGCTGCTGATGCAGCTGGCGATCGCCGCGGGAGTGGCGGTGCTGGCGACCGGGCTGTTCCTCGCGCCGCTCAGCCATCAGCTGGACGACCAGGCGATGCGCCGCGCACTCGCCATCGCGCGGACCGTCGCCCAGGACCCCGAGATCGCGCGGGACGTGCAGAACACCGCCCCGACGGCTGACGGGCCCGTGCAGCGGGCGGCGGAGCGGATCCGGCTGGCCACGCGGGCGGAGTACATCGTCGTGATGGACTGGCGGGGCGTGCGCTGGTCGCACACCGACCCGCGGCGGATCGGCCGGCCCGTGTCGACCGACCCCACGGAGGCGCTGGCCGGCCGGGAGGTCATGGAGATCGACAAGGGCACGCTCGCCCGCTCCGCCCGCGGCAAGGTGCCGCTGTACGGCGCCGACCACGGCATCGTCGGGGCCGTCTCCGTCGGCATCGCGTACGACAGCGTCCGGGCCAGGCTGCTCCATGCCATCCCGGGCCTGCTGGCGTACGCGGGCGGCGCCCTGGCCGTCGGCGCGCTGGCCGCCTGGCTGATCTCCCGCCGGGTCCAGCGCCAGACGCGGGACCTGGCCTTCTCGGACATCGCGGCGCTGCTCGCGGAGCGCGAGGCGATGCTGCACGGGATCCGCGAGGGTGTCGTGGCGCTGGACCGCACCGGCCGCGTCCGGCTGCTCAACGACGAGGCGCGACGGCTGCTCGGCATCGGCGACGAGGCGGTCGGCCGGTCCCTCGACGAGGCCCTCGGCGCGGGCCGCACGACCGACGTCCTGGCGGGCCGGGTGACGGGCACCGACCTGCTCACCGTGCGCGGGCAGCGCGTCCTCGTCGCCAACCGCATGCCCACCGGTGACGGTGGCGCCGTGGCGACCCTGCGCGACCGCACCGAACTGGAGCAGCTGGGCCGCGAACTGGACTCCACACGCGGCCTGATCGACGCCCTGCGCGCCCAGGACCACGAGCACGCCAACCGGATGCACACCCTGCTCGGGCTGCTGGAACTGGAGATGTACGACGACGCCGTCGAGTTCGTCGGGGAGGTGGTCGGCGACCACCGGGCCACGTCGGAACAGGTCACCGAGAAGATCCAGGACCCGCTGCTCGCCGCCCTGCTGGTCGGCAAGGCGACCGTCGCCGCCGAGCGCGGGGTCGCGCTGTGGGTGTCGGACCGGACCCGGCTGCCGGACCGGCTGGTCGATCCCGGGGGGCTGGTGACGGTCGTCGGCAACCTGGTGGACAACGCGCTCGACGCGGTCGCCGCCACACCGCACGCGCGCGTGGAGGTCGAACTGCGCGCCGAGGGACGCACCGCCGTCCTCCGGGTGTGCGACACGGGGCCCGGCGTTCCCGCGGACCAGCGCGAGTTGATCTTCACGGAGGGCTGGTCGACCAAGCAGCCGCCGGCGCACGGCAAGCGGGGCATCGGCCTCTCCCTGGTGCGCAGGCTCGCCGAGCGGCAGGGCGGGAGCGTGTCGGTGGACGAGGCGGACGGCGGCGGCGCGCGGTTCACGGTCGTCCTGCCCGAGGCACTCGCCGAGCCGGGCCCTGAACCGGCGCCGGCCGCCGCCGAGGGCGCGGCCGGCAGTGCCGCCGGGGAGGAGCCGCGATGATCGAGGTCCTGGTCGTGGACGACGACACCCGGGTGGCGCGGGTGCACGCGGCCTATGTCGAGAAGGTGCCCGGCTTCCACGTGGCGGGCGAGGCGCACGGCGCGGCCGAGGCGCTGTGCCTGCTGGAGACGCTGCCACGGGTGGACCTGGTGCTCATGGACCACTACCTGCCCGACGGGACGGGCCTGGCGGTGGTCCAGGAGATGCGCCGGCGCGGTCACGTGCTCGACGTGATCATGGTGACGGCGGCCCGGGACCTGGCGACCGTGCAGGCGGCGATGCGGCACGGAGCCCTGCAGTACCTGGTCAAGCCGTTCGCCTTCGCGGGTCTGCGGGCCAAGCTGGAGGCGTACGCCCGGCTGCGGCGCACCCTGGACGGCGGCGGCGAGGCCGAACAGGCGCAGGTGGACCGGATCTTCGGGACGCTGTCCGCCGCGCCGGAGCCCGGACTGCCCAAGGGGCACTCCCCCGCCACCGCCGAACTCGTCCGCAGGTCCTTGATGAGCGCGCCCGTGCCGGTGTCCGCCCAGGAGATCGCGGAGCGGACCGGGGTGAGCCGGCAGACCGCGCAGCGTTATCTGAAACTGCTGGAGCGTACGGGGCGGGCACGGCTGACCCTGAAGTACGGCGACGCGGGCCGCCCGGAACACCGTTACGTGTGGGCGACCCGCGCCTGAGGGCACGGCCCGTGGGGGCGGGGGGAAGGGACCGTGCCCCCCTTGCATACGGATGTCAGCCCGCGGCCTTCTCGGCGAACTCCGTCGTGTACGTCTTGCCGAGGTCGATCTTGGCGTTCTTGATGTTCGGGTTGAACGCCTTGAGGACCTTCTCGACCGTCTGCGGTCCGTCGGCCGGCATGATGCCGTCCTTGGTGAACATCGGCAGCGTGCTCTTGATCGCCTGGGCGTAGAGCGCCTTGTCGCCCTGGGAGTAGTCGGCGGGCATCTTGGCGGCGATCTCCGAGGCGCTGTGCGTGGACATCCACGTGAGCGTCTTGACGAACGCATTGACCAGCTTCTGGACGGTGTCCTTGTGGCTGTTGACCCAGTCCGTCTGCATGTACAGGCTTGACGACGGGTACGGCCCACCGAGTGCCTGCTGCGAACCCTCGGGCGTCCGCATGTCGACGAGGACCTTCCCCGCCTTCTTGTCCAGGATCGTCGCGACGGTCGGGTCGGTGGTCATACCGCCGTCGATGGCGCCCTTCTGGAGCGCGGAGATGAAGGTCGGTCCGGCGCCGACGGCCACCGGGGTGAACTCGCTGACCTTGACCCCGTTCTTGACCGCGAGGTACTTGGTGAGGAAGTCGGTCGAGGAGCCGAGGCCGGTGACGCCCAGCTTCTTCCCCTTGAAGTCCTTGGGCGAAGTGATCGCGCCCGCCGCCTTGTTGGAGACGACCTCGACCTCGCCGGGCGCGTGGGAGAACTGGACGACGGACTCGACCGACTTCCCCTTCACCTGCAGGTCGAGGGTGTGGTCGTAGAAGCCGACGGCGCCCTGGACCTGGCCGGAGACGAGCGCGGTCTCGGCCTGGACGCCGGCGGGCTCGCTCAGCAGCTGGACGTCCAGGCCCTCCGCGGAGAAGTAGCCGAGCCGCTGGGTGAGCATCGCGGGCAGGTAGATGACCTTGTCCAGGCCCCCGACCATGATCTTGACGTGCTCGCCCTTGCCGCCGCCCGAGCCGCTGCCGGAGTCGGACGTCGAACTGGCCGCGTCGTTGGCGCAGGCGGTGAGGGAGGTGAGGGCGAGCAGGCCGGCGGCGGCCGACGCGGCGAGTCTGGCGTTCTTGCGCATGGGAGTTCACGTCCTTGTGAGAGGCGGTGCGGGCGGGAGAAACGCTGATGATGCGAACTGCGGTACGGGAGGGGTTCGTTCAGTCCCCGGAGCCGGCGGGCTTCCAGCGGAAGATGCGGCGCTCGGCGAAGGTGAGCAGCCCTTCGGCGAAGAGGGCGACCACGGCGAGGATCACCATCGCGGCGTACACACCGGCCGCGTTGAACGTGCCCTGGGACTGCGCGACGAGCAGGCCGATGCCCTTGGTCGCGCCGATGTACTCTCCGACGATCGCGCCGATGAGGGCGAAGCCGAAGCTGACGTGGAGGCTGGTGAAGATCCAGGAGGTGGCGGACGGGACGACGACCTGAAGGGTCACCCTGCGGTCGCCGGCACCGAGGATCCGAGCGTTGGCGACCAGGTTGCGGTCGACCTCCCGGGCGCCCTGGAAGGCGTTGAAGAACACCGGGAAGAAGACCAGGACCACGGCGGAGGCGACCTTGGAGGCCGGTCCCAGCCCGAACCAGATCACGAAGATCGGGGCGAGCACGATCCTCGGTATGGAGTTGAGCACCTTGATGTAGGGGCCGAGGACATCGGCGAGGAAGGCGACGCGGCCGAGCGCGATGCCGAGGACCACACCGGCCACGACGCCGAAAAGCCAGCCGAGGAGCGCCTCGTGCAGGGTGTACCAGATCTGCTCGCCCAGCGAGCCGAGCGCCGTGCCGTGGGTGACCCAGGTCCAGATCTGGTCCCAGATCTTCGAGGGCATCGAGAAGTTGAACGGGTCGATGATCTTGGCCCGGGAGAGCGCCTCCCACAGGCCGAGCACGCCGACCAGGAGCAGGACCCGCATGGTGGTCACGATCGCCCTGCGGCGGCGCGCGGCGCGGGCCCGGGAGTGCGCGCGGTCCGGCGTCTTGGCCGTGTCGACGACGGGCGTGGTGAGGACCTCAGGCGACATGGGCGGCACCCCTCTCACGGGTGATGCGGACCTCTTCGCCGAGGGACTCCCAGATCTCGCGGTAGATCTCGATGAACCGCGGCTCCAGCCGCACCTCCTCGACCTTGCGCGGCCGGGGCAGGTCGATGTCGAAGACGTGCTTCACCGTCGCGGGACCGGCGGTCATCACGACGACCTTGTCGGCCAGCGCGATGGACTCCTCCAGGTCGTGGGTGACGAAGACGACCGAGGCGCCGGTGCCCTCCCACAGCTCCAGCAGCTCGTCCGACATCAGCGCCCGGGTCTGCACGTCGAGAGCCGAGAACGGCTCGTCCATCAGCAGGATCTCGGGGTCGTTGACGAAGGTGGCGGCGAGGGCGACGCGCTTGCGCTGGCCGCCGGAGAGCTGATGCGGGTAGCGGTCCTCGAAGGCGCCGAGGCCGACCCGGGCCAGCCAGGCGCGCGCCTTCTCCTTCGCCTCCGCCTTCGGTACACCGCGGAAACGCGGGCCGGCCATCACGTTGGACAGCACGGTCCGCCAGGGGAAGGTGGCGTCCTGCTGGAAGACGAACCCGACCTTGTCGCCGACACCGCGAACCGGTGTGCCGGCGACCAGCACCTCGCCCTCGCTGGGCTCCTCCAGGCCGCTGACCAGGGTCAGCGTGGTCGACTTGCCGCAACCGGTGGGGCCGACGACGGCCACGAACTCACCGCGTGCCACGGTGAGGTCGAGGCCCCTGACGGCCGTGTGCAGGCCCCCTGACGGGGTCCTGAACGTCTTGCTGGCGCCCCGCAGTTCGATGGCGGGGCTGGTGTCTGCGCTCATGGCCGGGACGGTAGGTGTGGTGCGGGCCACAGCAGCAGTCTTCTGGGCGCAAGCCGTTCTTTTGCTCGCAAGCACCTGTTGTGCTCGTTTTGCTCGCGCTACAACAACGGAGCCGAACACGGGCTCGACGCTCGCCAAGGCCTTGAGGGAGAGAGGCCCGATGATTGACGTCCTGGTGGTCGACGACGACTTCCGTGTCGCCGAGATCAACGCCAAGTACGTGGGAAAGGTTCCCGGTTTCCGGGTGACCGCCCGCGCACACAGTGCCGCGCAGGCCCTGACCGCCGTCCAGCGCGGCGGCATCGACCTGGTCCTGCTCGACCACTACCTGCCCGACCGGACGGGTCTGCAACTCGTCCATCACCTGCGGGAACAGGGCCATGGCGCCGACGTCATCATGATCACCGCGGCAGGCGACGTGGCGACCGTGCAGCAGGCGATGCGCCTGGGCGCGCTGCACTACCTGGTCAAACCCTTCACCTTCGCCGCGCTGCGCACCCGCCTGGACTCCTACGCGGCCCTGCGCCGCACCGTCGACCGCGTCGGCGGCCGGGGGGTGGCCGGGCAGGAACAGGTGGACCGGATCTTCGGTGCCCTGCGCACCGGCCCCGCGCCGTCCTCCCCGGGCCTGCCCAGCGGTCACTCGGAGCCGACCACGGATCTGATCTGCGGCGTCCTGCACCGGGCCGGCGGACCCCTGTCGGCGCACGAGGTGGCCGCGGAGACCGGCCTGAGCCGCTCCACGGCCCAGCGCTACCTCCGCCACCTGGAACAGGCCGGACGTCTGCGCCTCTCCCTCAGATACGGCGACACGGGCCGCCCCGAACACCGGTACGCGTGGGTGGCGCCGTAACCCGGCACCCGGACACCACGACGGGACGCCACCGGCTCACCGGGCCTGATCAAGGCGCTTTCAGCGCCTTCCCGCGCCCTTGATCCGTCGGAGACGGCGTCTACACGGCTCCCGCGCCGGTCAGCGACCGCACCTCCGTCTCCGCGTGCTTGGCCTCGTCCGGCAGTTCGGCGGAGGTGACGGTGCCCAGCCAGCCGGCGAGGAAGCCCAGCGGGACGGAGACGATGCCCGGGTTCTGCAGCGGGAAGTACTGGAAGTCGACCCCCGGGAACAGCGAGTCGGGACTGCCGGACACCACCGGCGACAGCACGACGAGCACCAGCGCCGGCACCAGCCCGCCGTACACGGCCCATACGGCGCCGCGCGTCGTGAAGCCCCGCCAGAACAGCGAGTAGAGCAGCACGGGCAGGTTCGCGGAGGCGGCGACGGCGAAGGCGAGGCCCACCAGAAAGGCGACGTTCAGATCGCGGGCGAGCAGACCGAGCCCGATCGCGACCACGCCGACACCGACCGCGGCGACCCGCGCCACGGCGACCTCGCTGCGCTGCCGGGCGCCCCGGCGGCGCAGGGAGGCGTACAGGTCGTGGGCCACCGACGCCGAGGAGGCGAGAGTGATCCCGGCGACCACGGCGAGGATCGTGGCGAAGGCGACGGCGGCCACCACCGCGAACAGCACCGTGCCCCCCGTGGAGTCCGCGCCGCCACCGAGGTCGAGGGCGAGCAACGGAACCGCGGTGTTCCCGGCCGTGTTGGAGCCCCGCACGGCCGCGGGGCCGACGATCGCGGCCGCCCCGAAGCCGAGGACGATCGTCATCAGGTAGAAGCCTCCGATGAGTCCGATCGACCAGATGACCGACCGGCGGGCGGCCCGCGCCGTCGGCACCGTGTAGAACCGGGACAGGATGTGCGGCAGTCCGCCCGTGCCCAGCACCAGGGCAAGTCCGAGACTGATGAAGTCCAGGCGGGCCGTCCAGTCGCCGCCGTACTTCAGGCCGGGGGCCAGGAAGGCGTCCCCGTGGCCGCTGCGCTCGGCGGCGGTGAGCAGCAGGCGGTCGATGTCGCCGTGGAACCGGACCAGGACGAGCACGGTCAGCACGACGGTGCCGCCGAGCAGCAGGACCGCCTTGACGATCTGGATCCAGGTGGTGGCCCGCATCCCTCCGAACGACACGTAGACCACCATCAGGGCTCCGACGCCGATGACCGTCCAGGCCTGCGCCCCCTGGCCGGTGCGCCCGAGGAGCAGCGCCACCAGGCTGCCCGCGCCCACCATCTGCGCCACCAGATACAGAACGGACACGGTGACCGACGAGGTTCCGGCCGCGATCCGCACCGGCCGCTCGCTCATCCGGGCCGCGATGACGTCGGCCAGGGTGAACCGCCCGCAGTTGCGCACCAGTTCGGCGACCAGGAACAGCACGACCAGCCAGGCCACGAGGAAGCCCACCACGTACAGCATCCCGTCGTAGCCGAACAGTGCGATGAGACCGGCGACACCCAGGAAGGACGCCGCCGACATGTAGTCGCCGGCGATGGCAAAACCATTTTCCATGGGCGAGAAGAGCCGGCCGCCCGCGTAGAACTCCTCCGCCGACCCGTGCCGGTGACGGCTCACCCAGGTCGTGATCCCCAGCGTGACGGCGACGAACGTGCTGAACAGCAGGAGCGCCAGGGTCTGATGGTTGTCCGTCACGAGACCCCGCCCCGCACACCACGCGTCAGTTCCTGGGTGTCCCAGCGCAGTTCCAGCGCGGCCCGGTCCCGGCGCAGCCGCGCGTGCCGCGCGTAGGCCCAGGTGAGGAGGAACGTGCTGAGGAACTGGCCGAGCCCCGCCAGCATCCCCACGTTCACCGCGCCCAGCACCGGTCGCGCCATGAGACCGGGCGCCGCCGTCGCCGTCACCACGTACCCCACGTACCAGGTGAGGAAGACCGCGACCGCGGGCACCACGAACCTCCGGTACCGGCCGCGCACCTCCCGGAACGCCGCGCTGCGCTGCACCTCGAGATAGACGACGGCCGCCGCGCCGACGGCGCCGCCGCACTGATCCTCCCGGCGCGCCCCCGGCACCGGTGCGGCCGGGACGGGCACTCCGTCCCCCTCACCCCACCCGGAGGCCAGCGCGTCGTACCAGGGGTCCCGATACCTCATGTCTCCGGATGACGAATCCTGGCCCCCGTGGCTCTCGACCACGTTCTCGGGACCTTCACCGCCACCGCGGGAACGACCATTGCTTGACTGCATGTCCAAGGATGGACAGAACGGGAAGATCCCCGACTTCTCTTCGCCGTCCTCTTCACCCCATTAGGTGATCGGCCGGGTCGGTGGCCGGACCAGGCCCTTCGCATAGGCGTACCGCACCGCCTGCGCACGGTCCTTGAGGCCCGTCTTGGCGAACAGGTTGTTGATGTGGGTCTTCACGGTGGCGGTCGAGACGTGCAGTCGGCGGGCGATCTCCTGGTTGCTCAGGCCGTCGGCGATGAGCTCCAGCACTTCGGTCTCCCGCACGGTGAGTCCGTCCGGCGCCGCGGCCGGGACGGCGGGCGGGGGCTGCGCCTCGGCCAGACGCTCCAGCAGGCGCCGCTGGATGCCGGGTGACAGTCCGGCGTCCCCGGACAGCACGCTCTGCACGGCCCGGACGATCTCGTCCCCGCCGGCGTCCTTGGTGAGGTAGCCGCGGGCTCCCGCTGCGAGAGCGGGGAACAGGGAGTCGTCGTCCGCGAACGTCGTGAGGATCACCACCTGCGTCCCCGGATGTTCCGAGCGGATCCGCCGGGTGGCCTCCACTCCGTCGCAGCGGGGCATGCGCAGGTCCATCAGGACCACGTCCGGGGCCAGCTCGGCGACGAGCTCCACCGCCTCGTCCCCGTCGCCCGCTGACCCGACGACCTCGATCCCGGGCAGCAGCCCGAGCAGCATCACGATGCCCTCCCGGACGACGGTCTGGTCGTCCGCCACGACGACCCGCGCGGTCCTCTCCCCGGGCTCCTCCGTCATACCGGCACCTTCAGCGTCACCGCGAAACCCTCCTCGTGCGGCCCTGCCTCCAGCGAGCCGCCCAGCAGCTCGGCACGCTCCCGCATGCCCAGCAGACCGTACCCCCCTCCGGATCCGGTCAGTTCCCCCGGCGTGCCGCCCGTGTCCCGCACGGCGAGGGTGACTTGGTGCTCGCCGTAGTCCAGCCGCACCCGGACCCGGGCGCCCGGGGCGTGCTTGCGGGCGTTGGTCAGCGCCTCCTGGGCGACCCTGCGCACGGTCTGCGAGGCCTCGGCCGGCAGCGGTCTGCGTTCACCCGTGACGGTGACATCGGCACCGTCGTTCATCCCCACGAGCCCGTTGAGGAAGTCCTCCAGCGGGGTCAGCTCCCCGCGCAGGGCGGACAGCGCCTGCCGGGTCTCGGAGAGGCCGTCGCGCGCCATGCCCCGCGCCGCCACCACTCGTTGGAGGATCTGCTCCCGGTCGGCACCCCGCTCGATCAGCAGTCGGGCGGCCTCCAGGTGCACGAGCTGCGCCGAGAGGCTGTGAGCGAGCACGTCGTGGATCTCCCGGGCGATCCGGGCCCGCTCCGCCAGCGCCGCCGACTCCGCCTCCGCGGCCCGCGCCGCCCGCTCCTGGACGAGCAGCCGCTGGGCCTGCCCCTGAGCCTCCGCGTCGAGACGCAGGACGTATCCGGCCAGGGCCAGGCCCGCGGTCGTGGCGGCGGTGGTCAGCCACGGGTCGCTGTCGACCGCCGCGTATGTCGCGAGGGCTGCCGACGCCACCGGCAGGGCGGCGGCCAGGGGCAGCCGCTCCAGCGAGACCACGGCGCAGCCGCACCAGAGGACCAGAGCCGGCACCCGGAAGCCGGTCACCTGTGCCACCACCCCGATCGCCATGAGCACCGCGACCAGAGCGAGGGACGGCCGGAGTCGGTGAGCGAGCGTGGTGCGGAAGAAGGCCCAGGAGGCCAGGGCGGCCGCCAGCAGGCCCGCCGCCGCCCCGGCCGCGGCCCAGCCGTGGACGTGACTTCCGGTGAAGACGCCCCACAGCAACATGCCCAGGACCAGCAGCCTCGCGAACAGCGCCAGGAACCGCCGCGCCCGGGAGATCCCCGCGCGTCCGAGCGCCTCGCGCGAGGGCCAGCGCGTCCAGACGTTCTCCGTCACACGCGCTCCTTCCACGCGGGCCGCGGCATGCCGTCACGGTACGCCGCGGTACGGACGTCGGCCGTGGCGCGGAGGGCGGACGGGACACGGAGGGCGGACGGGACACGGAGGTCGGACTTGGCGAGGGCCCGTGTTCGCAAGGCCAGGACGGCGGAGCGGGCCAGCAGCGTCCCCGCCAGGGCGAGGGTCACGGCGGAACTGTTCTGACGCACGCCCAGCAGCACGCCGAGTCCGAAGAGGCCACCGCGCACGGCGATGCCCGCGATCCAGACGGCCGCGCCGGCCCTGCCGCTCCTGGTCCATATGGTGCCGTCCGCCTCCACCCATGTACGGGTGGTCCAGGCCCAGCCGACGCCGACGGCGAGGCCGACGGCGACCTCGGCGGCGAGGAGCGCGACGGACTCGGTGCGGTGGCGGACGTCGAGCATGCCGGGACCGCGCAGCGCGACGACCGCGAGGATCGCGGGCAGGAGCCACCAGCGCCGGTCGGCGTCGAATCGGCGGGCGCGGCACTGCCGCGAGATCACCAGGGCGGCGACGACCACGATCACCAGCGCGTTGGCCAGCCCGGACATCGGAGCCTCCGTGAACGGAAGGGGATGCCGACGGCCGAGTGCCGCCGACGCCTTCGACGCTACGGAAATCGGTGGGCCGCGTGATCGGAGCCGGGGTGGACCACGGGTGGATCACGGGTGGAGCCCGAGACACCGCGCCTCTCCACCCGCGGGTGGAGGCCGGAGGAGGGAGACTCCCCCGGCACCCGCACCCGCACCCGCACCCGCACCCGCACCCGCACCCGCACCCGCCGAGCGGAGCCGCTACGCGTCGATGCGTGAGCGGTCCAGCGTCGCCGCCGAGCTCGCGATGAACTCCTTGCGGGGTGCCACGTCGTTGCCCATCAGGAGGTCGAAGACCTGCTCCGCGGACTCCAGGTCGGAGAGGTTGATCCGGCGCAGGGTGCGGTGGCGCGGGTCCATGGTCGTCTCGGCCAGCTGGTCGGCGTCCATCTCACCGAGGCCCTTGTACCGCTGGATCGAGTCCTTGTAGCGGATGCCCTTGCTCTGGAACTCCAGCAGCTTGTCGCGCAGCTCGCGGTCCGAGTACGTGTAGACGTACTTGTCCTGGCCCTTCTTCGGCTGGATCAGTTCGACGCGGTGCAGCGGCGGCACCGCGGCGAACACCCGGCCCGCCTCGACCATGGGTCGCATGTAGCGGTGGAAGAGCGTGAGCAGCAGGGTGCGGATGTGGGAGCCGTCCACATCGGCGTCGGTCATCATGATGATCTTGCCGTAGCGGGCCGCGTCCAGGTCGAAGGTCCGGCCGGAGCCCGCTCCTATCACCTGGATGATCGCACCGCACTCGGCGTTCTTCAGCATGTCCGTCACGGACGACTTCTGGACGTTGAGGATCTTGCCGCGGATCGGCAGCAGTGCCTGGAACTCGGAGTTCCGCGCGAGCTTCGCCGTACCGAGGGCCGAGTCTCCCTCGACGATGAAGAGCTCGCTGCGGTCGACGTCGTCGCTGCGGCAGTCGGCGAGCTTGGCGGGCAGCGAGGAGGACTCCAGGGCCGTCTTGCGGCGCTGTGCGTCCTTGTGCTGCCGAGCGGCGATGCGCGTGCGGGCGGCGGCGACGGCCTTCTCCATGACCACGCGGGCCTGCTGGGCCGCGTCGCGCTTGGTGGAGGTCAGGAACGCCTTGAGTTCCCTGCTGATCACGGTGTTCACGATCCGGCGGGCCGCCGAGGTGCCGAGGACCTCCTTGGTCTGGCCCTCGAACTGCGGCTCGGCGAGGCGGACCGTGACGACCGCGGTGAGGCCCTCGAGGGCGTCGTCCTTGACGATGTCGTCCTCGGCGACGCGCAGCAGCTTCTTGGCGCGCAGCACCTCGTTCATCGTCTTGGCGACGGCCTGCTCGAAGCCGGCGACATGGGTGCCTCCCTTGGGGGTGGCGATGATGTTGACGAAGGACCGGAGGGTCGTCTCGTAGCCGGTTCCCCAGCGCAGCGCGACGTCCACGCCGAGCTCACGGGTGACCTCGGTGGGCGTCATCTGGCCATGGTCGTCGAGGACCGGGACCGTCTCCTTGAAGGTGCCGTGCCCGGTGAAGCGGAGGACGTCGCAGACGGGCCTGTCACTGGCCAGGTACTCGCAGAACTCGCTGATGCCGCCGTCGTAGCGGAAGGACTCCTCGCCCTTGCTGCCACCCTCGCCCAGCCCGTACTCGTCGCGGACCACGATGGTCAGGCCCGGCACCAGGAAGGCGGTCTGGCGGGCTCGCTGGTGCAGGTTCTCCAGGGAGAGCTTGGCGTCCTTGAGGAAGATCTGCCGGTCGGCCCAGTAGCGCACCCGGGTGCCGTTACGGGTCTTGGGGATCTTCTTGGCCTTCCGCAGGCCCCCCTTGGCCTCGAACCTGGCGTCGGGCCCGTTGCCGGTGAACGCGCCGGGGACGCCGCGCCGGAAGCTGATGGCGTGGGTGTGGCCGCCGCGGTCCACCTCGACGTCGAGGCGGGCGGACAGGGCGTTGACCACGGAGGCGCCGACGCCGTGCAGACCGCCGGAGGCCGCGTACGAGCCGCCGCCGAACTTGCCGCCCGCGTGCAGCTTGGTCATGACGACCTCGACGCCGGACATCCCGGTCTTGGGCTCGACGTCGACCGGGATGCCCCGGCCGTTGTCCCGCACCTCGACGGAGCCGTCGTCGTGCAGGATCACGTCGATGTGGTCGCAGTAGCCGCCCAGGGCCTCGTCCACGGAGTTGTCGATGATCTCCCACAGGCAGTGCATCAGACCGCGGCTGTCGGTCGAGCCGATGTACATGCCCGGGCGCTTGCGTACGGCCTCGAGCCCCTCGAGGACGAGCAGGTGCCGCGCGGTGTAGTTGGAACCGTCCCGGTCTGCTCCTGCCAGCAGAGCTGTGGACGGCACGGACGTCTCGGCGGTCACGCGGTTCGCTCCTCGCTGAATTTCGAGTGGGCCCTGCGGGGTGAGGGCGCGGCATCGGTAGCCGCTCAGAGGGTACCGAGGCCTGGTAGAGCCCTTGCAACGCAACCCTCGGCTGAGACCCAGAGTAGTAGAGAGTCGTATGGATGTTCGATCCTTCGATGGAGTGAAGCACGAATCACGTTCCCTTCCAGGCATGAACCATTTAGGCTCCGGGCACGTCCTCATGAACAACCGGCAACCCGGCCGGGAGGACCGATCCATGACCGACCGCGCGAAACCGTAAGACACACAGAAACGCAATACGGCACATTCGCCGCCAAACCGGCAGCAGCCGACGTCTCGGAAGGGTTTTTCGAGAAAAAGCCACGAGCGGGAACGTTTGGGGCTGGTTGGATGTTGACCCTGGTACGACAGCTCGTCGAGCTAGAGAAGAGGCGACGTGACTACTGTTCTGACCCCCGCGAGCCCGCTGACGGCCGCTGACCGCTGCGACCGTTGCGGCGCCCAGGCGTACCTGCGCGTCGTCCTGGCGAGCGGCGGCGAACTGCTCTTCTGCGCCCACCACGGTCGCAAGTTCGAGCCGGAACTCAAGAAGATCGCCGCTGAGATACAGGACGAGACGGAGCGCCTCACCACCGTTCCCGCTTCAGCGTCCGAGGATGAGCGCTGACATCTCGCACGACGAGCCACCGCCGGCCAGGCCGGCGAACGGGCGGCCACTCCTCACTCAGGAGCGGCCGCCCGTCCACGTGGCCGTCGCGCCCGGGGCGTCCATGATCCGTCGATCACCGTCGCGCCCCGCTGATCCCCGTCAGCCCCGGCGGGATCCGTGCGGCGTCCTGTTCTTGCCGGTGAACGCG
Source organism: Streptomyces sp. NPDC014864 (assembly GCF_043081525.1). Lineage (NCBI taxonomy): Bacteria > Bacillati > Actinomycetota > Actinomycetes > Kitasatosporales > Streptomycetaceae > Streptomyces > Streptomyces sp. NPDC014864. Next base: position 103,853 of record NZ_JBIBWT010000015.1, read on the forward strand.
CTCAGCGTACGTACGACCTCGGACACGCGCGTGTAGACCCCCGGGCTTCCCAGCCGCCCACAGCCGCTCCCCCAGGACACGAGGCCCACCAGCCGCCCCTCGGCGACCAGCGGCCCGCCGCTGTCCCCCTGGCAGGCGTCCTTTCCCCCCTCCTTCTCCCCCGCGCACAGCATGGTCTGCGGCAGGTAGGTGCCGTCGATACCGCCCGGGTACGCCTGTCGGCACTGGGCGTCGGGCAGGATGTGCACGCCGGCGGCGTGCAGGGTATGTGGATACGCCCCGTTGCCGGTGGTGTCCCCCCAGCCGTAGACCGCCGCCCCGGTGCCCGGTGTGTACGCCGGGTCGCCCGGGCCTGCCATCGCGATGACCGAACTCTGGGGCAGCGGCTCATCGAGGGAGAGCACGGCGAAGTCGCCGGCGTTCGTGGCACCGTCGTAGCCCGGATTGATCCAGACGCTGCGTACGGAGACTTCCTTGCCCTCGTCCGAGAGCAGATCCGTACGCCCTGTGATGACTTTCAGATCGGGTGTCGGTGGCGCGCCGACGGCCTCCTTGGCCATGCAGTGGGCGGCCGTCAGCACGGTGGCCCGACCGATGGCCACACCTCCGCAGAACTGTCCGGCGCGGGTACCCCCGAACCGGTCACGGCTGGACAGCGCCACCGCCCACGGACTCACGGACACATCTACGGGAGTACCGCCGACGACCACGCCGTCGGCGGCCGCCGGGGAGGCGTTCACCAGCGGTATCGCGGCCGTGGCTGCCGCCATGACCAGCGGCCGGGCCAGTGCCCGGGCAATACGGCTTCGCATGCACACTCCTCACTCCTGGGCAGTCGTCGAACACCCAGAGTGATCCAGAGCGCCGCGGGCCGCAGCACGAAGGCCCGGCGCCCCCTGAGGGGAACCGGGCCTTCGGAGCCGTACGGCTGCGACCTAGTCGAGGTAGTCGCGCAGCACCTGCGAACGCGACGGGTGGCGCAGCTTCGACATGGTCTTGGACTCGATCTGGCGGATGCGCTCACGCGTGACACCGTAGACCTTGCCGATCTCGTCGAGGGTCTTCGGCTGACCGTCGGTGAGACCGAAGCGCATGGAGACGACGCCCGCCTCGCGCTCGGACAGGGTGTCGAGGACCGAGTGCAGCTGCTCCTGCAGCAGTGTGAAGCTGACCGCGTCGGCCGGGACGACCGCCTCGGAGTCCTCGATGAGGTCACCGAACTCGCTGTCGCCGTCCTCGCCCAGCGGGGTGTGCAGCGAGATGGGCTCGCGGCCGTACTTCTGGACCTCGATGACCTTCTCCGGGGTCATGTCGAGTTCCTTGGCCAGCTCCTCCGGGGTGGGCTCGCGACCCAGGTCCTGGAGCATCTGGCGCTGCACGCGCGCGAGCTTGTTGATGACCTCGACCATGTGCACCGGGATACGGATGGTGCGGGCCTGGTCGGCCATGGCGCGGGTGATCGCCTGGCGGATCCACCAGGTGGCGTACGTGGAGAACTTGTAGCCCTTGGTGTAGTCGAACTTCTCGACCGCGCGGATCAGACCGAGGTTGCCCTCCTGGATGAGGTCCAGGAAGAGCATGCCGCGGCCGGTGTAGCGCTTGGCCAGGGAGACCACCAGACGGAGGTTGGCCTCCAGGAGGTGGTTCTTGGCGCGGCGGCCGTCCTCGGCGATGATCTCCAGCTCGCGCTTGAGCTTGGGGGCGAGCTTGTCGGCGTTGGCCAGCTTGTCCTCGGCGAACAGGCCGGCCTCGATGCGCTTGGCGAGCTCGACCTCCTGCTCGGCGTTGAGCAGGGGGACCTTGCCGATCTGCTTGAGGTAGTCCTTGACCGGGTCGGCGGTGGCGCCGGCCGCGGCGACCTGCTGGGCGGGGGCGTCGTCCTCGTCCTCGTCGGAGAGCACGAAACCGGCGCTCTCGGCACCCTCGGGCTCGTCAGCGGCCTTCGGGGCGTCCTCGAGGGCCTCCTCTTCGAGGAGCTCCGCGTCGTCCTTCTTGGCGGCGGTGGTCTTCTTCGCCGCCGTCTTCTTGGCGACGGTGGTCTTCTTCGCCGCTGCCTTCTTGGCGGCGGTCGTCTTCTTGGCGGCGGCCTTCTTGGGGGCGTCGTCCTCGACGGGCGCGTCGGCGGCGGGCTCCGCCGGCGTGGCGGTGGCGGTGGCCTTCCTGGTGGCCACCGTCTTCGCCGCGACCGTCTTGGTGGCGGTGCGCTTGGCCGGACTCTTCGCTGCGACGCTCTTTCGGGTGCGCTTGTTGGGCTCCGCGGCACTGACCATCAGCGTCACACCCTCTTCCTCGAGGATCTGGTTGAGGCTGCGCAGTACGTTCTTCCACTGAGTGGCCGGAATCTGGTCAGCTTCGAAGGCCCGACGCACATCGTCGCCGGCGATCTGCCCCTCAGCCTTTCCCCGCTCAATGAGCGCCATGACAGAGACGGACTCGGCGATCTCCGGCGGGAGCGTACGGGATGTGCTGGCCGACACGAACAACCTCTCGGAACGTTGGAAAACGGCTTCCGGCCCCGTCCACGACGGACAGGAGCCGACCACCGGCCTGGGGACGGGCCGACGGCGCGGGCGGGGGCCGGGAAGAGGCACAGCGCCGTGAACGGCGTCCGTATTCCTCCGCGGCTGTCACCTCTTAGGTCATCGCGCTGTCTCCACGAGCGTTACGCCCAATCTGCGTGGCCCGAGTCACACCCCGTAAGCACTCAAGAACGGTCAGATGTGGGCAATTGGGGTCACCTGTGTCGCTGACCGGACTCTACCTGCGGACTTCACCACGGGAGCCGCACCGCCGAGCCGCTTCCGCGCCGCTCGCCGCACACGCGCCGTTCGTTCCCGGCCGATCGCCACGCCGCCCGGTCGCTCTCGACCGTCGCTCGCGGACCTCGCCGGATGCACAAAGGATTCGGCGAGGTCCTGCGAGCGGCGCTCCGGCGCCTCGGTGGGGCCGCGGGGACGATGCAGCCGGCCGTGCCGTCCGCTCGAGAGGACGGCAGAGCCCGGCCGTGTCGTCTCCGCGCGGGTCAGTGCTCGCGCGGCGCGGGGACGACGCGCTCGACCTCGGGGTGCACCGTGAGCAACTGGCGCATGGCGGCCTCCGCCGCCGCGCCGTCGCCCGTCGCGAGCGCGTCGACGATCCGCGCGTGCTGCGCCAGAGTGGTCTCGTTCGGCCGCTCGCAGCCCGTGACGGGGCCGCCGGAGACCTGGAGGGCGGCGGACACGATGCCGGAGAGGTGCTCCAGCATGCGGTTGCCCGCGATCTGGATGAGCAGCGTGTGGAACTCGGCGTCCGCGCGGGAGAACGTGAGCGCGTCGCCCTGCCCCAGGGCGTGCCCCATGATCTCGACCATGTCGGCGAGGCGCTGCTGGACGTCCTCGCGCCCGTGCCCGGCGGCGAGGCGCGCGGCGAGCGGCTCGATCGTCCAGCGCAGCTCGCTGAGCTCGCGGCGCTGGTCGTCGCGCTGCGGCCCGAAGGCCCGCCACTCGATGATGTCGGGGTCCAGCAGGTTCCAGTCGCTGACCGGGCGTACCCGCGTGCCCACGTTCGGGCGGGCGCTGACCAGGCCCTTTGCCTCCAGCACGCGGAGGGACTCGCGGACGACGGTGCGGGAGACCTCGAAGCGCTGGCCGATCTCCTCGGGCACGAGCGGGCGGTCCGCGCCCAGGTCCCCGGAAACGATCATCTGACCCAGCTGCTGGACGAGTTGGCCGTGCAGTCCGCGGCCGCGGCTGCCCGTGGCACGCCGGCCCACCCGGCCCAGCTCCGGGTCCGGCCCCTCCCAGGAGGGGGCGCCGACGCGATCGGGGACGGGCGCCTCGGCGTAGGGGTAGCGGTCGAGTCCGCCCGGGCCGACGAGGCCGGAGTCTGAGGAGCGGGCGGCGGTCATCATGGTGTGCGCAAGGGTACTCACGGATCCTTTGTCGGCGCCGCCTCCAACTCCCTTGAGGTCTTTGGTGAAAAGCACACGAAAGGGTGATCGCTCACTCCGTCGCAATTGACGCCTTATCGAAAAGAAATGAGCACCCCTCGGGAAGTTGTGCCCGCGGGACGACCGAAAAGACGCGCAGGGCGGTCATCCGATCCTGCTTCGCAGGGTCGTCAGCAGGTAGGCGCACAACAGCGTGGCCAGCGACAACGTCAGTGCGCCGCCCACAGGTTGGGCGATCACCTGGACCGCAGCGGCAACAAGGCGGTCCCCTCCGAAGGGCCACTGCAGCAGGAACGATTCGCGAAGCCGCTGGGGGAAACCGGCGGCGGTCCGGGCCGTGGCCCCCGCCAAGACCTTCTCCACCAGGGGCACGGCGAGCACCGGCACGGCGAGCACCGCGGCGAGCCCGGCCGTGGTGGACCGGAACAGACCGGCGGCCAGTACGCCGGCCCAGGCGCACCCGACCACGAGGCCGACCCAACTCACCGCCGGGGAGAGCCAGTCTCCGGGAACCTGGGTGAGTTCCCGTCCGTAGACGAGGTAGAGCACTTCGGCGTCACAGCCCACCGTGAGGAAGGCCAGCAGCAGCGCGGATGCGGCCGCGACGAGGAGTTTCGCGGTGAGCAGTCCCAGCCGGCGGGGCACGGAGCCACGGTCGGCGGCGAGGGCGGGGTGGCGGAACTCGTCGCCGAAGGAGAGGGCGCCCAGCAGGCCGGCGGCGAGCGCCGCGGGCGGCAGGGGGAACTGCTGCGGCCACGCGGCGAGCAGGCGCGGCTGGGGCGTGTGACCGAGTCGGCCCAGGACCAGGGCCGTGAGGGCGGAGGTGACGAGGGCGGCGGCACCGATGACGAAGCCCGTGCTGATCCCGGCGGCGCGGCGCAACTCGTAGCGGAGGGGACGCAGGGGGCGGGGACCGGGCCGGACGGCGATGGGAGGCGGCAGGGGGGAGGAGAGAGCGGACGCTGCGGCCTCGGCCGGGCGCGGGGTCGGAATCGAGGGCTGCCCGGACGCCGTGCCGGACGCGCCGTCGGCCCCGCGGGTGGTGGGCGCGCCTTCCGTGGACCGCGCCGTGGCGGGATCGCCCTTGCTCCCGGGGCGCACGACAGCGGAGGGGGGCGCGGGGCGCTTGGTCGCGGGTGCGTGCGCGGACACGCGCCCGGGATGCCCGGCCGCGGACGAATTCACGGCACGCTCGCTCGCGGACGAGCCCGCGGGACGCCCGGCCGCGGGTGAGTGCCCGGGGTGGCCAGGCTTCGATGACTGCGCCGGCGTGGCGGTCGCGGACGAGTCCTGGGGACGGACGGCTGCGGGGGTGCCCACGGAAGGGGCTTCCGCGGGGTGGGAGGCGCTGGAGGGACCTGCGGGCCGACGGGCCGCGGGGGTGTGTTCGGAGCGGTCCGCGGCGGAGACGTCCTGAAGGGGGGCCGTGGAGCAGGCGCTCTGGGCCGGCGCTGTCCCCGGCGCGCCGGCGGCAGCGGCCCTGTCGGACGCGCCCTCGGCGTGAGTGGCGACGGACGCCAGATCGGCGGGGGCCGGGGAGGCCTCGTCGCCGGAGCGGGCGGCGGCGGCCGGGGACGCGTCCTCGGTCACCGGCGTGCCCGCTTCGGCAGCAGAGCGCCGGGGGGTCGGCTGCTCCGGGGCGGGTACGACGTTCACGGGGGCCTTTCGCTGCCCGGTGGCCGTCGGCGTCGGCGTCGGCGAGGACTGGAGCTCCCCGCGGGCCGCTGCGCCGTCCGAGGGCGCCGTATCGGCACCTGGGCCCATGTCCCCCACTTCGTCCGCCAGTTGGTGGATGAGGATGCCGTGGCGGAACGCCGTCTCGCCGATGGCGGCGCACGTGCTGCCGTAGACGGACAGACGATTGCCCTCCTCCCGTACGACCTCCACGGAGTGGCGGCCGGTGCGGGCCTCCTTGGTCAGGGCGGCCGCGAGGCGGGTGGCGTGCGGGCTGCGGACTGCGACCCGGGGGCGCAGCCGGGTGCGGGCGAAGTCGGCGGCCTCCTGGTCGGCGACCAGGCTCCCCCGGGCGAGTGTGACGACGCGGTCGGCCGTGCGCGCCGCCTCCTTGGAGTCGGCCGTGGTGTACAGGACCGTGCCGCCCTGGGTCGCGTGGGCTCGGAGCATGCCGTGGAACCAGCGGGCTTCGCGGGGGGAGAGCCCGGCGGCCGGGTCGTCGAGCACGAGCGTGTGCGGGTCGGAGAGCAGGGCGCAGGCCAGGCCCAGGCGGCGGTCCATACCGCGCGAGAGGGTGCCCAGCCGCTCTTCGCGCAGGCTGACGAGCCCGACGACCTCCAGCACTTCGTCGGCACGCCGCGTCGGCAGGCCCGCCGCGGCGCAGAGCATGCGCAGGTGACCGCGGACCGTTCGGGCGGGGTGGCCCGGGACATCGCCCAGAAGGACCCCGACCTCGCGTGACGGGTGGGCGATGCGGTGCAGGGGGCGCCCCTTGAAGTAGGTGATGCCGCGGCCCCGTTGGAGTTCGAGCATGAGTCTGAGCGTCGTGGTCTTGCCCGCGCCCGGCGTTCCGAGGAGCACGGTGACACGGCCCGCGTGCGCTTCGAAGGAGACGTCGTCGACGGCGGGCGGAAGGTCCTTGCGGGAGTTGCTGGTCAATCCGAAGGCCTGGATCACCCGCAGCAAGATAGCGCGTTATGTCGGTTTTTTCGGGTAGCGCGACGCGCGTTGACCTCCGCCCATGCCACATCCCGGTCCCGCGTCGGCGGTTCACGGGAAGGAATCGCAAGAAAGATCGGCCCTGGCCGCCCCGGGCCGACCAGTCGCCGTGCCGAACCCTCCCCCACGGGACGCGGCGTCAGACCTCCGGGCGCAGCATGGGCGGGTTGAGCAGGGTGGCGCCGCCCGCCCGGAAGAGCTGTGCCGGGCGGCCCCCCTGGCGGGTGGTGGTGCCCCCGGTCGGCACCAGGAACCCGGGCGTGCCGGTCACCTTGCGGTGGAAGTTCCGCGGGTCGAGCGCCACACCCCACACCGCCTCGTAGACCCGGCGGAGCTCGCCGACGGTGAACTCGGGCGGGCAGAACGCGGTCGCCAGCGACGAGTACTCGATCTTGGAGCGGGCGCGTTCCACCCCGTCCGCGAGGATCTGGGCGTGATCGAAGGCGAGTGGAGCCACCGGCTCGCCGTCCCGGCCGTACCCGCCCTGCTGCAGCAGCTCCTCGACGGGCGCCCAGCGCGCGTTGCTGGCGTCGCCGCCCGCCCGGGGTGCGGGAAGGTCGGGGGCGAGGGCCAGGTGGGCGACGCTGACGACGCGCATACGGGGATCACGCTTGGGATCACCGTAGGTCGCGAGCTGCTCCAGGTGGGCGCCGTTGTCCTGGGCGGGAACCGACGGGTCGTGGGCGCGCAGCCCGGTCTCCTCGGCCAGCTCGCGCGCCGCGGCCTGCGACAGGTCCTCGTCGGCCCGTACGAAGCCGCCGGGGAGCGCCCACCGCCCCTGGAAGGGGGGCTCCCCCCTGCGCACCGCCAGCGCGCACAGGGCATGGCGGCGCACGGTCAGCACGACCAGGTCCACGGTGACGGCGAAAGGCGGAAAGGCTGACGGGTCGTAGGGCATGCCGCGATCATAGTCGTCTGCCTGACGATAAACACTCCCTCCGTCAAGGGCGACCATGACTGCTCCGTTTCGATCGGTCACGGTTCTCACGGCTCTCGAAACGTTCTCTCCTCCCGTCGTCCGGCGCCGCGTCGTCCGAGGTCACGCTCCCGGCCGCAGTCCGCCGGGGGCCTCCTCGACCAGGGCCAGTCGGAGCCGGCTGACCCGTATGGAGAAGGGGGCGCCGGCGCCCCGCAGCCGCGTGAGGCCGATCTCTCCGAGCGGTGCGGAGCGCAGGGGCCGGAGCGCAACCGTCCGGGCCGGGGCGTCGGGGCGGACGCCCACGAGCGCGGTCGGCAGCAGCACCCCGGCCGCCGCCGACCTCGGCTGCGAGCGGGCTCGTCGCCGCGCGGCCCACGGCGCGGACGGGCCCCCCACCGTCCTGCCGTACCCGCAGGGTCACGCCCGTGAGCGGGAAAGCAGACCGAAGGGTGGCCGGGGGCGGGCCGGGGGTGAGGGGCTGACCGACCCGGCGTGCGCCGGGCAGGGGGCACGCTCACCTGGTCGAGCCGGCGATCCGTTCCCGGCCCGGGGTTGCTGCTCATGGGGTGCCGTCGGGGGCATCGCCTCGCGTGATCGGGCCGGGGGAGCTGTCGGCACCTCGGCGCGGTGCGCCGTTCCCGGCCGCCGCGGTACCTCGGCGTCGGGTGCGCTACTCGGCCGCGGTGCCTCGGCATGGGGTGCCGTCCTCTGCAGCGCCGCCCCGGCGCGGGCGGTCTGCCGACCGTGAGGAGTCCGGGTGCAAGGTGTCGGTCCGGGACGGCGCGGGGTGCGTCCTGGCCGCCCGGCGCGTCCCGCTCGGGCGCCTCCCGTCCCCGCCCCGGCGCATGTCCTCCCGGCCGGAGCGCGACGCGTCCGATCGGCCTGCCCTGGTCCGGCGCCTGCGCCGCAACGACGCCTCCCCCGATGCCGGGGGGCGGCAGGAACCGCTGGGGGCCCGCGCGTCCGAGGGTGTCGACGTGTCCGTGTCGCCCTCGGAGGCCGGTCCGGCTTCCCGGGCGGTGGTCTCCGCCGGGCCGTCGGGCGCGGCCCCGTGCGTCTCCCGGGCGTCGGTGGGGCTCACCTCGGGAGGCGCCGCCTCGTTCGTCTCCTCGCCGACTGCGCTGACGGCCCCGACGGCCCCTTCCGTCTCAGGGACTCCCCTCGCCTCAGGGACATCGCCTCCCCCCGCCTTCGGTCGCGCCCGTCCGTCACGCTCCGCGCGCAGGCAGCGGCGGACCGATTCCGGGTCCAGCCCCTCGTTGCAGGCCTGGTGCAGAAGGCGGGCGAAGAGGTAGTCCGGGTCCGCGCCCAGTGCCATGGCCAGCGCCTCCCTCGCCTCGAGGTCGTCGCCGGTGGACCAGGCGACCCAGCCCGCGAGTGTCAGCGGCGCGGCCGCGTGCTCGCCGTAGGGGCCGACGCAGCGGCGGGCCAGGGCTCGCCAGAGCCGGAGTGCCGGACCGGCCTCGTCGCCCTCCATCCACTCGGCCGCACGGTCCCGCGTCTCGCGGTCCTGCAGGCCGAGGATCAGCGCCGCGGCTTCCTCGTGGGCGAGCAGGTCGTCGTCCCGCAGGTCCGCCGGCGCGCTGCCGGGCACGAAGGGCGCCTCGGCGAACCGACGCACGACGCGTTCGGCCAGTTCCAGCGTCCGCTCGGCCACCGTCGCGCGGCTTACCTCGTCGAGGATCCGGGGCACCAGGTCCATACCGGCGGTGTCGAGGGCGATCTCCTGGTCCAGCGCCGCGGCGGTCTCCCAGGGCAGCAGTCTGGCCCGCATCTCCCGCAGGCTTCCCCGCACCTGGATTCCGGCGTAGGCCGCCGCGGCGGCCAGTACGGAGGTACCGGGCAGTCCCATCGGCAGACCCTCGTCGGGGCAGCACCCCTCGGAGGGACAGCAGTACGACCAGAAGCGGCCGTCGGAGATGCACAGTGCCTCGATCACGGGGACGTCATGGCGGCCGCATTCCGTGCGCAGCCTCTGGGCGAGCGGCTCCAGCCGCCGCATGACCTGTCGTCCCGACTCACCGGCCGCCGGCTCCTGGCAGAGGAAGGCGACCATCTGCTCGGGCTTGCCACCCCGGCGCTCACTGCCCGTGATCAGGCCGTGGGCCAGTTGCCGGGCGGCGGACGGCCAGTCGTCCATGCCCGGTGGAATGCCGAGCCTGGCCCGGCCACCGAACCGGCCGCGTCCGTCCCGGTCGTGCAGCGCGACCAGGACGATGCTGTCCTCGGGGCGGTACCCGAGCAGGTAGGGCAGGGCGTCGGCGAGCTCGGCCGGGGTGCGGAGGGTGACCTGATGTTCCGGGTCCTGGCCCGGCCCCGGGCCGGTGAAGGCGTCGTAGGCGCTGTCGCCGCCGAGCTCGGGGCCCGCTTGCCCGTCCCCTCCGTGCCTGCGGTCGCAGGACATGCCCTTGCCGTATTCGCCCGAGCCGTGTGCGCCCGTGTCGAAGTCTCCGCTTTCGGAGGATCCAGTCGTTTCGCTGTGATTCGTCATGCGCCGACGATCTCGCGGAACTTCGAATTCCGCTTTGACCTGTGGACAAGTCCAATCAGGAACACATCAACCGCACCCGGCGCGGTACCGCCGCCGTCCCGATTGTCAGTGCCGTCCTGTTGTATGGAACGCATGGAGCACACGAACAACGCGGACCTCCGGGCGGCGGCCGACGCGGTTCTCGCCCGGCTCGTCGGCGACGGCACGGGCACGGCACGGCTGCGCGAGGACCAGTGGCGGGCGATCGAGGCGCTGGTCGCCGAGGGCCGCCGCGCCCTGGTCGTCCAGCGCACGGGCTGGGGCAAGTCCGCGGTCTACTTCGTGGCCACCTCCCTGCTGCGGGCGCGGGGCGCCGGCCCCACGGTGATCGTCTCCCCGCTGCTGGCGCTGATGCGCAACCAGGTGGAGGCGGCGGCCCGGGCCGGCATCCACGCCCGCACCATCAACTCGGCGAACACCGAGGAGTGGGACACCGTCCAGAGCGAGATCGCCGCGGGCGAGGTGGACGTACTCCTGGTCAGCCCGGAGCGGCTGAACAACCCCGACTTCCGCGACCAGGTCCTGCCCAAGCTCGCGGCCGCGACCGGGCTGCTCGTCGTGGACGAGGCCCACTGCATCTCCGACTGGGGCCACGACTTCCGCCCGGACTACCGGCGGCTGCGCACGATGCTCACCGAGCTCCCGCCGGGAGTGCCCGTCCTCGCGACCACGGCCACGGCCAACGCCCGCGTGACCGCCGACGTGGCCGAGCAGCTGGGGACCGGCAGCGCGTCGGACGCGCTGGTGCTGCGCGGCCCGCTCGACCGGGAGAGCCTCAGCCTGAACGTGTTGCGGCTGCCCGACGCCGCGCACCGGATGGCCTGGCTCGCCGACCACCTCGACGAGTTGCCCGGGTCCGGGATCGTCTACACGCTCACCGTGGCGGCCGCCGAGGAGGTCACCGCCTTCCTGCGCGGACGCGGCCACACCGTCGCCTCCTACACGGGGAAGACGGAGAACGCCGACCGCCAGCAGGCCGAGGACGATCTGCTGACCAACAAGGTCAAGGCCCTGGTCGCCACCTCGGCGCTCGGCATGGGGTTCGACAAGCCCGACCTGGGATTCGTCGTGCACCTGGGCTCACCGTCCTCCCCGATCGCCTACTACCAGCAGGTGGGCCGCGCCGGCCGCGGTGTCGAGCACGCGGAGGTGCTCCTCCTGCCGGGAAAGGAGGACGAGGCGATCTGGGAGTACTTCGCGTCGCTGGCCTTCCCCTCCGAGGAGCTGGTGCGCCGGACGCTGGACGTGCTCGCCCGCGCGGCGGGCCCGCTGTCCCTGCCCGCTCTGGAACCGCTGGTCGAGCTCCGGCGCTCCCGCCTGGAGGCCATGCTCAAGGTCCTCGACGTCGACGGGGCGGTCAGGCGGGTCAAGGGCGGCTGGGTCGCGACCGGCCGGCCGTGGTCGTACGACGCGGAGCGGTACGACTGGGTCGCGAAGCAGCGCAAGGCCGAACAACAGGCGATGCGCGAGTACGCGGCGACGCCGGGCTGCCGGATGGAGTTCCTCCAGCACCAGCTCGACGACGACACCGCCAGACCGTGCGGACGTTGCGACATGTGCGCGGGCGCCCGGTTCACGGCTGACACGTCGACCACGGCGGTGGAGGCCGCGCGCGTGGATCTCGGCCGGGCCGGCGTCGAGGTGGAGCCCCGCCGCATGTGGCCGACGGGCCTCCCGGCGATCGGCGTCGAGCTCAAGGGACGCATTCCGGCCGGTGAACAGGCGGGGCCGGGCAGGGCGTTGGGGCGCCTGTCGGACATCGGCTGGGGCAACCGGCTGCGCCCGATGCTCGCGCCGCACGCGCCCGACGGCCCTGTGCCGGAAGACGTGGCGCGGGCCGTGGTGGGCGTGCTGGCCGACTGGGCGAAGGGGCCGGACGGCTGGGCCGCCGGGGCGGCGGACGGGGCACCGCGCCCGGTCGGCGTCGTCACACTCGCCTCGCGCACCCGGCCGCGGCTGATCCACTCCCTGGGCGAGCACATCGCCCGGATCGGAAGGCTGCCGCTGCTGGGCACCGTGGAGTACGCCGGGCAGGCGCACCGGGCGGCCCGGAGCAACAGCGCCCAGCGCCTCAAGGCTCTCGACGGGGCGCTGACGGTGCCGCCCGCCCTGGCCGCGGCCCTCGCCGGGAACCCCGGTCCGGTGCTCCTGGTCGACGACTACACCGAGACCGGCTGGACCCTCGCTGTCGCCGCCCGCCTGCTGAGAAGGTCCGGCGCCCAGGGTGTGCTGCCGTTGGTCCTGGCCGTGCAGGGCTGAAAAGGGATCCGCGGGGGGGCTGCCCGCGTTCCCGCCGTCACGGAACGTGCGCCCCTCTGGACCGCGCACGGCTCCGTGGCGTAGGAACGTGGGGGGTTCGAACGGCTCGGGAGTCGCGCGGGTGCACTCGGGGTAAGGATATAAGCCACGGCTCACCCGATAACGGTCGGTGGCCCCAATTGCTCGTTGCCGCATCCAAGTTCGGCAGGAAGAATTGAAGTCCGCTCCCCGCACGGCTCGGACGTGATCCGGTAGGGCTCCGCTGCGGTGTGCGCTCCCCCGAATCCGACCCCGCCCGCAGTGTGGGCGCGTAGCCGAAGGGAGGAACGTGACCTTCGGATTCGCTCCGTCCTCGGCGGCCTCGCTGTCGACGTCCGCCGCCTCCGCCCATCGTGTGCTCGAACCCGCCGAGTGGGCCTCCGCGGGCATCCCTCTGCTGCGCAACCCCCGGGAAGTGGTCAGCGGACTGCATGCCCGGCACCATCCCGGACCGGCGACCGCGGTCGTCGCGGTCCTCGACCCGGACGAGCGCGTGCAGGCGAGCGCCTCCTTCGTGCGCCGCCCGGCCCCCGCCGACGGCTGGATGTTCCGCAACGCGCTGCTCTCCCAGCTGCGCCGGGTCATCCCGCACGACCTGCGGCGCCGCACTCCGGTGCGCACCGCCGTGCTGCTCTACTGCCGTGAGGGGGACGGGCGTTGGACCGAGGAGGACGGCGCCTGGATGTGGGGGCTGCGTGACGCCTGCACACTGCACGGACTGCGCTGCGGGGCGTACATCACGCTGACCCGGGAGGGCTGGCAGGTGCTCGGCGAGGGCCGCGGCGGCCGCCGGCCGAACGCGGACTCGGCGCCCGAACCGTTCGGCTCCGCCGCGTCACTGCCTCCGCTGCCGCGCACCGGCGGGGCTGCCTCCGAGGTCCTGCGGCGCGTGGCGGCCCGCTGACCGCGGACCCACCACAGGCACCCGGGAGCCACCGCAGACACCACGGACGTATCGAGGGACACCGGGGCCCTGCGGCCACATGAATCCGGTGACGACCACCGCGGCTGCGAGCCTGCCCGCGCCTCCCGCCCACGGCCACCGCCGACCCGCCCCGGCCGTCCGGCGCGTGGCCGTCCGGCACGGCTGTCCGGGCATGCCGGAGGGCCCGCTGTGCAGTGACGCCGGAGGGCCCCTCCACCGTGTACGTCCGTCCGCATCCGTACGTCCGAACACACCTGCCGCGTACGAAGCCTGCCGGACAGGCGTGCCCGGACGCACCGGGGCACCTGACGCAGCGACGCACCCGCTCCCCGGCACACCGGGAAGGGGTCAGGCTGCCGGCGGTCAGGCGGTCAGACGCTCGCGCCCAGCACCGAGTTGATCTGCTGCGGATCGCCGCAGACGATCAGCAGGGCGCCGGCCCGGGTGTGCGCCAGGGGCAGAGCCTCGGCGACAGCGGCAGTCGCACCGCCGTTGACGGCGACCACGACCACGGGACGGCCCGCGGCACGGGTGACCGCGGAGGCGTTCGCGTAGAAGACGTCGTCGCCCGCGTCGTGCTGGGCCCAGTAGGCGGCTTCGCCGAAGGACAGTTCGTGGGCGGCCCACGGGTGCGGCTCACCGGTGGTGACCACCAGCACCTCACCGGGCGCGCGACCCGAGTCCAGAAGCAGGTCGACCGCTTCCTCGGCCGCGTCCAGCGCCCCCTCGGCCGAAGCCGGGATCAGCTGGATCTGCGGGCTCCCCGAGGGCGCGGGGGCAGCCGGGGCCGAAGGCCCGGGCTTGGCGGCGGTCACGTCCCGTGGCACGCGTTGCGCCGACGGCGCCGGCCGCACAGGGCCGGGACGACCGGGACGCGACGGAGCCGCGGGGCGGGGGCCGGGTACGGGACGGGGGGTCGGCGCGGTGCGTCCGGTGGCCGGAGTGGCGCGGGGACCCTGGGCACTCTCGTGAATCTGAGGCTCCTCGGGAAGGAGAGGCATGGGCTGATGTTTATCAAACGTTGGTACGGCCCGCGTGGGCGGGTGGCACATCGGGGCGGGTGGAACCGTCAGAAGTCGAAGCCGAGCTGACCCTCGATCTCCGGAGCGCCTCCGTCCGCCCAGGCGCGGACCTTCTTGAGGTGCCGCCACCGGGGCAGCGCATCAAGATACGCCCACGTGAGCCGGTGGTACGGGGTGGGGCCCCGCTCCTCCAGCGCGGCCCGGTGCACGGGCGACGGATACCCGGCGTTGGCCGCAAAACCGAAGTCTGCATGGTCGGTACCCAGTTCGGCCATCATTTTGTCGCGGTGAACCTTGGCGATCACCGAAGCCGTCGCGACGGCCACACACGACTGGTCGCCCTTGATGACCGTACGGACGGTCCAGGGTGTGCCGAGGTAGTCGTGCTTGCCGTCGAGGATGACCGCCTCGGGGCGGACCGGCAGCCCCTCCAGGGCACGCACCGCCGCGAGCCGCAGCGCCGCCGTCATCCCCATGTCGTCGATCTCCTGCGCGGAGGCGTGACCGAGCGCGTACGCCGTCACCCAGGTCCGCAACTCCCCGGCGAGCGCGGTACGGCGCTTGACGGTGAGCAGCTTGGAGTCGGTGAGGCCCACAGGGGGCCGGCGCAGTCCGGTGACCGCCGCGCAGACGGTGACGGGACCGGCCCAGGCACCGCGCCCCACCTCGTCGACACCGGCAATGACCTTCGCTCCGGTCGTGGCCCGGAGGGAGCGCTCGACGGTGTGAGTGGGTGGTTCGTACGGCATGGCGCCCTTAGCGTACGCCGCCCGGATCCCGTCGCGACACCCTGGTCGTCCCTGGTGGCTCCAGGGCCGTTCGGGCGGGCGTTCAGGGTCCGCCCGGCCGCAGCAGCGGAACCATCAGCTGGTCGATCATCTCCTCCAGATCCTGATCGCTCCATTCGCTGGTGCACATCTTCGAGCGGTACATCATCATGGCGGGTACGGCGTCGAAGACATAGCCGTTGGCCGCGTCGGGACGGACCTCTCCGCGTTCTATTCCACGGACGATGACCTCGCGGAGCAGCTGGATCATCGGCTCCACGACACCTTCGAAGATCACGCCATGGAAGCGCTCCGCCTGACTCGGGTCGCATTCGTGAATCACGGCGCGAAGCGCGAAGCCGGGACGGGAGTACATCGCGTCGCGGGCCTGACGGCAGAGCGCCAGCAGATCCTCGCGCACACTTCCCAGATCCGGCGCCCCGTCGACGCGTGGCAGTCCGGCCTGCAGGGCGTCGGCGACGAGCTCCTCCTTGGAGGGCCAGCGGCGATAGACGGCGGCCTTCCCGGTCTGGGCGCCTGCGGCCACGCCCTCCATGGTCAGGCCCTTCCAGCCGACCGTGCTGAGCTGCTCCAGCGCGGCGTCGAGGATGGCGCGTTCGAGCACGGCGCCGCGCCGGCGGGGGGTGGCCGTCCGGGCGGGGGAAGCCGCCCAGCGCGAGGTAACCATCTGTGATTCTCCAGCGAACAGGGGAGCGGATTGTGCGGGGTGAGGAGGTCCATCGGCCGCGGCGGGGGACACGCCGCATGACGGAGCCATAAGTGAACGCTTGCGTTCACTAGCGGGGACTCACTACCGTTGACGCGACAGTGAACGCCATCGTTCACTAAAGCTGTTGTGGGGGACCCATAGTGACAACCTCTCAGTTGATTCGACACCAGAAGCCGGGTGCGGCCCGCCGGGACGGGCATCCCGGTATCGCGCTCACGGTCATCGCGGCCTGCCAACTCATGGTGGTACTCGACGCGACGATTGTGAACATCGCCCTCCCGCACATTCAAGACGCGCTCAAGTTCAGCACCACCGACCTCACCTGGGTCGTCAGCGCCTACACACTCACGTTCGGCGGCCTGCTGCTCCTCGGCGCCCGGGCCGGCGACATCCTGGGCCGCCGCCGGGTGTTCATGACCGGAATCCTGCTCTTCACCTTCGCCTCGCTGCTCGGCGGACTCGCCCAGGAGCCCTGGCAGTTGCTGGCCGCGCGCGCCCTGCAGGGCGTGGGCGGCGCGATCGCGTCGCCCACCTCGCTGGCCCTCATCACCACCACCTTCCCCGAGGGCCCGGAGCGGAACCGGGCCTTCGGCGTCTTCGCCGCCGTCTCCGCGGGAGGCGGCGCGATCGGTCTGCTCGCGGGCGGCATGCTCACCGAGTGGCTCGACTGGCGCTGGGTGCTCTTCGTCAACGTGCCGATCGGAGTGCTGATCGCGTTCCTCACCCCGATGTACATCCACGAGTCCGAGCGGCACCCCGGGCGCTTCGACATCGCGGGCGCGCTGACCTCGACGGTCGGCATGGCCGCGCTCGTGTACGGCTTCATCCGCGCGTCGGAGGACGGCTGGCGGGACGGCTTGACGGTCGGGTCCTTCGCGACCGCGGCGGTCCTGCTGCTCGCCTTCGCGCTCACCGAGCGGCGTGCCAAGGAGCCGATCACCCCGCTGCGGATGTTCGCCGACCGCAACCGCTCGGGCACGTACGTGATCATGCTGAGCCTGGCCGCGGCGATGTTCGGCATGTTCTTCTACATCGTGCTCTTCGTGCAGAACGTGCTGGGGTACAGCCCGATCAAGGCGGGGCTGGCCTTCCTGCCGGTGACCGCGGCCATCGCGGTGGGCGCGGGTCTGTCGCAGCGGTTCCTCCCGAAGCTCGGGCCCAAGCCGTTCATGCTCACCGGCTCCACGCTCGTGGTGGCCGGACTGGCCTGGCAGACCCTCATCAGCCCGGACAGCTCCTACCTCGGCGGGGTCCTCGGGCCGATGCTGGTCTTCGGGTTCGGCATGGGCCTGAACTTCGTGACCGCGACGGTGACGGCTGTCTCGGGCGTGGCCCCGCACGAGGCGGGCGCCGCCTCCGGCCTGCTCAACGCCACGCAGCAGGTGGGTGGTTCGCTCGGACTGTCCATCCTGACCACGGTGTTCGGCTCGGCCAGCAAGGACGAGGCGAAGAAGCAGCTGCCGAAGTTCCTCGCCGACGGTTCGGCGGAGCAGAAGGCGGAGTTCGCCAGGACCCGTCAGCTGCCCGCTCCCTGGGGGCACGACGTGCTCGCCCACGGCATCGCCACGGCCTTCGTCCCGGCGGCGGCCATGGCCGTGCTCGCCCTGGTCACGGCCTGGCTGGTGATCCGGGTCCGCAGGAGCGACCTGGAGGCCCTGTCCGGCTCGGCGGGCCCCGCCCTCGGCTGACCGCGCGGCCGCCCCGCGCGAGCGGCCACGCGGGAACCTCACACGGCGGCCGGGATCCACTCCGGCAGTGTCTCCGTCCGTCCCAGCCACGGGCCGGGCGGAGCGCCGGCCTTCCCGGCTGCCAGCACCCCGCCGACGATGGCGCAGGTGGTGTCGACGTCTCCGCCGGCCTGCGCGGTCGTCCAGAAGGCCGCCTCGTAGTCGTCGAGGGCCCGCGCGGCCGACCAGAGGGCGAAGGGCACCGTGTCGTGGGCCGTCGTCCGCCGGCCGCAGCCGAGGACGGCGGCGACGGTGCCCGCGTCGGCGTAGTCGAGCATGTCGCGGGCGCGTCGCAGGCCCGCGCCCACGGCGCTTCTCGCCGGGACCAGGGCGATGACCCCGTCGAGCAGGGACTCGGCCGTCGGCGGGCCGCCCGGGGCGGCGACCAGCGCGGCGGCCGCGGCGACGGCCATGGCGCCCACCACGGCCTCGCGGTGCTGGTGCGTGGGGTAGGCCGAGATCTCCGCCTGGTGGGTCGCCTGCTCCGGGTCGTCCGCGTACCAGGCGCCCAGCGGAGCTATGCGCATCGCCGCGCCGTTGCCCCAGGACCCCTGGCCGTTGAAGAGCGCGGCGGCGAGCTCGCGCCAGTCGCCGCCCTCCCTGACCAGCCGCAGCAGGCGGTTGACCGCGGGGCCGTAGCCCCGGTCGAAGTCGTGGTGGGTCGCGAAGGACAGCGCGAGCGCGTCCTGGTCGATGCGGTGGTGTGCGGTCAGGACGGCGACCACGGAGCAGGCCATCTCCGTGTCGTCCGTCCACTGCCACGGGCCGGGGGGCAGCTCGCGGAGCTTGAGCAGCGGGTGGTTCACCGGCACGAAGAACTGGGAGCCGAGGGCGTCCCCCACCGCGAGTCCGCGCAGGCTTGCGAGGGCGCGCTCCAGGCGCCCGTGAGGAGAGAGGTCAGGGGTCATCGCTTTGTCACTCTATCCGGTGATCCCGTACGGTTCCGGGTTCCGCCATCGGTCGAACGGCCGGTCAAGGGTGTATTTGCCGTCGTCCCCCAGAACGAGCATCCGCATCTCGGCGTTCCCGGGGTTCGACAGCGACTCGAATTCGGCGACCGTCCAGTGGAACCAGCGCATGCAGAAGAGCCGCATGGCCAGCCCGTGGGTGACCAGGAGGACGTTGGGCGGGTGGTCGGGGGCCTCGAAGCTGCGGAAGAGGCTCTCCAGGAAGCCGCCGACCCGGTCGTACACGTCGGCGCCGGACTCGCCCTGGGCGAAGCGGTAGAAGAAGTGACCGTAGGCGTCCCGGTAGGCCTTCTGGAGGCGTACGTCGTCGCGGTCCTGCCAGTTCCCCCAGTCCTGCTCGCGCAGCCGGGGCTCCTCGCGCACCCGGATGAGCTCGGGGTCGAGATGGAAGGCGCGGAGGGTCTCGTGGGTGCGGCGGTAGGGCGAGACGTAGACGCTGACCTGCTCGCGTCCGAACACCTCGCGCAGCTTCTTGCCGGTCTCCTCCGCCTGCCGCCAGCCGCGCTCGGTCAGCGCCAGGGCGTGGTCGGGTTCACGCTCGTAGACGGAGTCATCGACATTGCCCGTCGACTCGCCGTGCCGGACAAGGACGATGCGCCGTGGTCGTGCCATGCCAGAACACTAGATCGGGTGACGCCCGATCGAGGACTCGAAAGGGCACCGTACGGCGTAGGTCACACAGATCGTGCACCGTGCACCACACAGAGCACACGAGCATCGCCTCCAGGTGATCGGCGGGATCACCATCACACCGTCCAGCCGGGCTCCAGCTCCACGATGTCTCCCGTGAGGGCCGCGACGTCGGCCTCCGTCTGGGCGCGCAGGGCGAGCCGCTCCACCCGCTCGGTGCGGTACTTGCCGTGTTCGGCGGAGGACTGCCACATCGACAGCACCAGGAACTCGTTCCCCGGGGCCTCGCCGAACAGGCCGCGGACCATGCCGGGCGACCCCGCCATCGCCGGGTTCCAGACCTTCTCCTGCATCAGCGTGAAGTGCTCGGCGCGCTCCTCGTGGATGCGGCAGAGGGCCACCCGCAGCAGGTCGGCGTCGGTGAAGCGCGGCTCGAAGCCGGTCTTCACGTCGAACCGGTAGTCGAACAGCCTGACCTGGGCGTCCTTGAACGTGCCGGCCTGCGCCGCCGCCAGCCGGTCGTGGGAGCGGGCCATGAAGGAGTCGTAGAAGGCGCGGCTCTCCCAGAAGGCGAAGACGTGCGCCACCTGCGGCCGCAGCCGGCTCCAGCCACCGCCCTGCCCCCGGAATCCCGGCTCTCCCGGAAGCCCCGCCCATTTCCGCTGCCCCCGCTCGAAGCCGCGGCGGTCCACCACGGTGCAGCGAATCCACTTGACCAGCACCGCGCCATCGTAAGGCCAGGGAGCGTGGCGCCGGTCACGCTCGTGGGGACAGCACCCGCGCAAGCGCCCCCGCGCGCGTGGCACGATGGACAACGAGCCCCCGATGCCGCGCAGTTGGGGCACGGGGAGGCACGGCGACCGGAGAAGGGGGAGGCTGGTGAGCGGGCTCAGCAAGGGGATCCGCAAGGTCGAGGTGTCACTGAGGTGGGACCCGAGTCCGGCGGGGCAGCCGCCGACGGACCTGGACATCGTCGCCGCGACCTACACCGCGGACGATCCTCACGGGACCCCGGCGTACGTGGTGCACTTCGACAGCCGCTCCCCGGACGGCACGATCTACCTCAACCGGGACAGCAGGGACGGCAAGGGCTTCGGCTGGGACGAGATCATGACGCTGGAGCTCGACCGGCTCGCCGACCGGTACGCGCGCGTGGTGGTCGGCGTCGT
Organism: Streptomyces sp. NPDC014864; assembly: GCF_043081525.1. Lineage (NCBI taxonomy): Bacteria > Bacillati > Actinomycetota > Actinomycetes > Kitasatosporales > Streptomycetaceae > Streptomyces > Streptomyces sp. NPDC014864. The sequence goes on from NZ_JBIBWT010000015.1 coordinate 124,139, forward strand.
CATCCAGCAGGGTGACGACCACCGGACCTTCGCCGACGTGCTCGGCCCGGGGCTGCGCATCCGCGAGGGCTACACGGTCCTCGCCGAGGACGGCTTCGGCGGGGTGCCCGGGGCGACGGCCGCGGCGGTCGCGGAGTTCGTGCGCGAGGAGTCCGGGAGCTGGGACTTCCGTCCGGGCACGCACGGTTTCGAGGACGATCCGGCGACGTTCACCCGACGTATGGGCCGGGTGCACCTGTCGTAGTCCGGTGGGAGACGGGTGAGGGGCGTCGGCCAGGCCGACGCCCCTCACCTCACGTCACGGTGTCACGGCACCGCGCCGCCGTCCGGATCAGCTGCAGCCGCTCGTCGAGCCGCAGCCCTCGCAGATGTAGCAGGAGCCGGCCCGCTGCATCTTCGTACCGCAGGAGAAGCACAGCGGGGCGTCGGCCTGGATGCCCAGCTGCATCTCCACCAGCTCGGCGCTGGTGTGCGCCTGCTGCGGAGCGGGCTTGGCCGCCTCGACCTCGGCCTTCGGCGCGGCGACGGCCTTCAGCTCCTGGGCGCGCGGCGCCGACTGGGCCAGGCCCTCGACGTCGACCTCCTCGTCGATCGGCTCGTAGGAGCCGGTCTCCAGGTGACGCTGGCGCTCCTCGGCGGAGTGGATGCCGAGCGCGGAGCGCGTCTCGAAGGGCAGGAAGTCCAGCGCCAGGCGGCGGAAGATGTAGTCGACGATCGACTGCGCCATCCGCACGTCCGGGTCGTCCGTCATACCCGCCGGCTCGAAGCGCATGTTGGTGAACTTCGAGACGTACGTCTCCAGCGGCACGCCGTACTGCAGGCCCACCGAGACGGCGATGGAGAAGGCGTCCATCATGCCCGCGAGGGTCGAACCCTGCTTGGACATCTTCAGGAAGACCTCACCGAGACCGTCGTCCGGGTAGGAGTTGGCGGTCATGTAGCCCTCGGCGCCGCCGACGGTGAAGGAGGTGGTGATGCCGGGACGCCCCTTCGGCAGACGCTTGCGGACCGGGCGGTACTCGACGACCTTCTCGACCGCCTCGCGGATCGTCGCCTCGGTCCTGGCGGTCACCTCGACCTTCTCCTCCTCCTTCTTCTTGGCGGAGAGAGGCTGGCCGACCTTGCAGTTGTCGCGGTAGATCGCGAGCGCCTTGACGCCGAGCTTCCAGGCCTCGAAGTAGATCTCCTCGACCTCCTCGACGGTCGCCGACTCCGGCATGTTGACCGTCTTGGAGATGGCGCCGGAGATCCACGGCTGGATCGCGGCCATCATGCGGACGTGGCCCATCGGGGAGATGGCACGCTCGCCCATGGCGCAGTCGAACACCTCGTAGTGCTCGTGCCTGAGGCCGGGTGCGTCGATCACGTTGCCGTGCTCGGCGATGTGGGCGACGATCGCCTCGATCTGCTCCTCCTGGTAGCCCAGGCGGCGCAGGGCCTGCGGGACGGTGCCGTTGACGATCTGCATCGAGCCGCCGCCGACCAGCTTCTTGAACTTCACCAGCGCGAGGTCCGGCTCGACACCGGTGGTGTCGCAGGACATCGCGAGACCGATGGTGCCGGTGGGCGCGAGGACGGACGCCTGGGAGTTACGGAAACCGTTCTTCTCGCCGAGGCGCAGCACGTCCTGCCAGGCCTCGGTGGCCGCGGCCCACACCGGGGTGTCCAGGTCGTCCATGCGGACGGCCGTGGCATTGGCGTCGGAGTGCTGCTTCATGACGCGCAGGTGCGGCTGCGCGTTGCGGGCGTAGCCGTCGTACGGGCCGACGACCGCGGCCAGGTCGGCGGAGCGCTTGTACGCGGTGCCGGTCATCAGGGAGGTGATGGCGCCGGCGAGGGCGCGGCCGCCGTCGGAGTCGTAGGCGTGCCCGGTCGCCATCAGCAGGGCGCCGAGGTTGGCGTAGCCGATGCCGAGCTGGCGGAAGGCGCGGGTGTTCTCGCCGATCTTCTGGGTCGGGAAGTCCGCGAAGCAGATGGAGATGTCCATCGCGGTGATGACCAGCTCGACGACCTTCGAGAAGCGCTCGACGTCGAAGGACTGCTTGCCCTTGCCGTCGTCCTTCAGGAACTTCATCAGGTTCAGCGAGGCGAGGTTGCAGGACGTGTTGTCCAGGTGCATGTACTCGCTGCAGGGGTTCGAGCCGTTGATCCGGCCGGACTCCGGGCAGGTGTGCCAGTGGTTGATGGTGTCGTCGTACTGGATGCCCGGGTCGGCGCAGGCCCAGGCGGCCTCGGCCATCTTGCGGAACAGGGACTTGGCGTCGACCTCCTCGATGACCTCGCCGGTCATCCGCGCGCGCAGGCCGAACTTGCCGCCCTCCTCGACCGCCTTCATGAACTCGTCGTTCACACGGACCGAGTTGTTGGCGTTCTGGTACTGGACGGACGTGATGTCGTCGCCGCCCAGGTCCATGTCGAAGCCCGCGTCGCGCAGCGCGCGGATCTTCTCCTCCTCCTTCACCTTGGTCTCGATGAAGTCCTCCACGTCGGGGTGGTCGACGTCGAGGATGACCATCTTGGCGGCGCGGCGGGTGGCACCGCCGGACTTGATGGTGCCGGCGGAGGCGTCGGCGCCGCGCATGAAGGAGACCGGACCGGAGGCGTTGCCGCCGGAGGAGAGCAGCTCCTTGGAGGAGCGGATGCGGGAGAGGTTCAGGCCGGCGCCGGAGCCGCCCTTGAAGATCATGCCCTCTTCCTTGTACCAGTCGAGGATCGACTCCATGGAGTCGTCGACGGACAGGATGAAGCAGGCGGAGACCTGCTGGGGCTGCGGGGTGCCGACGTTGAACCAGACGGGGCTGTTGAAGCTGAAGATCTGGTGCAGGAGGGCGTGGGCCAGCTCGTGCTCGAAGATCTCGGCGTCGGCGGGCGAGGCGAAGTACTTGTTGTCCTCGCCGGCCTTCCGGTAGGTCTTCACGATGCGGTCGATCAGCTGCTTCAGGCTGACCTCGCGCTGCGGGGTGCCGACGGCACCGCGGAAGTACTTGCTGGTGACGATGTTGACCGCGTTCACCGACCAGAAGTCGGGGAACTCGACGCCACGCTGCTCGAAGTTGACCGAGCCGTCGCGCCAGTTGGTCATGACGACGTCACGGCGCTCCCAGGCCACCTCGTCGTACGGGTGCACGCCGGGGGTGGTGTGGATGCGCTCGATGTGCAGTCCCTTGGTGCCCTTGCCGCCCTTGGCGCGGGAACCTCGTGCCGGACCGCTCGCCGTCTCTGTCATGCCGCCTCCCTCTACGGGCGAAAACGCCCTGAAGTGCCCCGATGTTCCGGAGACACGGTGTTCTGTCTGGTGCTGCGGGCACCCCTGTCGCTGCCGCCCGCAACCGGTCTTCGTCGCCGCCGTCCGGCCGGCCCCGGACACGTGGTCCGACCCGGCGCGCCGATCAGTCGGCGGCACGCGCGGGCACGGGGACCTCAGCCGTCCCACCGCGCCCGCGGTCGTCTTCCTGGCTCCCCCCGACGGCGTCGTCACCGTCCACGTCCTCCGCGGCGGGGTGTCGCGTCCCTTCCCTGAGTTCCGCGATCGCGGCCTCGAAGTCCTCGAGCGAGTCGAACGCCCGGTAGACGGAGGCGAACCGCAGAAAGGCGACGAGGTCGAGTTCCTGCAAAGGGCCGAGTATGGCCAGCCCCACGTCGTGGGCGGCGACCTCGGCGCTTCCGCTGGCCCGCACCGCCTCCTCGACCCGCTGGCCGAGCAGCGCGAGCGCGTCCTCGGTGACAGGCCGTCCCTGGCATGCCTTGCGCACGCCGTTGATGACCTTGGTACGGCTGAAGGGCTCGGTGACTCCGGACCGCTTGACCACCATGAGCGAGCACGTCTCCACGGTCGTGAACCGACGGGAGCAGTCAGGGCACTGGCGGCGCCTGCGGATCGACGTGCCGTCGTCGGTCGTACGACTGTCGACCACACGGCTGTCGGGGTGCCTGCAGAAGGGGCAGTGCATGGACTCCAACCCTCCTCACAGCAGACTCAATAGCCTCGCCGAGCCCCAGGAGCCCCGCGAAGCAGCCCCAAGCATAGGCGATGATCGAGGGACCGAAGACCCGGGGGACCACAACTTGTGGGCTGCTGTAGCCATCCAACCACTAGATGTGGGGATTGGCCGTTACATCGAACCCACGCACGCGTGTCGCCCGCCGCGGCGCGCGTACCCGCAGGCGACAGGTGCCCCCATCGCCGCGGGAAACACGTGGAGACACGCACGTACCGCCGGCGCGGTTGCGGAGATACCGTGGGCGCCGCACGGGGGGCGCGTGGGACTCCCGGGCAGATGCGAGTCGGCGGCCGGTCGGCGGGGCGCCGGATGGCAGACTGGGAAGGCACCCACGAGGTCGCCACCCCGGCGGAGAAGAGTACAGCAATGGGCCCTTTTGTCCGCCAGGATCCGCATCAGCTATACACCCCGGACCATGATCAAGTCCGCTGATTCGCGGTTTTTCACTCGAACGTGTGTTTGGCGCAACCTTTCGAAAGCCTCTACCGTTGTGCAGCAGGGAGACCATCGAGAGGGGCCGACGTGACCACCACCGCAGACAGTGCCACCATCACTGCCCAGGACCGCTCCCAGGGCCGACTCGAGCCGGTGCATGCGATGAACGAAGCCATGAATCCGGAGGGGCACAAGCGCTCCCTGCCGGGCCGACCGCCAGGCATCCGGGCGGACAGTTCCGGACTCACCGACCGGCAGCGCCGGGTGATCGAGGTCATCAGGGACTCCGTGCAGCGGCGCGGCTACCCGCCGTCCATGCGGGAGATCGGCCAGGCCGTGGGCCTCTCCAGCACCTCCTCGGTCGCGCACCAGCTGATGGCACTCGAGCGCAAGGGCTTCCTGCGCCGCGACCCGCACCGCCCGCGCGCCTACGAGGTCCGCGGCTCCGACCAGGCCGCGACGCTGCAGTCCACGGACACGGTCGGCAAGCCCGCCGCCTCCTACGTCCCGCTGGTCGGCCGGATCGCGGCCGGTGGCCCGATCCTCGCCGAGGAGTCCGTCGAGGACGTCTTCCCTCTCCCCCGGCAGCTGGTGGGTGACGGTGAGCTGTTCGTCCTGAAGGTCGTCGGCGACTCGATGATCGAGGCCGCGATCTGCGACGGCGACTGGGTCACGGTCCGACGCCAGCAGGTCGCCGAGAACGGTGACATCGTGGCCGCCATGATCGACGGCGAGGCCACCGTCAAGCGCTTCAAGCGCGAGGACGGCCACGTGTGGCTGCTCCCCCACAACGCGGCGTACGAGCCGATCCCCGGCGACGACGCGACGATCCTCGGCAAGGTGGTGGCCGTTCTGCGGCGCGTCTGACGCCCGGCCGAGCGAGCCGGCCGCAGGGACACGCGCCTCACGCGCCCTGACGGCGGCCCGCGCCGAGCGGTCGGGCCGCGGATCACGCGTATCCGCTTCCAGACCGGGCCCCGGAACCCCTGCGCCGGTTCCGGGGTCCTGCGCTGTGCCGGGCCTGCGTCACCCTGCGCGGGGCGGACTTGCGTCACCTTGCGCTGGGCCGGGGCGGGCCTCCAGGCGTTGTGCCGAGCCGGTCCACTTGAGCTGTCCCGGGCGCAGCCCCTCTTCGCCCCTGCCCGGGTCAGCCTCTGATCTGTGCCGCCGCGACTCACCGCACCGTCACTGGGCCTCCGCCTGCTGCGCGGTCGCGTCGATCGCGGCCAGCGACCTGCGTACCTGGTTGCGGTCGGTGGTGTACCAGAAGTCCGGCAGTGACGCCTTGAGGTAGCTGCCGTAGCGGGCGGTGGCCAGTCGCGGGTCCAGGACGGCGACGACACCGCGGTCCCCGGACGCCCGGACGAGACGCCCGGCGCCCTGTGCCATCAGAAGCGCCGCATGCGTGGCGGCGACCGCCATGAAGCCGTTGCCCCCGGCGTCCTCGACCGCCTTCTGGCGGGCGCTCATCAGCGGGTCGTCCGGGCGCGGGAACGGGATCTTGTCCATGACGACCAGCTGGCAACTGGGGCCGGGCACGTCGACGCCCTGCCACAGGGACAGCGTGCCGAAGAGACACGTCCTGGAGTCTGCCGCGAAGTTCTTGATCAGCTCGCCCAGCGTCTCCTCGCCCTGGAGGAGGATCGGGAACTCCGGGATACGAGCACGCAGGTCCTCCGCGGCGAGCTGGGCGGCCCGCATCGAGGAGAACAGCCCGAGCGTCCGGCCGCCGGCCGACTGGATCAGCTCGGTGAGCTCGTCGAGCATGTCCCCCCGGTCACCGTCCCGCGCGGGGCGCGCCAGGTGCTTGGCCACGTAGAGGATGCCCTGCTTGCGGTAGTCGAAGGGCGAGCCGACGTCGACGCCCTTCCACTGCGGTACGTCGTCCCCCTCCGTGCCCTCGGGGGCGAGGCCCAGGGACGCGCCGACGCCGTTGAAGTCGCCGCCGAGCTTGAGAGTGGCCGAGGTCAGGACGACGGAGCGGTCCGCGAAGAGCTTCTCGCGCAGCAGGCCCGACACCGACATGGGGGCGACCCGCAGGGAGGCGCCGAAGCGGTCGTGCCGCTCGTACCAGACGACGTCCCACTCGGAGCCGTTGGTGATGCGCTCCGCCACGTCGTGCACGCTCTCCACCGAGGCCAGTGCCTGCTTGCGCACCGCGTCCTCGTCCTGGACGGACTTGTCGCGGGTCGCACCGATGGCGGAGATGACGTTGCGGGAGGCGTCCCGCAGCGCCAGCAGCGCGTATCCGAGGTCCTCCGGGATCTCCTCCAGGCGGCCGGGCAGCGCGAGCTCCATCAGCCGCTCGAAGCCCTCGGCCGCGGTCTGCAACTGGTCGGCGGCCTTCTCGTTGACCAGTTTCGCGGCGCGGCGCACCGCACGGTTGACCTGGCCGGGGGTGAGTTCGCCGGTGGCGACGCCGGTCACCCGGGAGACCAGTTCGTGCGCCTCGTCGACGATCAGCACCTCGTGCTGCGGGAGGATCGGCGCGCCGTCGATGGCGTCGATGGCGAGCAGCGCGTGATTGGTGACGACGACCTCGGCCAGCTTGGCGCGCTCGCGGGCCATCTCGGCGAAACACTCGGCTCCGTAGGCGCACTTGGAGGCGCCCAGGCACTCACGGGACGAGACCGACACCTGTGTCCAGGCCCGGTCGGACACGCCGGGCGTGAGGTCGTCGCGGTCGCCGCTCTCGGTCTCGTCCGCCCAGTCGCGCAGCCGCAGCAGGTCCTGGCCCAGTCTGCTGGTGGGTGCCGCCGCCTCGAACTGGTCGAAGAGGCCCTCCTCCTCGTCCTGCGGCACGCCCTCGTGCAGGCGGTGCAGGCACAGGTAGTTCGACCGGCCCTTGAGCATCGCGAACTCCGGGCGGCGGCGCAGCAGGGGATGCAGGGAATCGACCGTGCGCGGCAGGTCCCGCTCCACGAGCTGACGCTGCAGGGCGAGGGTGGCGGTCGCCACGACCACCCGCTCCCCGTGAGCGAGCGCGGGCACGAGATAGCCCAGGGACTTTCCGGTGCCGGTGCCGGCCTGGACCAGCAGGTGTGAGCCGTCGTCGATCGCGTCGGCGACGGCTTGGGCCATGGTCACCTGGCCGGGGCGCTCCGTGCCGCCGACGGCGGAGACGGCGGCGTGCAGGAGTTCGGGGAGGGAGGGCTTCGTCATAGCGCGACCACCCTACGGCTCGGGACTGACAAAGGGGCGATCAAGCGGGGAAGCGGACTGCGCCCCGGGGACGACCGGGACCGCCAGCCGGATCCGTACGCGTGGCACGGCGGACGGAGGCACACGGGGGAATTCATGTCACGGCTGGTCGCGCAGGGATCGGTCGCGGATCATGAGGGCGGCCCGCTTGGCGGGCAGTTCGATCTCGGCGGAGAACCGGAAGCCGGCGCTCAGGAAGGCGGCCACGGACGGCGCGTTGTGCAGATCGGGTTCCGCCACGACGCGCGCGCAGGCCGGCCGCCGGTCGAGCACCAGGTCGGCAACGGCTCTGAGCAGCACACGGCCGAGCCCTCGTCCGCGGTCGGCGGTACCGCCGATGAGGAGGTGGACGCCCGTGTCGTGCGGGCGGGCGGGAAAGTGGCGGGCGAGCGGATCGAGGTCCGCCCGGTAGATCTCCCAGTAGCTCATCGGGGTCCCCTCCAGGAGGCCGAGGCAGGGCACGCTGCGTCCGTCGCCGTCGAGCTGGGCCTGCAGATGGGCCTCGGTCACACCAGGAGTGCCGGCCAGGTGCCAGAACTTGGCGACGGCGGGGTCGTTCATCCAGCCGCTGATGAGCGGGAGGTCGCGCTCGAGGCGGACGGGGACCAGGTGGAAGACGCCGGCCGGGGTCGCGGTGGGGCCCCAGCCGCCGACGCCGTCGAGGAGGTCGTCCACGGCCGGGGCGGTGACGTCGGTCCGCTTCGTCTCGGTGAAGAGGGCCGGGAAGCCGTCCGGCAGACGCAGGTCGAGCGTGTCCTCGCCGTCGGGGTCCACGCGGCACGGCCCCACCGGGTGGCCGGTGGCGGCGGGGCCGAGGGCGGTCCCGGTGGCGGGGCCCGCGGCGGTTCCGAGCGCGGTCCCGGTGCCGGAGGCCTGGCCGGCGTCGGTACTGGCGTCGGCGTCGGTGGGAGGCATGGCGCGTTCCTCTCGGGAGACGGGGTGGGGCGTGCCCCGTGGAGACAAGAAGGGGGGGCGGGGCGGTCAGGGGTGCAGCGGGTTGGCGATGGTGACGTAGACGGACTGGGTGTCGACCGGTCCGACGAGTTCGTCCAGACCGTGCAGCCGGGTCAGGAGGTTGGCCTTGCAGCGCAGGACCGGAGAGTCGAGCAGCCGGCCCGGGAGGGTGGAGCGCGTGCGGGCAGGGCCGGAGGCGAGGGCGCCGAGGAAGCGGCGGAAGGCGGCCAGCAGCAGCCGTTCGTCGGCGAGGCGCTGGGAACCGAAGGCGCCGATGAGGCCGAACACGTTGTTCAGGGCGAGGTAGTAGGTGAAGCGTTCGTCGGTGACCTCGTCCGCCACGAACGTGTCGCTCAGCTCGCCGATGCCGGGCAGCCGGGCGTCGAGTTCCGCGCGTCGGGACTCACGGAAGTAGTAGCCCTGGTTGTCGCGGTAGCGGCCGCCCGCGGGCCATCCGTCGGCGTCCAGCAGGAGCAGCGTGTTCTGCTGGTGCGCCTCCAGGGCGATGCCGGCCTCGCCGTCCAGCCACAAAACGGGGCGTACGACCTGTTCGAGGTAGCGCAGGAACCACTCGGCGGCGACGGCCCCCCGGGGACGGCCGGTGCGCAGTGCCAGTCGGGTGATGACGTCGTCCAGCCGGGAGCGCAGGGGCGGGGCGGCGGCCCCGGCGCGGGCGTGGGAGCCGGAATGGGCGCCGGGCCAGGGGCGGAGTGCGACGAGGCCGGCGATGCAGGAGACGTCGTCCGACGGGCCGAACGGGTTGTGCCGGATCACCACGTCCAGTCCGGGTACGGGGGCGCCGGCCTCGGTGTCCACGGCGAGCCAGGCCGGATCGCGGACGATGTCGAAGCCCGGGTGGGCCACTCGCCACTGCCGGGAAAGACCGGTGCGCAGCAGCCGGTGGACCTCGACACCGCGGTGCAGTTCCTTGCGGAGGTTCTCGCGCCGGGAGTTGGTGATGCGCAGGCCCAGCGACAGCTTGAGCATGGCCGGGGAACCGGTGCGGTGCACGGTGCGTACGGAGGACGTGGGGTGCCAGGAGGGGCCGTGGGGGCCGAGGTCGCGCAGCAGTCCCGCCTCGAACAGGGCCGCCGTGTCGGCGCGATGACGGACCTCGCGCAGTTGCCACGGGTGCAGCGGCAGGGCCGCGTGGCCGTCGGGCAGCGGCAGGTCGGCCCCGGCGAGCCGGGCCGTGAGCCCGGCTGCGGGGACGGGGCGGCCGCGTTCGGTCCAGGCGGAGTCGGCGGCGAGCACGGCTGGGGCGACAGCCAGCCAGTGCAGCGGGAAGGAGCCGCGCGACTCCGGTGAGTACAGGCGGGCCTCGGCCTCCGACAGGCCCTCGCGGCTCTTCGGGGTGGGGTGCAGCGGGTGCCCGAACAGCAGGGCCTGTTCGGCGGAGAGGAAGCGGTCGGGGCCGTCGGCGGGGCGTTCCCGGCGGTCGGCCAGGAAGAGCGCGGTACGACGGACGGAGTCGGCGACCCGCGCGACGAGATCGACGGCGTCGGCGGAGCCCGCGGGCGCCGCTGCCCTCGGTGCCGCGTTCCGGGGCCGCGACGGAGTGGTCGGCGCCGGCTCCGGAGACGGCGGTGAGAGGGGTCGCCTGCGCGTTTCCCGGGCGATCAGGGCCGCGAGGGTGGGCGCGTCGACAGGCGGGGCGTCCTCCGGGGCGCCGGCGAGGTACGGCAGGCCGAAGCGGTGCCAGCCGGTCGGGGACCAGTGGCGCACCGGCACGCACAGGTCCGTGGCGCTGGCCGGGAGAGGAAGGCGGAGGGTGCCGTCACGGGGGGCGGCGGTGCCGGTCTCACGGACCCAGCAGCGCAGCAGACTCTCCACGGCGGCGGCCCGGGCGGCGGTGTGCGGCTCGGGGTGGTCCAGGAGGTCGGTGGTCGCGCCGTTCCCCTGCTGACCGGTGTCCGAGTGGTGCCCGGGGTCCGAGTGGTGCCCGGCGTCCGACGGCTGCCGGGTATCCGGCTGCTGTCCGGCGTCCGCCCCTCCCCACTGGGGCGGGACCGTTCCGGTCTCGGAGGCGGAGCCGGTCTCGGGCGCAATCGCGGTCGCAGTCGCGGTCTCGGTCGCGTCGAGGGCCCGGGAGCGGCCGTCGGTTTCGGGGCTGGCGTTCAAGGAGGCTCCTCTGGGGTCGTTCGGGTCGGGGCGGTGGCGGAGGGGGCGCGGCTCTGCGCCGACAGGGCGCACCCGGCCGGGGCGCTACCGGCCGGTTCAGGTACGGCGGGGTCGGTCCGGGCCGGTCACCTCCGGCCGGGGTGCTCCCGGCCGCGTCAGCTACGGCGGAGTCGGTCCCGCCCAGGTCGGCGCCGGCCGGCCCCGCCACCCGCGCCGACCGGCCACCCCGCACCCCGTACGTCCTACCGCGCCCAACCGGAGCACCCGCGCCCCGGCGCTACCCCGACCCCTCGACGGGCCCGGCCGGGCGTGGCGCTCGCTCGGGCGGCCGCCCGTGCGACGGCCCCGGCCGCCCGGTGCGCTCGTCGTGGCCGCGGGATGCCGCCGCGACCGCGTCGGACAGCCGGTCGAGCACCGCCGCCGCCTGCTCGTCGCTGATCGTCAGGGGCGGAAGGAGCCGTACGACACTCGCGTGCCGGCCGCCCAGTTCGACGATCAGGCCCCGCCGCAGGCACTCCCGCTGTACGGCGGCGGCGAGTGCGGGCGCCGCGGGGTGCGGCCCCTGAGTGCCGGCCGGCGCCCCCGCCTCCCCCTGCGGATCCACCAGTTCCAGCCCGATCATCAGTCCCCGCCCGCGCACTTCACCGACGCACGGGAACTCCGCGGCGAGACGCTCCAGTTGGGTCAGCATCCGGGAGCCCAGGGTCGCCGCGCGTTCGGCGAGCGCGTTCGCACGGACGTAGGCCAGCGTGGCGGTACCGGCGGCCATGGCGAGCTGGTTGCCGCGGAAGGTGCCCGCGTGGGCGCCGGGTGCCCAGACGTCGAGGTCGTCGCGGTAGACCACGACGGCCAGGGGCAGACTGCCGCCGATGGCCTTGGACAGCACCATCACATCCGGTGTCACACCGCTGTGTTCCACCGCCCAGAAGGCGCCGGTGCGCCCGACACCGGTCTGGATCTCGTCGGCGATGAGCGGGATCGACCGGTCCGCGGTGAGCTGCCTCATCCGCCGCAGCCAGGCGTCCGGCGCGGGGATCACCCCGCCCTCCCCCTGCACCGGTTCGAGGATCATCCCGGCCGGCAGCGGGACTCCGGACTTGGGATCGTCCAGGACGGACTCGGTCCAGCGGGCGGCGAGTTCGGCACCGCGCGGGCCGCCGACACCGAACGGGCAGCGGTAGTCCTGCGGATAGGGCAGGTGGGCGACCTGCACGTCGGGGGCGTGTCCGGAGGCGGCGAGGGATCCCGCGGTCATCCCGTGGTAGGCGCCGGCGAAGGCGACCATCGTGGTACGGCCGGTGGCGGCACGCACCAGCTTGAACGCGGCTTCCACCGCGTCCGTGCCGGCCGGTCCGCAGAACTGCACGCGCGCGCGGTCCACGAGTCCCGGCGGCAGGGTGTGGAACAGCTCGGTGATGAAGGCGTCCTTGACCGGTGTGGCGAGGTCGAGGGCGTGCAGCGGCGCGCCCGAGTCGAGGACCGCGCGGACGGCCTCCAGGACGACCGGGTGGTTGTGCCCGAGGGCGAGGGTTCCCGCGCCGGAGAGGCAGTCGAGGTAGCGCCGGCCCTCGGCGTCCTCGATGGTCAGTCCGCGCGCCCGGACCGGGACGATCGGCAGGGCGCGCGCATAGGTGCGCGCCGCGGACTCGCGCGCCGACTGACGCCGCAGGATCCCTTCGTGCGCGGCGCGCGCCCCCGTGGGCGCGCACTCCCCGGGCGCTGACTCGGTCACGGTCACGGCTCTCTGTCCTCCCGATGTCCCCAGGCGCTCTCGCGCTGACCAGGCGGCTTTCCGCCCTCGCCACGGGCGGACCCGGACTTGGGCAGCGGGCCCCCCACCCGCTACAACAGCGGAACGCCCGCACGGTTACGGGTTGTTCGGAGATCCACGCGCGGAGACGGAAGAAGCCGGGCAGCCGGAGCGCCGGCCGGACCGCCCCCGTGGCGAAACCGTTGCCTTTCCGTCGGTGGTCCCCCACCGCGAACGCATAGTGTGTGGTGCCGTTCCAGCTCGCCGTGAGCACGTCCCGAGAGCCGTCCGCCACATCCGGTGGAGTGCCGCGGCCGCACAAAGAGTTCGACCACATCAGGGGGAGTCACCACCATGCGTCCCATACGGCCGTCCCGCACCGCCCGCCGAGGAGGAGGTGCCCGTCGCACAAGTCCCCGCGCATTGACCGCCGTTGTCCTGGTCTCGGCGCTGGCGCTCACGGCCACCGGCTGCGACTCGGGCAAGGACACGGCGGAGGGCCGGGCCGCGACCGCCTCCGCGACCGCCGGCGACCCCGGCGCCACCGGCGATGGCAAGGTCAGGATCCCGGACGACATCAGGCGGAAGCTGAAGGAACACGGGATCGACGTCGACCAGTGGAAGAACGGCGCCTGGAAGAACTGGAACCGGGACGACTGGCTGCGCGAGGCGAACGACTTCGTCAACCCCATCATCAAGGGCCTGTGGAACCCGGACCGGATGCGCCGGGCCGAGGACCCCGACAAGCCGGTCGACGACAACGACCTCTCCGGTGACCAGGGGGTCACCGACCCGGCGCCCGCCCCGGTGGAGGCCCGGGCGGTGCGTCCGACTTATCACGCCAACGCGGCGACGGCGGGCAAGGTGTTCTTCGACTCCCCCGAGGGCACGATGGTCTGCTCGGCGACGGTCGTGCGGGACCCGGCCCACCCGGGCAGGTCCAACATGGTGTGGACGGCGGGTCACTGCGTGCACGCCGGCAAGAAGGGCGGCTGGTACCGCAACATCGCCTTCGTCCCGTCGTACAACGACGCGGGCCGCAGCGAGGGCCAGTTGGAGAGCGCCACCCGGGACCAGGTCGCCCCGTTGGGCGTGTGGTGGGGCGACTGGGCGCAGACCTCGGAGCAGTGGATCGAGCAGGGCGGTTCGACCGGCGGGCAGGGCGCCTCGTACGACTTCGCGGTCATCCACGTCACGCCGGAGAAGGGCGGCGACGGCAAGTCGCTGGAGGAGACGGTCGGCGGCGCGCTGCCGGTGAACTTCGACGCCCCGGCCGTGCCGAAGGTGGACAGCATCACCGCGACCGGCTACCCGGCGGCGCCGCCGTACGACGGTCAGCGGCTGTACCAGTGCCAGGACAAGCCCGGACGGCTGTCGCTGAACACCCCGGACCCGACGATGTACCGCATCGGCTGCACCATGACCGGTGGTTCCTCCGGCGGCGGCTGGGTCGAGACGGGACCGGACGGCAAGCCCGCGCTGGTCTCCAACACCTCGATCGGTCCGGTGACGGCCGGCTGGCTGGCGGGACCGCGTCTGGGCACGGTGGCCAAGGGCGTCTACGACTCGGTCAGCAGGAAGTTCGCGGGCCGGTAGGACTTCTGACGTCCACGGCGGTGGAGGTCCGGTCGCACGGGAACCTTCACAGCCCCCTCGCAGTTCTCTCCCAACTCCACGGGCATAGTGGGGTGTCACTTCGGACCGCTCGTCCGCGTCACCGCGGGAGCCGTCCCCACACGCTTCAACGGGGGTCTACACACCATGCGTTCCATACGTACGCGTTCCATACGTACGCCTTCGGTGTCCCGCCGCGACCGGCGGCGCACCGTCCTCGTGGCCGGCGGTCTCGTCGCGGTCCTGGCGCTCACGGCCACCGCCTGCGGCGGCTCCGACGGCAAGGACGAGGGCGCCGGACCCGCCGCCACCGCCTCGCGGGCGGCAGGCGGCGACGACGGCAAGGTCCACGTCCCGGCCGACATCGCGAACAAGCTCAAGGAGCACGGGATCGATGTCGGCCAGTGGAAGAACGGCGGCTGGAAGAACTGGGACCGGGACAAGTGGCTCAGTGAGGCCAAGGACTTCGTCAACCCGATGATCAAGGGTCTGTGGAAGCCGGAGCGGATGAAGTCCGCGCAGGAGGCCAACAAGACGGTCACCAAGGACGCCCCCGCCGAGGGCGTCAGCGACCCGGAGCCGCGACCGGTCCAGGCGCAGGCCGAGAAGATCCCGTACCACGAGAACGCCGCTCCGGTCGGCAAGGTCTTCTTCGACTCGCCCGAGGGCTCGATGGTCTGCTCCGGCACCGTCGTCAAGGACGTCAACCACCCGGGCAGGTCCAACCTGGTGTGGACGGCGGGCCACTGCGTGCACGCCGGCCGCGGCGGCGGCTGGTACCGCAACATCGCCTTCGTCCCGGCCTACAACGACCTGGGCAGGCCCGCCTCCGAACTGAGCGGCGCGGACTCCACCGAGGTCGCTCCGTACGGCGCCTGGTGGGCGGACTGGGCCTCGACCTCCGACCAGTGGATCCAGGGCGGCTCGGAGACGGGCGGCGCGGGCGCGGCGTACGACTACGCCGTGCTGCACGTGAAGCCGGAGTCCGGTGCGAAGTCCCTGGAGGAGACGGTGGGCGCGGCCCTGGACGTGGACTTCTCCGCCCCGTCGGCCGCCGAGGCCGCCAAGATGGGCGCGTGGGGCTACCCGGCCGCGCCGCCCTACAACGGCCTGAAGATGTTCCGGTGCGTCGACCGCCCGGGCCGGCTGTCGCTCAGCCCCGCCCTGCCCACGATGTACCGCATCGGCTGCACCATGACCGGCGGCTCGTCCGGCGGCGGCTGGTTCCGGGTGGTCGACGGCAGGACCGAACTGGTCTCCAACACGTCGATCGGCCCGTCCGACCACACCTGGCTGGCCGGACCGCAGCTCGGCCGGGGCGCCGAGGCGCTCTACCAGAACATGAGCCGGACGTACGGCGGCCGCTGACGACGGCACGGCGAAGGCCCGCCTCCCGCGATGCAGGGGCGGGCCTTCGCGCTGCCGGTCGGACTGCAGGTCAGAGCGCGGGCGTGGGCACGTACGGCGCCAGGTCCGCCGCGAGCTCCTCGTGCACCCGGGCCTTGAGCAGGGTGCCCTCCGCGGTGTGCTCCTCGGAGATCACCTCGCCCTCGGTGTGGGCACGGGCGACCAGCTTGCCGTGGGTGTACGGCACGAGCGCCTCGATCTCGACGGACGGCCGCGGCAGCTCGTCGTCGATGAGCGTGAGCAGCTCGGCGATGCCGCGGCCGGTGCGGGCCGAGACGGCGATGGAGTGCTTCTCCACCCGCAGCAGCCGCTGGAGCACCAGCGGATCGGCCGCGTCCGCCTTGTTGACCACCACGATCTCGGGCACGTCGGTGGCGCCGACGTCCCGGATCACCTCGCGCACGGCGGCGAGCTGCTCCTCCGGGTCCGGGTGCGAGCCGTCCACCACGTGCAGGATGAGGTCGGAGTCGCCGACCTCCTCCATGGTGGAGCGGAACGCCTCGACCAGGTGGTGGGGCAGGTGCCGGACGAAGCCGACGGTGTCCGCCAGCGTGTACAGCCGGCCGCTCGGGGTCTCGGCCCGGCGCACGGTCGGGTCCAGGGTCGCGAACAGTGCGTTCTCGACCAGGACGCCCGCGCCGGTCAGGCGGTTGAGCAGGGAGGACTTGCCGGCGTTGGTGTAGCCGGCGATGGCGACGGACGGCACCTTGTTGCGGCGCCGCTCCTGGCGCTTGATCTCGCGGCCGGTCTTCATGTCCGCGATCTCCCGGCGCATCTTCGCCATCTTCTCGCGGATCCGGCGCCGGTCCGTCTCGATCTTGGTCTCACCGGGGCCTCGGGTGGCGAGGCCGCCGCTGCCGCCGCCCATCTGCCGGGACAGCGACTGGCCCCAGCCGCGCAGCCTCGGCAGCATGTACTGCATCTGGGCGAGCGCGACCTGTGCCTTGCCCTCCCGGGACTTGGCGTGCTGGGCGAAGATGTCGAGGATCAGGGCCGTGCGGTCGATGACCTTGACCTTGACGACGTCCTCCAGCTGGATCAGCTGGCCGGGGCTCAGCTCACCGTCGCAGATGACGGTGTCGGCGCCCGTCTCGAGGACGATGTCGCGCAGCTCGAGGGCCTTGCCGGAGCCGATGTAGGTCGCCGCGTCCGGCTTGTCACGGCGCTGGATCACGCCGTCGAGCACGACCGCGCCCGCGGTCTCCGCGAGGGCGGCGAGTTCGGCCAGCGAGTTCTCCGCGTCCTGCACCGTTCCCGAGGTCCAGACGCCGACGAGTACGACCCGCTCCAGGCGGAGCTGGCGGTACTCGACCTCGGTGACGTCCTCGAGCTCGGTGGAGAGACCCACGACCCGGCGCAGGGCCGCGCGGTCGGAGCGGTCGAACTGGTCGCCGTCCCGCGCTCCGTCGACCTCGTGGCTCCAGGCGACGTCCTCTTCCATCAGGGCATCGGCCCGAAGACCTTCGGGGTGGGACTGCGCGAGGCGCTTGGTGGCCTGGGAAGAGGAAGAAGAGGAGGTCATTGGGTCCTTACGTCGTTGGGAATCCGTAGTGCGGCGACGGAGCCGCGGCGGAACCTCAGGGCCTCGACAGCCACTCCGTCACTGCTCACAACGCTCGGGTGCCCCGGGAGATTCCCGTGCCCCGTGCCGCGCCGACCCGAAGATGGTCGCACGGCACGGATCGTCCCGCCACGGTGTTATTGCTTCGCCTCCCGGAGCTACTTCTTGACCTTCGCCGGCCGGGGCGGTGCGGGCTTCCAGTCCGGGTGGCCCGGCATCGGCGGGGTCTTCGCGCCGTACAGCCAGGCCTGGAAGAAGCCGCTCAGGTCGCGTCCGGAGATCTGTTCGGCGAGGCGTTCGAAGTCGGCCGTGGTCGCGGTGCCGTCCCGGTGTGTGCGCACCCAGGCGCGCTCCAGGCGCTCGAAGGCGGGCTTGCCGATCTCCTGGCGCAGCGCGTAGAGGACGAGGGCGGCGCCGTCGTAGACGTTCGGGCGGAAGATGCTGATCTTCTGGCCCGGCTTGGGCGCCTTGGGCAGCGCGGGCGGGCCGCCGGAGGCCCGCCAGCCGTCGGAGGCGGCGTAGGCGGCCCTCATGCGGACCGCCATGGGCTTGTCCGCCTTCTCCTCCGCGTACAGGGCCTCGTACCAGGTCGCGTGTCCCTCGTTGAGCCACAGGTCGGACCAGGTGCGCGGGGTGACGCTGTCGCCGAACCACTGGTGGGAGAGCTCGTGCACCATGACCGACTCGACGTACCACTGGGGGAAGGCGGGCTGGGTGAAGATGCCCTTCTCGAAGAGGGAGAGGGTCTGCGTCTCCAGTTCGAAGCCGGTGGCGGCGGAGGCCATGAGGACACCGTAGGTCTCGAAGGGGTACCGCCCGACCTTGCCCTCCAGCCAGGCGATCTGGCCGGGGGTCTTGGCGAGCCAGGGTTCCAGCGCCGCGCGGTCGGCGGTGGGGACGACGTCCCGCACGGGCAGGCCGTGCGGGCCGGTGCGGTGCAGCACCGTGGAGCGGCCGATGGAGACCTGCGCCAGTTCGGTGGCCATGGGGTGGCGGGTGCGGTACGTCCAGGTGGTCTCGCCGGCGGTCCGGCCGGCGCGGCCGGGCACGACGTCGGTGACGGGCAGCCCGTTGGCGACGGCGGTGTAGCCGTGGGGTGCGGTGACCCGGATGGTGAACATCGCCTTGTCGGAGGGGTGGTCGTTGCACGGGAACACCAGGTGGGCGGCGTCGGCCTGGTTGGCCATGGCGAGGCCGTCCTCGGTGCGCACCCAGCCACCGTCGCGTCCCTTCTCGGGCACGGGGTCGCTGGTGTGGTGCACGGTGATCCGCATCCAGCTGCCCCGGGGCAGCGGCACGGCCGGGGTGATCACCAGATCCTCGCCGGCGGAGGCGAACGTCGCGGGCAGTCCGTCGACCTGCACCGAGTCGACGGTGCCGTGCGCGAAGTCGAGGTTCACGCGCTCGAGCGTGGAGGTGACCCGCGCGTCGATCGTGGTGACGGCGCGCAGCGGCTCGCTGTTGCGGCCGGGATAGGTGAAGGAGAGGTCGTACGACGTCACGTCGTACCCGGGGTTTCCGAGGGTCGGGAAGAGCCTGTCGCCGACGCCCAGCGGTGCGGGCGGGGCGCTCGCGGCGAGGAGGCCGAGGGAGGCGGCGCTCGCGAGCAGTGCCGCCGTCAGGGGGCGTCGGCGGGCCGCGGGGCGCGGGCCGGTCGGCCGGATGTCGTGGGGGTGGACGTCGGCGCCTGGATCGGAGGCGCCGGGGCCGGAGGGGCGGACCTGATTGCGGAAGGTGATCGCCATGCACCACGGCTACCAGCGCGCACGGGCGGGGCGGCGGCGGCGCGCGCCCGGCCCACCCGAACGGGGTTTTCCCGGCAGTCGGTTCCGCTCAGGCGTTCGGCGGCTGGGGCTGGGTGCGGCTCACGTCGTACACGCCCGGGACGTTGCGCATGGCCCGCATGAGGGCGGGCAGTCCGGCCGCGTCGGGGAGTTGGAGGGTGTACGTGTGGCGGACGCGCTGCTGGGCCGGCGGGGCCACGGTCGCCGAGACGATCTCGACGCCTTCGAGGGCGATGGCCTCCGTGAGGTCGGCGAGCAGATGCGGGCGGCCGAACGATTCGGCGAGCAGCGTGACCCGGCACGCGGTGGTGTCGCCCCAGCGCACGGCGACCTCCGCGCGCCCCGCCTCCTTCATCCGCTCCACCGCGGAGCACTCCACGCGGTGCACCGTCACCACTCCCCCGCGCACGGAGAACCCGGTCACCTCGTCGGGCGGCACCGGAGTGCAGCAGCCGGCGAGCCGCGCGGTCGCCCGCGGCCGGTCCACGACCACGGCGCTCGCCCGGCCGGGGCGGCGGGCCGGGCCGCTCGCGGAGGTGCCGTCGGCGGGTGGTGCGGCCTGCGGTGTCTGTGCGGGCTGTGTGAACTGTCCGGTCCGTGCCCCGTGTGATCCCCGTGCGGTCCGTGGGATTTGTGCGACGTGTGCGGCGTGTGCCGTCTGCGCTGTCGGTGCGGCGCTCGTGGTCGGGAGGGAATTCACGGCGTCGCCTTCCCCGGCCTCCGCGCCCTCCCGCCCTCCCGGACCTGCGCCCTCTCTCGTGCCGTCGGAAGCCGCCGCGCCGGCCGGGCCGTCCGGGGCGAGGGCGACCGAGGCGGGTCTCCCCGGCGCTCCGGCCGCCGGACCGGAAGAACCGGAAGAAGGGGAGTATGCGGCCACGTTCTCCCCGGTCCCGTCGCCGGCCGGGGCCGGATGGGCCGTCAGCCAGCGCTGGATCGCGATGCGCGCTGCCGGGGTGTGCGCATGGTCCAGCCACTCCCTGGAGGGCTCCGAGGCGGGGTCCTGGCCCATGAGGAGCTGCACGGTGTCGCCGTCCCGCAGGACGGTGCTCAGCGTCGCCAGCCGGCCGTTGACCCGGGCGCCGATGCACGCGTGCGCGTCCTCGCCGTACTGCGCGTAAGCGGCGTCCACGCAGCTGGCCCCCTCGGGCAGGACCAGCCTGCCGCCGTCGGGGCGGAAGACGGTGATCTCGCGGTCCTGGGCGAGGTCCTCGCGCAGGGTGGACCAGAAGGTGTCGGGGTCGGGTGCGGCCCGCTGCCAGTCGAGGAGGCGGGAGAGCCAGCCGGGCCGGGTGGGGTCGACGCGCTCGCCGTCGGCGGGGGCGTCGAGGGCGGTGGTGTCGGCGGTGGAGGGGTCGGCGACCGGGGCGTAGGGGTTGCCCAGCGCGACGACGCCGGCCTCGGCGACCTTGTGCATCTGGTGGGTGCGGATGAGGACTTCGACGACCTGTTCGTCCGCCGGGAGCCCCGCGGGGCCGTCCGGCCGCGCCTTCGGGAGGGCCACGGCGGTGTGCAGCGACTGGTACAGGTTGAACTTCGGGACGGCGATGAAGTCCTTGAACTCCGAGACGACGGGCGTCATGCAGGTGTGCAGTTCGCCGAGGACCGCGTAGCAGTCGGCGTCCTCGTTGACCAGGACCAGCAGGCGGCCGAAGTCGCAGTCGCGCAGTCGGCCGCGTTTGCGGGCCACCCGGTGCACGGAGACGAAGTGCCGTGGGCGGATGAGGACTTCGGCCTGGATGTCGGCCTCGCGCAGGACGGTCCGGACTCTCTCGGCGGTCACGGCCAGCGAGTCGTCCGGGCGGGCCGCGTTGTGCGCGATCAACTCGCGGGTGTGCTCGTACTCTTCGGGGTGCAGGATCGCGAAGACGAGGTCTTCCAGTTCGGACTTGAGCGCCTGCACGCCGAGCCGTTCGGCGAGCGGGATGAGGACGTCCCGGGTGACCTTGGCGATGCGGGCCTGTTTCTCCGGGCGCATGACGCCCAGGGTGCGCATGTTGTGCAGCCGGTCGGCGAGTTTGATCGACATCACGCGGACGTCGTTGCCGGTGGCGACGAGCATCTTGCGGAACGTCTCCGGCTCGGCCGCGGCGCCGTAGTCGACCTTCTCCAGTTTGGTGACGCCGTCGACGAGATAGCGCACCTCCGCGCCGAACTGCTCGCCGACCTGATCCAAGGTCACGTCCGTGTCCTCGACCGTGTCGTGGAGCAGGGACGCCGTCAACGTCGTGGTCTCCGCGCCCAGTTCGGCGAGGATCAGGGTCACGGCGAGGGGGTGCGTGATGTACGGCTCGCCGCTCTTGCGCATCTGGCCGCGGTGCGAGGACTCGGCCAGGACGTAGGCGCGGCGCAGCGGTTCGAGGTCGGCGTCGGGGAAGTGGGCGCGATGAGCCTCGGCCACGTGGCCGATGGCGTCGGGCAGCCGGTCGCGGGAGGCGGTGCCGAGCAAGGCCGCCCGGCCGAGGCGGCGCAGGTCGATCCGGGGGCGCGCCCTCCTGCGGGGCGCCGCGGGAGCGACTGGGCCCGGCGTCGCAGGATTCGTGGCATCCGCACTCATGGGCACCTCCGGCTGCGTGGACCGACGGACGGGGTGCCCCAGGGCGTACACGGCTCAGGGGATGGCTTCGGATTCCCCCGTCCGGGCCGGTGCTTGATGCTACCGACCCCAGCACGCGCAACCGGCCGTCTCTCGGCGAGCGTGAAACGGATCACCCAATCGAGCGATAGTTGCGAGGTTTACGATTTCCGGTCACCTGATGGGCGGTCAGCCGTGGATTCACTTCCGGGGCCGGCCCGCGAACAGGTGAGAGGCCGTGACGAAAGGCGGCCCCGGCTGCGATGCCTCGCCCGCCGTGGTGTCAGCGAACCGCGTTTTCCAGCCACTCGGCGTCGATCTCGCCCTCGGCGACGATCACCGCCGGGCCGGTCATCTCGATCTCGCCGTCCGGCCGTTCGGTGATCACCAGGGTGCCGCCGGGCAGGTCGACCGTGTACGTCACCGGGCTGCCGGTGACCGCGGGGTCGGCGCCTTCCCGCCGGGCGGCCGCCACCGCGACGGCACAGGCGCCCGTGCCGCACGAGCGGGTCTCACCGGAGCCGCGCTCGTGTACGCGCATCGCCACATGGCGGGGGCCGCAGTCGACCACGAACTCGACGTTCACCCCGTCCGGATAGGCGGAGGCCGGACTGAACGGGGGCGCGGAGTACAGGGTCCCGGCGTCCGAGAGGTCGTCCACGAAGGCGACCGCGTGCGGGTTGCCCATGTTCACGTTCCGGGCGGGCCAGCTGCGTTCGCCGACGCTCACCGTGACGTCGCCCTCGGGGAGCCGTGCCCGGCCCATGCCGACGGTGACGTCCCCGTCCTTGGCGAGGTGCACGGTCTTCACTCCCCCGCGCGTGGCGATCGCGAGGTCGCCCTCCGTCACGTGCCCGGCGTGCTGGAGGTAGCGCGCGAAGACCCGAACGCCGTTGCCGCACATCTCCGCGACCGAGCCGTCGCCGTTGCGGTAGTCCATGAACCACTCCGCCTCGGCGGCCATCGCCCTGGCCTCCGGGTGGGCGGCCGACCGTACGACGTGCAGCACGCCGTCCCCGCCGATGCCCGCGCGGCGGTCGCACAGGGCGGCGACGGCGGCCGGGGAGAGGTCGACGGTGTTCTCCGGGTCGGGGACGATCACGAAGTCGTTCTCCGTACCGTGCCCCTTGAGGAAGGCGATCCGCGTGCTCATCCCTCGATCGTACGTGGTCGGTACGTCCACAGGACCGCCGGCCGATCACGGTCGGTGGCGCGTGAGCACGACCCACCGGGCAGGGCTTCCGGGCTTCGGTTGCCCGGCTCGGCACAGGCATGGGCACGAGCACGGCCATGGGCTGCCGGACGTGCCTAGCGCAGCCGGGCCACTCTCCACACGGCGAGGAACACGACCACGGCGACGAGGAGGGCGTACATGCCGACCACGCGCCAGTCGGGGCGCCGGCCGGAACCCCGCTGCGGGAACCCCGGCCAGGTGTGGCCGACCCGGCGGGCGGCCATCATGCCCCAGCCGGCCGCGCAGGAGCAGATCAGCAGGCCCAGCATGGCGATCACGGCGCCGCTGTCGCCGAAGTCGAAGGCCAGCGGGAAGGCGAACATGAGGGAGCCGACCGCGGCCAGGCCGACGATGGGGGCGAGCTGCCAGATGCGCAGCCGCCGCTGCGGGCGCAGCTCGACCTCGACCTGGGGCCCGACGAACATCTCCTCGGGCGCCGGACCGTCGTCGGTCACACCGCCCTGCGTCTCGTCGGGCCCGTCGGGGCTCAGCGAGCCCTCGTCCGGATCCGCGTCAACGCGTTCCACGATGATGTGCTCGGTGCCTTGTGCGGTGTCGCGAGGGCCGGCCTCCATCGCCACGCGCCCTCCCAACTCGGACTCCACTTGGTCGATCGAAGCTCGATGATGGCATGGCGCCGGAGGCCCGGATGACGGCCTGGGCGTCCCGATGCAATCACGTGATCAGGCTGTAACCGGTCGTTCGACCAATGCCAGGGCGCGGTGCGGAAGTTCTGTGACATCCGCCGCAGCTCCGCTCAGCCAGTGCACTCGCGGGTCGCGGCGGAACCAGGTGTCCTGGCGGCGCGCGAAGCGCTTGGTGGCGCGCACGGTCTCCGCGCGCGCGTCGTCGAGGGTGCACTCCCCGGCGAGCGCCGCGAGCACCTGCTGGTAGCCGAGCGCGCGTGAGGACGTGCGCCCCTCGCGCAGACCCTGCTCCTCCAGCGCGCGCACCTCGTCCACGAGACCCGCCTCCCACATCCGGTCGACCCGGCGGGCGATGCGCTCGTCCAGTTCGGGGCGCGCCACGTCGACACCGATCTGCACGGTGTCGTAGACGGAGTCGTGGCCGGGCAGGTTGGCGGTGAAGGGGCTGCCGGTGATCTCGATCACCTCCAGCGCCCGGACGATGCGGCGGCCGTTGCTGGGCAGGATCGCCCGCCCCGCCTCGGGGTCGGCGGCGGCGAGGCGGGCGTGCAGCGCTCCCGAGCCGCGCAGCGCGAGCTCGTCCTCCAGCCGGGCGCGGACCTCGGGGTCGGTGCCGGGGAACTCCAGGTTGTCGACGGCCCCCCGGACGTAGAGGCCGGAACCGCCGACCAGGACCGGCCAGCGTCCCGCGGCGAGCAGCGCGTCGATCCGCTCCCGGGCGAGCCGCTGGTACTCGGCGACGGAGGCGGCGACCGTGACGTCCCAGATGTCGAGGAGGTGGTGCGGGACGCCCTGACGCTCCTCGGGCGTCAGCTTCGCGGTACCGATGTCCATCCCTCGGTAGAGCTGCATGGAGTCGGCGTTGACGACCTCACCGCCGAGGTGCCGGGCCAGGAAGACGCCGAGATCGGACTTTCCGGCAGCGGTGGGGCCGACGACGGCGATGACACGGGGGGCGGTGGGTGCACTGCTCACCGCACCAGTCTCGCAAACGTCCTGGCGGCGCCTCGAACGAGTTACGTGACGGCCCGGGCCGGGGTTCGTTGCGCGTTGTGAGACATCCGTTGCCGGATTCCGGCCGCCGCGGTCCGCCCCTTGCGGGACATCGCGGTGGGACGCGCCGGGCCGGTCGGGTCGTCGCCCGCACGCAGGAGTGACCTAGGGAGTGGACATGGGCGTATTCGCGCGGCTTTTCGGCAGGTCGAGGGCTGCGGAGGAGGCATCGGCCGCCGGGGAGCGAGCGGACCGCACCGATCTCGACCCGGCGCCGGCCGGCCCGGAGGCGGAGGGCGCCGGCGAGGGGGACGCGCCGGCGACGGCGCGGACCGACGACGGCGCCGCGGCGGCTGCGGAGGCCGACGACGGCACTGTGGCGGCTGCGGGGACCGAGGAGGGCACTGTGGCGGCTGCGGGGGCCGAGGAGGGCACTGTGGCGGCGGTCGCGGCAGCCCCGGTGGCCGGGGACGGTGTGGCGGAGCCGGCCGCCGACGAGCCGAAGAGCCCGGCAGGCGCGGGCTCCGATGCCGAAGGTGTGGAGCTTCCCCGGCAGCAGTCCGCTTCGGAGGCGGCCGGGCACGAGGTCGGCGAGGGCGCCCGCACCTGACGCCGGGGCGCCGGACGCGGGGCCGTCACGACCAGGTGGCGACCATGTATCCCACCCCGTACGGAGCGTCGTCGTAGAGCAGGGCACCGGAGAGGCCCGCCTCCTCGGCGGCGCCCGCGAGCACCTGCCAGGGGGCCCGGCCCGACGCCTTCAGCTCGTCGGCCAGTCCGGGGTCGAGCGCCCTGAGGGCCGCCACGTCCGCCTCCCCGAGGGCGCGCGCGACCTCCGCGTCGAAGGGCGCGGCCCGTTCGTCGAGGTAACCCGGCGCCTTGAGGGTGCGGCAGGCGCTGGCGTCGCCCATCACCATCAGGGCGACCCGCTCGGACCGCGCGGCGATGTCCCGCCCGGTCTCGGCGCACCGCTCGGGCTCCAGCGTCTCCCCGACGCCGAGCCCCTCGATCGGCGCGTCGGACCAGCCTGTCCGCTCCAGGAGCCATGCGGCGACGGCGAGCGAGGGCGGCAGCGTGCGCCCGGACGCGGTGCCCGTGTCCCGGCCGAGCCGTACGTCGAGGTCCACGCCGAAGCCCCGGAACGAGCCCGGGGTGCCCTCGGGGTGCTGTCCGCGCCCGGGCCCCTCGGCCGGTCCCACGACCACGAGCCTGTCGGGCCGGGCGGCGGCGAGGACGCCGAGGGCGTCGGTGCACGCGGCCCGCGCGACGTCCAGCTCGTGCGCGGCTCCCGCGGCGACCGCGGGGACGAGAAGGGGCGGGCAGGGGCAGACTGCGGCGGCGACAAGCATGATCGGCAGGGTAACGCCGCTCGCCGCCGGTACGGCATTCCCCGGGGTGGGAGAGCCGGAAGCCGGTCGCCCGGTCGCCGCAGCCGGTGCTCTTCAGCCGCCGGCCGGTCCCGGTCTTCAGCCGCAGTAGTGGCCGGCTCCTCTCCGCGCCTCAGCCGGAGCCGGCCCCCGGCCGCGCCCGCCGGTCAGGCGCAGTCGTTGCAGCCGGTCACTCGCGGCCGCTGCCGCAGGGGCCGGCCCGTCCGGCCTTCAGCCGGAGCCCGCGCCACTCAGCCGGAGCCCGCGCCACTCAGCCGCGGCCGCCGACCAGACGCAGCCGTTTGCCGCCCATCAGTCGCAGCCGCAGCCGCTGCCCGTGGCCGCCGGCAGCGGGGCCGGAACGCCGATCTTGGGCAGGCCGAGCATCACGCCGGCCGGCGTGGCCGCCTCGGCCGCGTTGCGCTTCTCCCAGGCGTCGCCCGCGCGGGTGCGGCGCACGTCGAGCACCGCGCCCTCGGCGAGCAGGTGGTGCGGAGCGGCGTAGGTGATCTCCACCGTGACCACGTCGCCGGGGCGGACCTCCTGCTCCGGCTTGGTGAAGTGGACCAGCCGGTTGTCGGGAGCGCGACCGGAGAGGCGGTGCGTGGCGCCGTCCTTGCGGCCCTCGCCCTCGGCGACCATGAGCTCCAGCGTGCGGCCGACCTGCTTCTTGTTCTCCTCCCAGGAGATCTCCTCCTGGAGGACGACGAGACGCTCGTAGCGCGCCTGGACGACCTCCTTGGGGATCTGGTTGTCCATCTCGGCGGCCGGGGTGCCGGGCCGCTTGGAGTACTGGAAGGTGAACGCCTGCGCGAACCGGGCCTCGCGGACCACGTGCAGCGTCTGCTCGAAGTCCTCCTCGGTCTCGCCGGGGAAGCCCACGATGATGTCGGTGGTGATCGCCGCGTCCGGGATGGCGGCCCGGACCTTCTCGATGATCCCGAGGTAGCGCTCCTGCCGGTAGGAGCGGCGCATGGCCTTCAGGACCGGATCGGAGCCGGACTGGAGCGGCATGTGCAGCTGCGGCATCACGTTCGGCGTCTCCGCCATCGCGGCGATGACGTCGTCGGTGAAGTCGCGCGGGTGCGGGGAGGTGAAGCGGACCCGCTCCAGGCCGTCGATGTTCCCGCAGGCCCGCAGCAGCTTGCTGAACGCCTCGCGGTCGCCGATGTCGGAGCCGTAGGCGTTGACGTTCTGGCCGAGCAGGGTGATCTCGGAGACGCCCTCCCCGACGAGGGCCTCGATCTCGGCGAGGATGTCGCCGGTGCGGCGGTCCTTCTCCTTGCCGCGCAGCGCGGGGACGATGCAGAAGGTGCAGGTGTTGTTGCAGCCGACCGAGATGGAGACCCAGGCCGCGTACGCGCTCTCGCGCCGCGTCGGCAGCGTGGAGGGGAAGGCCTCGAGGGACTCGGCGATCTCGACCTGCGCCTCCTCCTGGACGCGTGCGCGCTCCAGCAGGACCGGGAGCTTGCCGATGTTGTGCGTGCCGAAGACGACGTCCACCCAGGGCGCCTTCTTCACGATGGTGTCGCGGTCCTTCTGCGCGAGGCAGCCGCCGACCGCGATCTGCATCCCGGGCCGCGCGGCCTTCTTCGGCGCGAGGTGGCCGAGGTTGCCGTAGAGCCGGTTGTCGGCGTTCTCCCGCACGGCGCAGGTGTTGAAGACGACGACGTCCGCCTCGCCGTCCGCCCCCTCCGGCGCCCGCACGTAGCCGGCGTCCTCGAGCAGCCCGGCGAGCCGCTCGGAGTCGTGGACGTTCATCTGGCACCCGTAGGTGCGGATCTCATAGCTGCGAGTGACGCCCACTTCTCGGCTCCGGTCGATGCTGCTCATGCCACAAGGGTAGGCGGTCCGCGAAGTGCGTCCGGACGGCGGAAGGGCGGGGAACGCCTCACCGGAATCACCGGGAAATGAGGGCAAAGAGCACAAAATGGGGTCGCAGCATGGCCACCGCGGAGCGCCGCTCCCGCGGACCCTCCCGGACAGGCAGGTGTGATGCAGCTTCGTGACGCCCTCCGGACGACCGCGCCCGGCGCCACCTCGATCGGCGCCCCCCGGGCCGGCGTCCCCTCGGCCGGGGCGCTGCGCGCGTGGCTGCTGCGTCCGGCCGGGCCCGTCACGGTCGCGCTCCTCGCCGTCGTGCTGGCCGCCCGGGCCGCGCGGGTGGCGGTCGCCTTCGCGGGGGGCGGCATGGACAACGCCTTCGTCGTCCACGCCGGGCAGGTCTGGCTGCACGGTGGCGCCCCCTACGCGGACCGGCGGTTTCTGTACCTGCCGAGCGCCGTGCTGTTCGCCGGGGCGCAGGCGGCGCTGCCGGCGCCCCTGCTGCGCGTCGCCGCGCCCGTCGTCTGCGTGGCGCTGATCGCCGGCGGCTGGTGGTGCGCCGTACGGCTGTTCCGGGTGCCGGCGCGAAGCCGGTTCGCGGTCCTCGGACTGCTGGGACTGGTGCTGGCCTGGGCGCCCGTCGGCCACCTGGTGAACCTCGGCAACTGGACCGCCGTCAGTGCCCTCGCCCTGCCGCTGGCGCTGCTGCTGGCGGACCGCGGACGCTGGGACGCCGCCGGGGTGGTCCTCGGGATCTCCGTGGCCGTCAAGCCGCTGCTGCTGCCCGTCGTCCTGCTGTTCGTCCTGGCCCGGCGGTGGCGCGCCCTGGCGTGGATGGCGGGACTGCCCGCGGCACTGTCGCTGGGCGCGGCCCTGATGATGCCGGACCCGGGCGGGTTCTTCACCCGCACGCTGCCCTTCCTCCTCAAGGGCGGGGACGCCCTGATGCGTCCGTTCGACTCCTCCCTGCCCGCGGTGCTGCCGCGCCTGGGGGTGCCGCCCGCCCTCGCGGAAGGGGTCGCCCTGGCCGCGGCGGCGGCCGGCGTGGGGTGCGCCTGGCTGCGCCGCCGCCGCGCCGACCCCGGCCCGGCGCGGCTCGCGGACACGGCCGCGATGCTCATGCTGGCGTCCTACCTGGTGTCCCGCCCGTCCTACGACCACTATCTGGTCGTCGTCGTGCCGCTGCTGGTGGCCGGTGCGCTGGAGAGGGACTCGGTGACGCGCTCGCCGTGGTTCTGGGCGGCGCTCCTCCCGCAGGTCCCCGAGTTCACGTTTCCGCTGCTGGACGCCCCGATGCGCCGGGCGTTCAAGGACGCGGTCACCCTGGCCCTGCTCGCGTCGGCGCTGGCCGTGCGGTGCGCGCGGCCGTTCCCCGCCCGGGCGGCCGCCGAGCCGGCGCCGTCCATGGACCGGGCGCTGCCCGCGGACCGGGCACCGGCCACGGACCGGGCGCGGACCGCAGATCGGGCGCGGAATCCGGACCGTCCCGTTCCCCAGGTGCCCCTCCCGCCCTCGGGCCGCGCGCCGTCCCGGAACGGCGTGCGTGAAGGCAGCCGCTGACCACGCGGGGCGGCCGACCGGCGCGTCTCGGGCACGCCGGGGCACCGCACCATCCCGACGCGTGGATGTCAGGCGCCCTCGGGCGTCCAGCCCTGACGGCGCAGGACGGCCGACACGTCGGGTGCGCGGTAGTGGTCGCCCTTGAGCACCTTGCCGTCGGCGCGGCGGGCCACCTTCCCGTCGGGGCCGAGCTTGGTCATGTTGGAGCGGTGGATCTCGGCGATCACCTCGTCGAGGTCGATGCCGTGCACCAGAGCTGTGCCGTACGCCACGTACACGACGTCCGCCAGTTCGTGCGCGAGCCGGTCCAGCGGTCCGCCGACCGAGACCTCGGCGACCTCCGCGGCCTCCTCGGCGAGCAGTTCCCCGCGGTGCGCGGCGAGTTCCGGTGACACCTCGGCGGGTGTGCCGCGGGTGTCGAGCCCGAAGGCGCGGTGGAACTCACGGACGAGATCGGCGGGCGAGGAGCTCATACGGCGACTGTAGTCGCCGCCCGGGACCTCCCCGCCCGGGCATGCGGGCGCCCGGCCCTGGTCAGCACGGCGTCCCTGCTGGCAGGATCGCGCGCATGTCCAAGATGTTCTCCCGGATCGGCAGGCGCGGGGCCCTGCGGGGCGCGGCCGCCGGCGTCGTGGCGCTCGGCCTCCTGCTGTGGTGGCTGCTGCCGCTGGGCGACGAGCCGCCGAGCGGGACGATCACCATCAGCACCGGTACCTCCCGCGGCGTCTACCAGGAGTACGCCACGCTGCTGCGCACCGAGCTCGACCGGGAGCTGCCGGGCTTGAAGGTGCGGCTGCGGAACAGCGACGGCTCCCAGGAGAACGTCGCGCGCGTGGCGACCGGACAGGCCGACTTCGCGATCGCCGCGGCCGACGCGGTGGAGACGTACGAGCTGAACGACGGACCGGGCACCGCCCGCCTGCGCGGTGTCGCCCGCCTCTACGACGACTACGTGCAGCTCGTCGTCCCGCGTGACTCGCGCATCGCCTCCGTCGCGGACCTGCGGGGCAAGCGGGTGGCGATCGGGCCCCAGGACTCGGGGGTGCGGCTGATCGCCGGCCGGGTGCTCAAGGCTGCGGGGATCGACCCGGTCAAGGGGATCCGGCCGCAGCGCGACGGCATAGACACCGCCCCGGACCAGCTGCGGCGGGGCGCGATCGACGCGTTCTTCTGGTCGGGCGGGCTGCCGACGGCCGGGCTCACGCAACTGTCCGAGAAGTTCGCGTTCCGCTTCGTGCCGATCGAGCCCGACCTCGTGGCCCGGTTGCACGCGACGGGGGGCGCCACCCGCTACTACCGCGCCACGAACATGCCGGAGTCGGCCTATCCGACCGTCCAGCAGGGCTCGACCGTGCCGACGATCGCCGTGTCCAATGTGCTGATCACCCGCAAGGACATGGACCCCACCCTCACCGACTGGGTGACCCGTACGGTGATCAAGAGCCGCGACAAGATCGGCCACTACGTCCACTCGGCCCAGCTGGTCGATCTGCGCACCGCCATCTACACCGACCCGCTGGTCCTGCACGAGGGCGCGCGCCGCTACTACCGCTCGGTCAAGCCGTAGCACCCGCCGCCGCCCGGGCGCACGGCCCCTGCGCCTGGACACCACGGCCCTGAGGCCCGGGCGCCCGCGGTCCGGCGCCTCCGCCGCGGCACACCGGCCCCGGCGCCTGCCGTCCAACCTCCTCCAGGGAACCTGCGGACACACCCCCCAGGACGCCCACGGGCAGCACCCCCGCCAACGGCACATCCGCCCCGGCACCTGCGAACCCGCCCTTGGGCCTACCCCGCCCCCGGCTCCGACCTGGGCACCGTCACGGTCACCCTCAGGCCGTGCGGTTCGTTGCGGTCGTAGGCGATAGAGCCGCCGCCCGCCGCGAGGAGCGCCCGCGCGATGGACAGGCCGAGGCCGGAGCCCTTGATGTTCTGGTGGCGGCCGCTGCGCCAGAAGCGGTCTCCGACGCGGGCGAGTTCCTCCTCGGCGAGGCCGGGGCCGCGGTCGGCGACGACGATCGTCGAGGTGCCGCCGTCCGCGGAGACCGTCACCTCGACCCGCTCGCCCTCCGGGGTGAACTTCACCGCGTTGTCGATCACGGCGTCCAGCGCCGACGACAGCGCCACCGGGTCGGCCCATGCCGTGGTGGCGGGGCAGTCCGCCACCAGCCGCACCCCCTTGGCCTCGGCGGCCGGAGCCCAGGCCGCGACCCGTTCCCCGGTCAGCGCGCCGATGTCGGTGAGCCGGATGTCCGCCTCGGCGTGCTCGGCTAGCGCCAGATCGAGCAGGTCGTCCAGGACCTGGGTCAGGCGCTTGCCCTCGGTGCGGACCGAGGCGATCTCCTCGTTGTCCTCGGGCAGCTCCAGCGCGAGAAGCTCGATGCGCAGCAGCAGTGCCGAGAGCGGGTTGCGCAGTTGGTGCGAGGCGTCGGCGACGAAGGCGCGCTGCTGCTCCAGCACGTCCTCGACGTTGTCCGCCATCTCGTTGAACGACCGGGCCAGCCGGCGCAGTTCCGGCGGCCCGCTGGCCACCGCGACCCGTGACTTCAGCCGTCCGGTGGCGATGTCGTGCGTGGTGGCGTCGAGGACCCCGACGGGTTTGAGCACCCAGCCGGTCAGCCTCAGCGCGGCGCCGACGGCGAGCAGCATCGCGGCGATCTCCCCCGCGCCGATGAGCAGCCAGCCGTGCAGTGTGCTCGCCCGCATCTGCCCGGTCGGCGAGTCGGTGACGACGACCGCGACGACGTCCCCGTCCCGGATGACGGGCGAGGCGACGACCAGCCGGCGGCGCTGCCAGGGCCAGACCTGGGCGGGGTCGTGGCTGCGGCGGCTGAGCAGCGCCTCCTGGAACGCGTCGCGGACCTCGCCCGTCCGGGGGAGGAACCAGTCCGTCGGCGCGTTGGCCATGGGGGTGCGGGTGCGGTAGAAGACCCCGGCCCGAATGCCGTAGACCTCGTAGTAGCTCTCGAGTTCACGGCCGAGGGTGTCGCGGCGCTCGTCCGGGGTCGTCTGGCGGGAGCCGGAGGGGCGGTCGGTGACGAACTGGGCGAGGGCGGCGAAGCGTGCCGTGTCGTCGATCCGGTCGACGACCACCTTCTGCTGCTCGGCCGCGGCCACGCTGACGGCGAGCGGGACGCCGAGCGCGAGCAGCACCGCCGCCATCAGGACGATGAGCAGCGGCAGAAGACGCGTGCGCACCCGTGCCCGCTACGCGGCCGGGGCGACGAGGCGGTAGCCGACGCCGCGTACGGTCTCGATCAGGGCCGGCATGCGCAGCTTGGAGCGCAGGGAGGCGACGTGCACCTCCAGGGTGCGTCCGGTGCCCTCCCAACTGGTGCGCCACACCTCGCTGATGATCTGCTCCCGCCGGAAGACGACACCCGGGCGCTGGGCGAGCAGGGCGAGGAGGTCGAACTCCTTGCGGGTCAGCTGGACGACCGAGCCGTCGACGCTGACCTGCCGGGTGGGCAGTTCGATGAGCACGGGGCCGAGGCGCAGCGCGGTCTCGCCGCCGCTGTCCTGCTCCTCGTGGGCGGTGCGTCTGCTGACGGCGTGGATGCGGGCGAGGAGCTCTCCGGTGTCGTAGGGCTTCACGACGTAGTCGTCGGCGCCGAGGTTGAGGCCGTGGATGCGGGAGCGGACGTCGGAGCGGGCGGTGACCATGATCACCGGAGTGCTGGTGCGCTTGCGGATCTTGCCGCAGACCTCGTAGCCGTCCTGGTCGGGCAGGCCCAGGTCGAGCAGGACCACCCCGAAGCCGGCGCTCTCCGGAACGAGTGCCTGGAGGGCCTCCTCGCCGCTGCGGGCGTGCGTGACGTCGAAACCGTGCCGCGCCAGGATCGCGGACAGGGCGGCGGCGACGTGGTTGTCGTCCTCGACGAGGAGCAGTCTCATCCCGGCCCCCTCCGGTTCATGCGTCGTACGATCGTGGTCTGTAGAGGCGTGTGCACGCACGTGTGCACCATGGCAGTCACGCTGATGGACGACGACGGCGTCAAGAGGGTTCCGGTCGCGCACGGCTTCCGTTATGCAGCCGGTACGCGGCCCGGCGGCCACTGCTACGACACGTGTCCGATTGCTATCGGATCGTGATGCTCAGATCTCCCTCAGATGTAATGACGCAGGTCGTACGTGGAAATTAGTGTCCTCCGAAACCGAGGAGGACGGAGCCAGAGAAGCGATGACCGAAGTATCGATGGCCAAGGAAGACGTGGCTTCGACCGGGGATCTGGTCGCCCTGAAGAGCGTCAACAAGCACTTCGGCGCGTTGCACGTGCTCCAGGACATCGACCTGACGATCGCCCGCGGCGAGGTCGTCGTGGTCATCGGGCCCTCCGGGTCCGGGAAGTCCACCCTGTGCCGCACCATCAACCGCCTGGAGACGATCGACTCGGGCACGATCACGATCGACGGGAAGCCGCTGCCCCACGAGGGCAGGGAGCTGGCCCGGCTGCGCGCCGACGTCGGCATGGTCTTCCAGTCCTTCAATCTCTTCGCGCACAAGACCGTGCTCGAGAACGTCACCCTGGGCCAGGTCAAGGTCCGCAAGGCGGACAGGAAGAAGGCCGAGGAGCGGGCCCGTGCCCTGCTCGACCGGGTGGGCGTGGGCGCCCAGGCCGACAAGTACCCCGCCCAGCTCTCGGGCGGCCAGCAGCAGCGCGTGGCCATCGCCCGGGCGCTGGCGATGGACCCGAAGGTCATGCTCTTCGACGAGCCGACCTCCGCCCTGGACCCGGAGATGATCAACGAGGTCCTGGAGGTCATGCAGCAGCTCGCCCGGGACGGCATGACGATGATCGTCGTCACCCACGAGATGGGCTTCGCCCGGTCGGCCGCCAACCGTGTGGTCTTCATGGCCGACGGCCGGATCGTCGAGCAGGCCACCCCCGACCAGTTCTTCAGCAACCCGCGCAGCGACCGGGCCAAGGACTTCCTGTCGAAGATCCTCAACCACTGACGCCGAGCCCACGTCCCGCCGACTCCGACGACCTCGGGAGTCCGAGCCAAGTGACACCCACGATGCTGCTCATGCATCTGCCGACTCGAAGGATGTCCACGATGAAGTTCCGTACGTCTGCCTCCGCGGCAGTCCTCACCGCGCTCGCGCTGGCCCTCACGGCCTGCGGCGGGGAATCCGGCAACGCCGGCGACCAGCCCGCGGGCGAGGCCAGCGGCTCGAACGCGCCCAAGCTGCCGACGTATGCCGTCGCGGGGAGCGTGAAGCTTGGCTCCCCCACGCTGAAGAAGGCCCAGCAGGCCGGCAAGCTCGTCATCGGCGCCAAGAACGACCAGCCGTATCTCGGCTTCGAGGACACGAGCGGCAAGCGCACCGGCTTCGACATCGAGATCGCCAAGATGGTCGCCGCCGACC
Organism: Streptomyces sp. NPDC014864; assembly: GCF_043081525.1. NCBI lineage: Bacteria > Bacillati > Actinomycetota > Actinomycetes > Kitasatosporales > Streptomycetaceae > Streptomyces > Streptomyces sp. NPDC014864. Next base: position 158,532 of record NZ_JBIBWT010000015.1, read on the forward strand.
TTGGGTTCAAGCCCTCCCAGATCGAGTTCAAGACCGTCGACTCCAACGTCCGTGAGACCACCATCTCCAAGGGAGAGGTCGACCTGTACGTCGGTACGTACACGATCAACGACGAGCGTAAGAAGCAGGTCGGCTTCGCGGGTCCGTACTTCCTGGCCGGCGCGGACCTGCTCGTCCGCAAGGACGAGAAGGGCATCACGGGACCCGATTCACTTAAGGGCAAGACGGTCTGCTCCATCAAGGGCTCCACGCCTCTGCAGGAGATCAAGAAGCCCAAGTACGGGGCCAAGACGGTTGAGCTGTCGAAGTACTCCGAGTGTGTGCAGCAGCTGCTCAACAACGAGGTCGACGCCGTGACCACTGACGACGCGATCCTCAAGGGTTACGCGGCGCAGCGGCCGACCAAGCTCAAGGTGGTCGGCAAGCCGTTCACTCAGGAGCCGTACGGCGTCGGGATGAACAAGGACGACAAGGCCCTGCGCGACGCAGTCAACGACGCGATCGAGAAGCACGAGAAGAACGGCGACTACAAGAAGGCGTACGAGGCGACCCTCGGCCTGTCGGGGTCCCCGTACACGGAGCCGCCGGCCGTCAACCGCTACTGACAAGTCCGAGACGTCGCAGCTACAGCGTCGGACGGGTCTGCCGACCGGCCCCGGTCCCTCACCGGGGGCCGGTCGGCAGGCCGGCCCGTCCCGGCGGCGCCGCTCGGCGCACCGCCGTGGACGCGCTCTTCCCTGCCCGTACACCGCCACGAGGACCTCCCCGTGAACGTATTGCTCGACCATCTCGCTGAATTCCGCGAGGGGTTCATCGGCACCGTATTGCTGACCCTCGCCAGCGGAGTCCTCGCGATGGTGCTGGGTGTCATCATCGCCGGGTTCCGTGTCTCCCCCGTGCCTCCGCTGCGGATGTTCGGCACCGCGTGGGTCACCCTCTTCCGGAACACCCCCCTCACCCTGCTGTTCCTCATCGCCTGGTTCGTCGTCCCGGTCATCTTCGTGCCGGGGCTCAGCCCGTGGGCGAAGGCACTCCTGGCCCTGGGCCTGTACACCTCGGCCTTTGTCTGCGAGGCCGTGCGGTCCGGCATCAACACCGTGCCCCTGGGGCAGGCTGAGGCCGCCCGGTCTATCGGCATGACCTTCTCGCAGACCCTGCGTCTCATCGTCCTCCCGCAGGCGACGCGCACCGTGCTCCCGCCGCTGAGCTCGATCTTCATCGCGCTGACCAAGAACTCGGCGATCGCGGGCGCCTTCAGCGTCACGGAGCTGTTCGGCGTGCAGAAGATGTTGAGCGACCAAGGGTTCGCCATCGCCTGGATCTTTCTGTGGGTGGCTTTGGGCTATCTCGTGATCACGTTCTCGATCAGCGGTCTTTTCCGACTGCTGGAGCGACGTCTGGGGGTCGCACGATGAGTTCGAGCGTTCTGTACGACGCGCCGGGTCCCAAGGCCCGTACCCGCAACCGCCTCTACTCGGTGATCGGCTCGCTGGCCGTGGCCGCCGTGCTCGCCTTCGTCGTATATCGGCTGGACGTCAAGGGCCAGTTGGACCCGAAGGTCTGGGATATCTTCAACAACGCCGGGGTGCGCACAAACATCCGCGACGGCGTACTGACCACCCTGAAGGTGTTCGCCCTCGCGGGTGCGCTGTCCCTGGCTCTCGGGCTGCTGCTCGCCGTGGCGCGGCTTTCCGAGCACCGGGCAGTCAGCTGGGTCGCGACCACCTTCGTCGAACTGTTCCGCGCGATCCCGCTCCTCATCACCATCTACGCCCTGTGGGTGCTGTTCCTCACCTACAAGAGCGATCTCGGAGTCGTCGGGGAGAACACCGCGTTCTGGGGTCTCGTCATCGGCCTGACCGTCTACAACGGCTGTGTCCAGGCCGAGGTCTTCCGCGCGGGCATCAACGCGGTGCCCAGGGGACAGGTGGAGGCCGCGTACGCGCTCGGTCTGCGCAAGTACCAGGTCATGACGACGCTGTTGCTGCCTCAGGCGGTGCGTTCCATGATGCCGACGATGATCAGTCAGCTCGTGGTCACCCTGAAGGACACCTCGCTCGGCTACGTCATCACTTACACGGAGCTTCTGTTCGCCACGCGGACGATGGCGAACAACATCATCGTCAACGGGGAGAACCCGTTCACGGCGGTCACCATCGTCGTCGCGGCGATCTACATCGCGATGTGTCTGGCGCTGTCCTCGCTCGCGACCTGGATCGAGCGGCGGGGGCGCCGTACGAGGACCGGAGTCGCCGTGGCGGCTGCGGCCGAACCGGCCGAGCAGCCGGGGGTGCTCGACGTGACCGGAGGGTCCCTCGGCGCAGCCGACGGCGACGCCAACAAAACAGTGAGGTAGCCCGCCGAAGCGCAGGTGTCCTGGCCGCCGCGGTGGGGACGGCCAGGACACCTGCGGTGCCTCGGATTAGCCTCGCGCTTTCACGAGGCAGGCTGTCCAAGAGCTGATCAGAAACGCGGAAAGTGCCCTTGACCTGCAACGATGGGACTTGCTGAGGGTCCTGTTGGCTGCAAGGAAAAGAGCACTTTCCAGGTGAGAGAGCCTATCTCGTCGTACCCGCGTGTCCGTGTCCAGGGGGACGGCCGCCAGGTGGTTTCGCAGGCCGGCTCGGTCCTGCTGCTGGAGACGCTCCGCAAGGCCGGTCTTGACCAGGCGATGTCCGCCGCGCTTGCTCCGTGGCGGAGGCCGCGGGCCGTCCACGATCCGGGGAAGGTTGTCCTGGACCTCGCCTTGGCGATCGCGATGGGCGGCGACTGCCTGGCCGACGTCGGCATGCTGCGGACGGAGCCGGCCGTGTTCGGGCCGGTCGCCTCCGACCCGACGGTCTCCCGCCTGATCGACACCCTTGCCTCCTGCGGCGACACCGCCCTTCGGGCCATCCGCTCCGCCCGGTCCGGAGTCCGTGACGCAGTCTGGCGGTTGGCGGGCCGGAAGGCGCCGGACGCGGACGGGACGGTGACCATCGACCTGGACGGGGTGCTGGTGATCGCGCACTCCGACAAGCAGGACGCCGCCCCGACCTGGAAGCGGGCCTATGGCCACCACCCACTGATGGGGTTCGTCGACCACGGCCCGGGCGGCACCAGGGAACCTGTCGCGGCCCTGCTCAGACCGGGCAACGCGGGCTCGAACACCGCCTGCGACCACATCACCGCCGCCCGCCTGGCACTGGCGCAACTACCGAAGAAATACCGGCGCGGACGGCAGACCCTGATCCGCACCGACTCCGCCGGCGGCACCCATGACTTCGTCGCTTGGCTCGCCCAGCGCGGGCGCTGGCTCTCCTATTCCGTCGGCATGGTGATCACCGACGCGATCCACCAGCACGTGCTGAGGGTCCCGGCGTCGGCCTGGACACCGGCCGTCGAGCCGGACCGCGAGATCCGGGACGGCGCCTGGGTCGCCGAACTCAGCGGCGATGTCCTGGCCGGCTGGCCCACGGGCATGCGGCTGATCGTCCGCAAAGAAAGACCGCCCCCCGGGGCCCAGTTGAGACTCATCGACGCGGACGGCATGCGGCTGACCTGCTTCGCCACCAACACCAACAACCTGCCGATCGCCGACCTCGAACTCCGTCACCGCCTGCGGGCCCGCGCGGAGGACCGCATCAGGGCCGCCCGGGCCACCGGCCTGCGGAACCTCCCCCTGCATGACGCCGCCCAGAACCGCATCTGGCTGGAGATCGTCCAGATCGCGAAGGGTGTTGCACAAGGCCGTGATCAAGCAGCCTGAAGCGTGAGGCTGGGCTTGGTGGTCATGCGGCGAGGGCAAGGTTGCGCATGCGGGCCACGGCCTGGACAGCGTGGTGGAGACCGTCGCCGCGCTGCCGGCAGTCGCGGAGGATCTTGTAGTTCTTCATGCGGGAGAAGACGTGCTCGACGCGTGCGCGGACCTTGCGGTGGGCAGCGTTGTCCTCTTCCTCGCCCTTCATCAGCGCTCGTCCCGGCCGTTTGCGATGCGGGACGACCAGACCCGTGTTGATATAAGCGCCGTCGCCGAGCACCGTCACACCGTGGCAGTGCTCGGCCAGACCGGAGTCCCGCCAAGCCCTGGCATTGGCGGTGTTGCCGGGCACTGGCCGGGCTGCTGCCACCACGAGGCGGGTAACGGCATCCACGATGACCTGCACCTTCGCCGAGAACCGGTAGTTGCGGGAAGAGGCACCGACGCCACGGTCGCGGACCGGGATGAGGGTGCCGTCCACGATCCACATCCGCTCCGGGGCGTCAGAGGGGCGGGAGACGGGCTCCAGCGCGAGCAACGGTCCCAGCCGCTGGATGACACGGCACACCGTGGAGGACGAGACGCCGAACAGCGGGCCCAGCTGCCGCATGGTCAGGTTCGTTCGGTAGTACACCGCGACCATCAGGACCCGCTCGGCCAGCGGTAAGGCCCACGGTCGCCCTTGCAGGGTGCCGTTGCCGCCCCGCTCCCGCACCACCTTCAACAGACCCGAAAACTGCGTCATCCGCAGCCCCGTGAACGTCTCCACCCACACCCGCTCAGCACGTAACACCGCGGCCATACCTAGGAGATGCCCAGCTCACGGCCTTGTGCAACACCCTTTACGAGCTCGTGCACGGTAGGCGGAGAGGCGTCGAGCTCCGGATCGCCGATCATGGTCGTGTGGTTCGGAATGCGTCTCGTGCAGCGATCATCAGCGACCGGAGGATCACGGGCCTGTCGGCCGATGTGATCGCTGAACTCGTAGCTGAGTTGGGGCCGTTGTGGCATGAGCGGCACCAGGCGAGGCTTGCCTCGAGACCGCGGAAGCGCGCTCTGGTTGCGGGGGCGAAGCACCGGCTGGTCTTCGTCGACCGGCTCCTGGCCACCCTCGTGCATCTGCGACACGGGGCCACGCACGACGTGCTGGCCTGCTGGTTCAACGTGGACCGCTCCACCATCACCCGCGCCATCGGCGAGGTACGACCGCTGCTCGCCGAGCGAGGATGCACTGTGAGTCCCGGCGTGCGACTGCAGACTCTGACCGAGGTCGTCGACTATCTCGGTACCAGCGGGACGACCGGGATCATCGACGGCACCGAGATCCGGGTCCGGCGGCCGGCCGTCGGACGCAAGGACCGGGACAAGTTCATCTCTGGCAAGAGCAAGCAGAACGCCGTCAAGGCCATGGTGCTCACCGACGGGGACGGCCGGATGCTGTTCTGCAGCCCGACCAGGCCTGGAAGCTGCGCGGACATCACCCACGCCCGCCAGTTAGGGCTGGTCAAGCTCCTGGCCGACGGTCCCGCCGTGGAGATCCTCGCCGATGCCGGCTACCAGGGCCTGGGTGCCCAGACAGGCGGACGTGTGGTCACACCTCCGCACCGCAAGTTCAAGAAGAACGCCCCGGACTGGTACGAGGAGATGCACGAGCGACAGCGCAACGCGCACTCCTCACGACGCATCCGGGTCGAGCACGGCATTGCGCACATGAAGAACTGGCGTGCCCTGGCTCGCCATCTCGGCCGCCGCGAGCACATGAGCGACATCGTCCAAGCCGTCGCCAGCCTGCTGTCCCACCAGCAGACCGCGGACCTGACGTCGGCTCGGCAGATGTGAGCACCAAGCTCCACGCCACCCTCGACGCCTCTCCGCCTACCGTGCACGAGCTCGTAAGCGGCGGCGCTGAGCGCGAGCCTGCTCGATCGCAGCAGGCGCATCGTCGCCGTCATGCGGGTGTCCTCGTGTGAAAACGTACGGGATGTCCATGGGTTGACCGGGTGCCGGATTGCCATCGGACCGAGCGTGACAGTAGACGTGCGACGCATTTCGGCCGTCGTGCGGCCGAAATTACTTCTCTCGAGTTCCGGCCGTCATGCGGCCGAAATACTTCTTGCGAATTTCGACCTGACGGAACCGGAATTAAACCTTTCATTTTGAAGGCGACCGTGTCACGCTTCGCCTGTCTCTATGTTCTTTTGGGGATGATGCTCAAGCAACCCTCAAATAATCACTCTCCCCCTTGCGTGACTTTGCGCGGTATGGAACTGTCATGACCGCGCCGGAGCGGAAGTGCTTCCTGCGCACAACAGGACCTGTGGTGCGTATGTTTACCGCGCCCCCTGTGATCCTGCCGAATAACCTTCAAGCGTTCACCACCGCAAAGGAAATAGGTGAAAAAGTTGCTGAATAATACTCGCCTTCGGCGAACTGTCACTGCCCCGGCACTTGGAGTGCTGCTGGCCGGTCTCTTCTCGCTCGGTGCCGGGACAACCGCATCAGCTTCCGATACCAGCGTCATGGCGCATCCTACAGGTTGTCACTACGAAATTCCCGACGCCAAATTTGGGGCGGTCGCGCATTGTACCAGCGATAACGGCGGCTCCTACCGAGCTGCGGTCATCTGCAAGGACCCGGAGACCGGAAAGACGTATGACTATTATGGCGCGTGGAGGAAGACAGGATGGTCCTACGCGTACTGCAACGGAATCACCAAGCCAATTACCCCGGGCATCGAGACTCGAGTCCGATAGCGGACTGATCGATCCAGAAAGGATCAACGGCAGTGAAGAAGGTATGCGCGACACTGTTCGCCACCATCGCCATGGCAACCCTCGGACTCCAAGGCACGGCCACTGCGGCCCCCACAGCCCATCCCACAGGATGCTCCTACGGGAGGGCGCCCCAGGGCAGCAACGGCGCGCGCGCCTCTTGCGATCACAGCAACGGCGGCAGCTACAAGGCGAATGTTATATGCCTTCCCCTGGATGGCGGAAGTGCCTTCACTCGCGATGCGACAGTCTGGAAAACCAGCGGAGAATCCTTAGTCTTCTGCCCGGCATTTAGCGTGTACAAGGAGGCTGGCATCTGGACTAGGGCCACCAGGTAAACTGAATCGCTCGCAGCGTCCGGAACGATGACCACCTGCGAGCCGGTCTGGCCAATGTGGCGTCCCATCGGGCTTCCCGAATGGGACGCCACATCCCTCGTTCGCTCTGCCGATACAGTGGACAGAAGGTTTACTCGACTTTTTCACGACTGCTGGCCGGGTGGCTAGGGCGATGGCGGCCGAGGTCCGCAACACACGATATTATCGTGCCAGCGGGGCGTTTCAAGTCGCCATAATATCGGCCCGGAGATCTTCTTGTTGTCTGCCAAGCGGCCTGCGCGAGGGCGCGCTCTTCGTTATTCGTCCTGATTCAGTGCAGGGCAACCGTGCATGGGCCCAGCCTCGGGTAAACGTCGAACGAGATGTAACGCGCTGAAGTTCCGGCGAATTTTCTGCAGGTCCCGCGTCAGCCTGAAATCGAATCACGTCGATTGCCGCAGCCATCCTTATCCCGCAACGCTGAGCTTTTTTAGCCTCGATCTTTCACGCGGCTAGTGCTCTCGTCGTGACCGGACGGGAGCGATGTCGCAGGTATCGTCGCGTACGGACAGAACCACACGGGGATCGCATGCCACCGGTGGGAATCACCGATGACAGATCGCTGTGCCGCGCAGGACTACGGGGGATGTTGCAGGACCTGGCTCCGGATCCGTACCGGAAGCTGCTGGCAAGCGTCGTCGCCGAAGGGAAGCGCGCGCAGGCGGCGACGCTGGTGAAGACGACCCGCCCGGACCTTCTGATCAGCGGTGACGCGTGTGGCAGGGACTCTCTCCCGCTGGTGGAGACCGTTTCCCGGCTTCCGGCGTCACCCGCCATTCTGGTGATCGCGGAGCGCATCACGGACAAGGACGTTCGTATCCTCCTCGCCCGGGGCGCGGCCGGCGTCCTGCTCCACCGTTCCGCCCCCCAACATCTGACCTGGGCACTCACCGCCGTCACCGAGGGCAGCCGTGCGCTCTCCCCCGAGATCGCGGACGCGATCATCCAGGGCTGCCCCACGCCGGTTCGCTCGTCCCACGGGGCGCGGGAGCGCGTGGCCAACCTGAGCGCACGGGAGCGCGAGGTCCTGGCACTCCTCAGCAACGGCCTCCCGAACCGGGCCATCGGCGAGGCACTCCACATCAGCCCGGAAACGGTGAAGGACCACGTACGCACACTGTGCGTCAAGCTTCAAGCCGGCAATCGCATCCACGCGGCCCGAATCGCGTGGCAGGCCGGAGTCGTCGCCATGCCCGCCTGACGACTGGTCACGCATCGGCACCACCCAGGGAACTCACGAGCACCAGCCGAATCAGCGCGGGTAAGGAGGGAACGGTCACCGGCCGAGGTGACGCCCGGCCATGGCACAGTCGGCATCGCTTGACGCAGACAACGGCAATCTGTTGCATACGTTCTGTGATCGTGCACCCTGCTTCACCAACCTGTTCGCTCGCGGCCCTCGGGACACCGACACGGGCAGGGGGCGCTGCGTCGTGGATCCGGTGATCGTCGTCGGGGCGGGGCCCGTCGGGCTCACGCTGGCGCTGGCGCTGGCGCGTCAGGAGGTGCCGTCCGTCGTCCTGGACGAGGGGCCGGGCAGGGACGCGGCGCGCGCCGCGCGCACCGTGGTGCTGCGCGCCGACACGGCCGCCCTGGTGGAGCGCCTCGCGCGGGTCCCGCTCGGCGACGCGGGACTGCGCTGGGCCGGCTGGCGGTCGATGCGGCGCAAGCAGGTGATGCGCGAGGTCGCCTTCGACGACGCCGGGTCCGCTCCCCTGCACCTCGCCCAGCACGTCCTGACCGGCGCCCTGCGCGCCGCCATCGCCGACGAACCACTGGTCGAACTCGCCGTGGACAGCCGCCTCGACGCGATCGAGCAGGAGCCGTCGGGCGTGACCGCACACACCCGCGGCCCCAAGGGCACATGGTGGCGCGGCAGTTACCTGGTGGGCTGCGACGGTCCGCGGTCGACCGTGCGCAAGCTGGAGGACATCCGCTTCCCCGGCCGTACGGCCGTCGAGCGGCACGCCGTCGCCGCGTTGCGCGCGGAACTCCCCCGGCCGGGCGAAGCGTTCCTCCACCGGCTGCCGCCCTGGCGGACCACCGGCCCTTCGGCCGGGGAGGTCTCCGCGCGCCCGCTTCCCGGCGGGACCTGGCGCCTGGACTGGCTGCTGCCGCCCGGCAAGGACCTGGTCACACCGGAACTGCTCATCACTCGCGTCCGCGAGACCCTCACCGGCTGGACCGGCGACCCCACACCGACGTACGAGCTGCTGGACACCGGCGTCCACACGGTCCACCACCGGCTGGCCCGCCGCTGGCGCGCCGGGCGGGTCTTCCTCGCCGGCGACGCGGCGCACCTGCTCGGCGCGTTCGGCACACAGGGCCTCGACGAGGGACTCAGGGACGCCGACAACCTCGCCTGGAAGCTCTCGCTCGGCTGGCACCACGGGCCGCACGAGGCCCTGTTGGACAGCTACCAGGCGGAGCGACGGGCCGCCGTCGCCGCCCGGCTGCGCGCCGCGGACCAGGCCCTGCCCCTGCTGCGCGGGGGCGGCGGGCTGCGCTCGTACGTCCCCGGGACGTCCCGCGGGCACGACGCCCTCTTCCTGGACGCCCATCTGGGGCGCGGGCCGCTGGGCGCGCCGGGCACGTACGCCGACTCGCCGCTCGCGCCCCCGCCCGCCGAGAGCGAGATCCCGGTCGAGACGCCGGTCGGTGCGCAGGTCGCCGACGTACCGGTCACCGCGGAGGACGGCTCCCTCGTACCGCTGCGGGACCGGCTCGGCCGCGGCGCGCTGCTGGTGGTGCTGGTCGCGCCGGGCACCGTCGTGTGGGAGCGCCGGCACTGGGTGAGCGCCGGTCTCATGCCCCGGCTGGCGGCCGCGGTGACCGCGCTGCCCCGACCGGCCGAACTGCTCGTCGCCGAGAGCTACCCGGGCGCCGCCGCCCACACCGTGCTCCTCGTACGGCCCGACGGGCACCTCGTCACCGCGCTGAGCGGGGTACGGCCGGCCGACCTGTACTCGGCGGCGGAGGCGACACTCGGCGGCCCCCTCCCGTCGACGGCACGGGCTGAGGCGGGGGCGCGCTGAGCATCGGTGGGTCGGCTCGCTGACGCCGGCGGCGGGGACGCGCCGAGCGCGGGACGCAGGGCGCGGGGTCGCAGGCTGGTGGGCGGGCGCGGTCCCGCGCAGGCGCCGGCCTGCGGGTGCCCGGCGCGCCGCCGCGTCCGCATGGTGACGGTCGGTTGACCGTTTCGCACCCCCGTGGTGTACTCCGGATCATGACCGACACCGATGTGCGCCTGTGGCGGAGGGTCCACATGGACCTCGTCCGCTACGCGGGCTGCGTGTGTCGTCCGTCCTGCTGAATGCGCATTTCCCCTCCTCGGGCGCCACGCCGCTCCCTGCCGCCGCGCGCCCTTCTCGACGCATTTCCAGGACGGTGTACGTGTCTGTCTCCCTCTCGCCCTCCCCCTCCACGTCCGTTCCCGTGACCGCGCCCGCCGCGCCGGCGCCCACACAGGCGGACCTCCTCGACTTCGTCCGGCGCACCGCCGCCGACTCCGAGCTGATCGCCTCGCTCCCGCTCGACCCGGAAGGCCGCACCTGGGTGCGCCTGGAGGGCCCCGGGGGCAGCGAGGCGTGGCTGATCGGCTGGCCGCCCGGCAGTGGCACCGGCTGGCACGACCACGCCGTGTCGGTCGGCGCCTTCGTCACCGCCTCCGGCGAGCTGAAGGAGAACTCGCTCGCCGCCCCGCTGCCCACCGACGGCTGGAAGACCCTGGAGCTCACCGACGGCGTGGACCGCGAGCGGCGCCTCCCGGCGGGCCGGGGCCGCTCCTTCGGCCGTCACCATGTCCACGAGGTAGTCAACGAGTCCCCCGACCGGCACGCCGTCTCGGTGCACGCCTACCACCCGCCGCTGCCCCGGATCCGCCGCTACAGCCGCACCGGGCAGGTACTGCGCCTCGAGCAGGTCGAGCGACCGGAGGACTGGCAGTGAGCGCGGGTCGGCCGCCGGTCGGCATCGACGAACTGCTGGAGCGGGTGCGCCAGGGTTACCACCGGATCGAACCGCGGGAGGCGCACTGGGCCCACCGGGCCGGCGAGGCCCTCCTGGTGGACATCCGCTACGCGGCGCTGCGCGACAGGGACGGCCTGATCCCCGGCGCCCTCGTCGTCGAACGCAACGAGCTGGAGTGGCGACTCGACCCCCGGGGCAGCCACCGCGTGCCCGAGGCCACCGGCCACGGCCTGCGCATCGTCGTCATCTGCAACGAGGGCTACGCGTCGAGCCTGGCCGCCGCGTCCCTGCACCAGCTGGGTCTGCACCGGGCGACCGACCTCGTGGGTGGTTTCCAGGCGTGGCGGGCGGCCGGGCTGCCCGTGACACCGCCACCGGTTCACGACGCCCAGGCACGGACCGGTCCGCGACGGCCCGGTGCGACCTGACAGCCGCCGCACACCGCTGGACACCGGGGTACGGGGGAGAGCCGTGAGGTGCCTTCTCAGCACCCGTCAGTAGCCCTCGTCCCCCAGGAACTCCGGGTCCTCGCCCTCTTCCTCCAGGGCCCGGCGGACCACCCGCAGGGCCATGCCCTCGGAGTAGCCCTTGCGGGCGAGCATGCCGGCGAGACGGCGCAGGCGTTTGTCACGGTCGAGGCCGCGCGTGGCGCGCAGTTTGCGGTCGACGAGTTCGCGCGCGGTGGCCTCCTCCTGCTCGGTGTCGAGCTGGTTGACGGCCTCGTCGATCAGCGCCGCGTCGACGCCCTTGGTGCGCAGCTCCTGCGCGAGGGCCCGCCGGGCCAGTCCCCGTCCGTGGTGCCGGGACTCCACCCATGCGTCCGCGAACGCGCCGTCGTTGATCAGCCCGACCTCCTCGAACCGAGACAGCACCTCCTCCGCAGCGTCGTCCGGGATCTCCCGCTTGCGCAGGGCGTCGGCGAGCTGCTTGCGGGTGCGCGGGGTCCCGGTGAGCAGGCGCAGGCAGATCGCGCGCGCCCGCTCCACCGGGTCCCCCGGAGACTCCTCCTGCTCGGCCCTCGATGAGGAGAAGGCGCCTCCGTCCTCGGCGGACGTCTCGCCGAACCCACGCCGACGACGCCCACGGCCCCGCTGCGACCCACCGTCACGTGAGCCACCTGCGCGCGAGCCGCCCGCGCGTGATCCGGTCTCGGCACCCCCGTGCGCGCCGAGACCGTCCATCGCGCCGTCCGTGACGGAGCCGGTGTCGTCACCGGTGCCCCTCCCCCGTGGGGCACCGGGAACGGCGTACTCGTACTCGGCCCAGTCCGTTCGTCGTGTCACGGGTCAGCTCTTGGCTGCGGCGGCCTTGGGCTTGGTGGTCTTGGTCGCCGACGCGGGCACCGCCTTCGGGGCGTCCCCGGCGCCGGCGGAGACCGCGGCGTCCGTGCCCGGCTCGGCGGTCGGCTCCTCCGGACGGACGCCGACGCCCAGCTTCTCCTTGATCTTCTTCTCGATCTCGTTGGCCAGGTCGGGGTTGTCCTTCAGGAAGTTGCGCGCGTTCTCCTTGCCCTGGCCGAGCTGGTCGCCCTCGTACGTGTACCAGGCGCCGGCCTTGCGGACGAAGCCGTGCTCCACGCCCATGTCGATCAGACCGCCCTCGCGGCTGATGCCCTGGCCGTAGAGGATGTCGAACTCGGCCTGCTTGAAGGGCGGCGCGACCTTGTTCTTGACGACCTTGCAGCGGGTGCGGTTGCCGACCGCCTCCGTGCCGTCCTTCAGGGTCTCGATGCGGCGGATGTCGATGCGCACCGAGGCGTAGAACTTCAGCGCCCGGCCACCGGTCGTGGTCTCCGGGGAGCCGAACATCACGCCGATCTTCTCGCGGAGCTGGTTGATGAAGATGGCCGTGGTCTTGGACTGGTTGAGCGCGCTGGTGATCTTCCGCAGGGCCTGGCTCATCAGACGGGCCTGCAGACCGACGTGGCTGTCGCCCATCTCGCCCTCGATCTCCGCGCGCGGGACGAGCGCGGCGACGGAGTCGATGACGATGAGGTCGAGGGCGCCGGAGCGGACCAGCATGTCCACGATCTCCAGGGCCTGCTCGCCGTTGTCCGGCTGGGAGAGGATCAAGTTGTCGATGTCGACGCCGAGCTTCTTCGCGTACTCGGGGTCGAGGGCGTGCTCCGCGTCCACGAAGGCGACCTGCCCGCCGGCCTTCTGGGCGTTGGCCACGGCGTGCAGGGTGAGGGTGGTCTTACCGGAGGACTCCGGTCCGTAGATCTCCACCACGCGGCCGCGCGGCAGGCCGCCGACGCCGAGCGCCACGTCGAGCGCGGTCGACCCGGTGGGGATGACCTCGATGGGCTCCTTCGACCGCTCGCCCATGCGCATGACCGCGCCCTTGCCGAATTGCCGTTCAATCTGTGCGAGCGCGGCGTCGAGCGCCTTCTCGCGGTCGGTTCCTGCCATGGGTTCCACCCGGTTTGCTTGAGTCGATCGCTTCACGTCAAAGACGCTAACGCCTGCCACTGACAATGCGCCCCGACGCCCGTCCGGCCTGTGGATAACTCGGGAACTTCTCCCCCTCAACGGGGCGAAATCCCCCCTGTCGACCGCGCCGGAGCCTCCATAAGAATAGATGTTCGATTTTCGTGTCAAGCGCACCACGGGATGCGACGCCCCGGGCGAACGGGCCGTCTACTGCCCCGTCCCCGGCCGCTCCCCGGACGGCCCGTGCTCGGACTCTCCCGCCGCCGGTGCGTCCGCGGCCCCGGCCTGCGCCACGACCCGGGCGCCCTCCGCCCCGGCCCGCGGCTCCTCCGGCCGCCGCGCCCACAGCCCGCGCGCCCGCATGAACAGGCCCCGAGTCGGGCCCCGTCCGCGATGACCGTGGACCCGGGGGTCGTCCGTGACGTCGTACCGCTTCACGTAGGCCCCGAGGAAGGCCTGCAGGGTGGCGACCGCGGGAATGGCGATCAGGGCGCCGACGGCACCGAGGAGCGCGGTGCCCGCGATCACCGACCCGAAGGCGACCGCGGGGTGGATGTCGACGGTCTTCGAGGTCAGCTTGGGCTGGAGCACGTAGTTCTCGAACTGCTGGTAGATCACGACGAAGACCAGCACCCACAGCGCGTACCACGGGGCGACCGTGAAGGCGATCAGCATGGGCAGGGCGCCCGCGAGGTAGGTGCCGATGGTCGGGATGAACTGGGACACCAGGCCCACCCAGACACCGAGCACGGGCGCGTAGGGCACGCCCAGCGCCTGCAGCAGGATGTAGTGGGCGATCCCCGAGATCAGCGCCATCAGACCGCGCGAGTACAGGTAGCCACCGGTCTTGTCGACGGCTATCTCCCACGCGCGCAGCACCTCGGCCTGCCGGACGGGCGGCAGGACGGAGCAGAGGGCGCGGCGCAGGCGGGGCCCGTCGGCGGCGAAGTAGAAGGAGAACAGGCCGACGGTCAGCATCTGGAACAGGCCGCCGAGCACCTGGGCGGACACGTCGAGCACGCCCGCGGCGCTGTTCTGCGCGTACTTGCGCAGCCAGTCGGAGTGCAGCAGGCCTTCCTGGACGTCCACGCGCCGGAGTTCGGTGTGGAAGGTCGTGTTGACCCAGTTGATCACCGAGTCGAGGTACTCGGGGAAGCCCTCGACCATCTTGATGATCTGCCCGGCGAGCATCGAGCCGAGCAGGGTGACGAAGCCCGCCACCGCGATCAGCAGGCCCAGGAACACCAGGAAGGTCGCGAGGCCCCGGCGCATGCCGTGGGCGGCCATGCGGCTCACCGCCGGCTCTATGGCGAGGGCCAGGAAGAACGCGATGAGAATGTTGATCAGCAGGCCCGTCACCTGGTGGAAGGCCCAGCTGCCCAGCTGGAACGCGGCGACCAGCGCGAGCGCGAGCACCATGGCGCGCGGCAGCCAGCGCGGCATCCGGGTGCCCGCCCCGGCGGCACCCTCGGCCGGGGGCCGGGCAGGCGGCGTCGGGTCGACCGGGGATGCGTGCCGGGAGATCCGCCCGGTGTCGTCAGTGGGTGCCACGGTGCAAGTCTCGCCCACGCCACCGACAACCAGCGCCGGTCGTGCGGGGCCCGGTCCCGGTCAGCGCCTCTCCGGCGGAACGTTCATGACCCGGCAGACCACGCGCCACACGTCCTTGGCCTCCCAGCCCGCGTCCAGCGCCTCGTGCACCGTGCGGCCGCCGAGTTCGGACATCACATGATCGCGCGCGAAGGTGTCGGCGTACCCCGTGCCGAAGTGCTCCGCCATCCGCTCCCAGAAGACCGTCAACCGCATGAGTCCAGTATCCCGCCCCCGGGGGTGGGCCCGAGCCGGGACCGCGTGCCGAGACCGCTTTCCGCCCTACGGTCTGACTCATGCCCGAAACCGGAGCCTCCCCACTCCCCCCGACGCCCCCGGCGTCCTCCCCGCTCTTCCGCGCCGAACACTTCGTCTGGCTCACCGCGCGCGTGCTGGAGCAGCGGCTGTTCGCGCACCACTTCCTGAACGGCGCCGCCGACCCGGTGGAGACCGCGCTGGACGCCTACCGCAACGAGGACGGCGGCTTCGGCCACGCGCTGGAGCCCGATCTGCGCGGCCCGGTCAGCCAGCCGCTGCACACCGCTCACGCGCTGCACGTCCTGGACTCCATCGGGCGCTGCGGCGGACAGCGGGTGGAACGCGTCTGCCGGTACCTGACGTCCGTCTCCACGCCGGACGGTGCCCTGCCCGCCGTCCACCCCAGCCAGCGCGGCTATCCGGCGGCTCCCTTCGTGCCGATCGTGGACGACCCGCCGAGCGACCTCCTCGCCACCGGTCCCGTGGTGGGACTGCTGCACCGCAACGAGGTGTGGCACGCCTGGCTGTTCCGGGCGACCGACTACTGCTGGCAGCGGATCGAGTCCCTGGAGAGGTCCCACCCCTACGAGATCGAGGCGGCCGTCACCTTCCTGGACGCCGCTGCCGACCGGACGCGCGCGGAGGCGGCCGCCGACCGGCTCGGCCGCCTGGTCCGCGACCACCGGCTCGCGGCGCTGGACCCGGAGCACCTGGAGGCCTTCCCGGTCTCGCCCGGCTACGCCCCGGAGGAGCACCACTTCCCGTACGACTACGCGAGGACCCCCGGCTCCCTCGCGCGCGCGTGGTTCACGGACGACGAGATGAACCGTTCGCTGGACTTCCTGGCGAGCCGGCAGCGGGAGGACGGCGGCTGGCCGATCACCTGGCGCCAGTGGGCTCCCGGCGTCGCCCTGGAGGCGCGCCCCATGGTGACGATCGAGGCACTGCGCACCCTTCGGGCGTACGGCCGGGCCATCGGCTGAGGCGGAACTGTCCCTGCGGCACGCACGCGCGGGCGTGCCGCACGCCACCCTGCCGCCGGCCCACCCGCGGCTCACGTCCTCCACCCGCGGCTCACGTCCTCCGCCCGCGGCTCACGTCCTCCGCCCGCGGCTCACGTCCTCCGCCCGCGGCTCACGTCCTCCGCCCGCGGCTCAGGTCATCCGCCCACGGCCCGCATTCCCGCCGTCACCACCACGGCCGCCGCGACGACGAGCAGGAACGGCGCACGCAGCAGCAGCGCCACCGCGGCGGCCGCGAGGCCGGCCGCCCGCGCGTCGAGGACGAGCGCGTGCCCGTCGGCGAAGGTCTGCTGGGCGGTGAGAGCGGCGAGGAGGGCGACCGGCAGCAGCGCGGCGAGCCGCTTCACGAGCGGGCGCTCCAGCGCTCCCGCCGGCACGAGCAGCCCGGCGAGCTTGACGGCGTAGCAGCCGAGGACGGTCGCGGCGATCGCGATCCAGGCGTTCAACGCTTCCCCTCCCGTCCGCCGGCGCATGCGCCCACGCGCCGGCCGTCCAGCCAGAGCACGGCCGGTGCCGCGAGCGCGGCCAGCAGGACGGGCACCCCGGCGGGCAGCACGGGCAGCAGCCCGAGCCCGACCAGCACGGCGAGAGCGGCGACGGCCCGCTCGGTGGTGCTCCTCAGCATGGGCGCGAGCAGCGCCAGGAACACGGCGGGGCCGGCCGCGTCGAGACCCCACGCCGCGGTGTCGCCGATGGCCTTGGCGCCCAGCGCGCCGAGCAGTGTGGTGAGGTTCCACAGCAGGTACAGGGTGGTCCCGGTGACGGTGAAGCCGAGCCGCGCGGCGCGCCGGGTGGGCTGGGCGAGGGCCACCGCGGTGGTCTCGTCGATGACCCACTGGGCGGCCAGCGGGCGCAGCGCGCGCGGGAGGGCCAGCACCTGGGACAGGCGCAGCCCGTAGAAGGCGTTGCGCACCCCGAGGAAGAAGGCGCCCGCGGCCGCCGTGAAGGGATTGCCCCCGGCCGCGAGCGCCCCCACGAGCGCGAACTGGGAGGCACCGGTGAACACCAGCAGGCTGAGCGCACAGGTCTGGAGCAGCGTGAGTCCGCTGCCCGCCGAGGTCACCCCGAAGGCGAACCCGGACAGGCCTACGGCGATTCCGACTCCGAGGGCGTCCCGTACGACGGCCGCGTCCGGTTTGTCTCCGTCGTCGGAGCGTATGTCTGCGAGTGCTGTCTGTTCTGCCACGCCTGCGACGGTAGGAGAAGCCGCTGCCGCGCGTCTTGTACGTTCTTGCGCTCACGCCGGTAGGCCCCCGGAGGCACGCCCACGATGCGGGAGAAGTGCCGGCTGAGGTGCGCCTGGTCGGTGAACCCCACGACGACGGCGGCCTCCGCCGGGGCCGTGCCCGCGTCGAGCAGCCGTCGGGCCCGCCGCACCCGGGCGTCGGTCAGCCAGGCGTGCGGCGGCATCCCGTACGCGTCCCGGAACGCCCGCAGCAGTGCGAACGGGCTGGTCCCCAGGTCGCCCGCCAGCCGCTCCAGGGTGGGCGGCCCGGCCATCCGCTCCTCCAGCACGGCACGCGCACGTGCCGCGAGCCGCGTGCCGGCCGTCCGCACCTCCCGCCGCGGCAGCGTCCCGCCGTTCAACCGCAGCAGCCGGGTCACGGCCACTCGCAGCAGCGTGTCGGCCGCCAGCGCGTTCCCCTCGTCCGCGGCCCGCAGCACCTGATGGACCAGTCGGGCGGCGTACGGATCGTCGAGCACCGGGCTCACGAAGCCGGGCGTCCCGCGGATCCCCGTGGTCTCACCCGCGATCTCGGCCACCAGCTCCGGCGCCGGATACACCGCCCCGTACCGCCACCCCTCCGGCACGCCCGCCCGCCCCGTGTGCGGGGTGTCCGGATTGACCAGCGCGAGCGATCCCGCCCCCGCGTACTGGTCGGCCCCGCGGTGGTGGAACACCTCGACACCCTCGGCGATGGCGGCGATCACGAAGTGCTCGTGCGTGTGCCGTACGAACGCCTTCCTGACGTACCGGGCCCGCAGCAGATCGACACCGGGCAGCTCCTCGTAGCTCCAGTGCCGCGCCCGCTCCTCGCCAGACCCTTGCATGCGTCCATCTTCCGTCACGCCGGACGGGGAACCGACCACCCCGCCGCTCCGACGCTCCGCCACCGGGCGTGACAAAGCCGCAGCTCAGAGGGGATTGTCAGTGGCCGGGTGCAGGATTGATGCATGTCCAGCTCAGCACACCCAGCCCTCGACGGCTTCTCCCCCGCGACCCGCGGCTGGTTCACGGGGGCCTTCTCCGCGCCCACCGCCGCCCAGTCGGGCGCGTGGCAGGCCATCGCGGAGGGCTCGGACGTGCTGGTGGTCGCCCCGACGGGATCCGGCAAGACGCTGGCCGCCTTTCTCGCCGCCCTCGACCAGCTCGCCTCCACCCCGCCCCCGGCCGACCCGAAGAAGCGCTGCCGGGTTCTGTACGTCTCGCCGCTGAAGGCCCTCGCCGTCGACGTCGAGCGCAATCTCCGCAGCCCCCTCACCGGCATCCGCCAGGAGTCAGTCCGCCTCGGCCTGCCCGAGCCCGAGGTGAAGGTCGGCATCCGCTCCGGCGACACCCCGGCCGCCGAGCGTCGTGCGCTGTCCACGCGCCCGCCGGACATCCTGATCACCACCCCCGAATCGCTCTTCCTGATGCTCACCTCGGCCACACGCGACGCGCTGACCGGCATCGAGACGGTGATCCTGGACGAGGTGCACGCGGTGGCGGGCACCAAGCGCGGCGCGCATCTCGCGCTGTCACTGGAGCGGCTGGACGAGCTGCTGCCCCGGCCGGCCCGCCGCATCGGCCTGTCCGCGACGGTCCGCCCGGTCGACGAGATCGCCCGCTACCTCTCGCCCCGCCGCAAGGTGGAGATCGTCCAGCCGGAGTCCGGCAAGGAGTTCGACCTCTCGGTCGTCGTCCCGGTCGAGGACCTGGGCGAGCTCGGCGGCTCCCCGGTCGCCGACGGAAACGACGGCGCGGAGCGTCCCTCCATCTGGCCGCACGTCGAGGAGCGGATCACCGACCTGGTCCAGGCCCACCGCTCGACGATCGTGTTCGCCAACTCCCGCCGGCTCGCCGAGCGCCTGTGCAACCGGCTCAACGAGATCGCGTACGAGCGGATGACGGGCGAGTCCCTGGACGAGCACCACTCCCCGGCCGAACTGATGGGCGGCTCCGGCGCGGCGCACGGCGCGCCGGCGGTCATCGCGCGCGCCCACCACGGCTCGGTCTCCAAGGAGCAGCGCGCCCTGGTGGAGGAGGACCTCAAGGCGGGCCGGCTCCCCGCCGTGGTCGCCACCTCCAGCCTGGAACTGGGCATCGACATGGGCGCCGTGGACCTCGTCGTCCAGGTCGAGTCCCCGCCGTCGGTCGCCTCCGGCCTGCAGCGCGTCGGTCGCGCGGGACACCAGGTCGGCGCGGTCTCCACCGGCGTGGTCTTCCCGAAGTACCGCGGCGACCTCGTCCAGGCGGCGGTCGTCACCGAACGGATGCGTTCCGGCGCCATCGAGGCCCTGCGGGTGCCCGCCAACCCGCTGGACGTCCTCGCCCAGCAGGTCGTCGCGATGACGGCGATGGACACCTGGCAGGTCGACGACCTGCTCGCCGCCGTCCGCCGGGCCGCGCCGTTCGCCTCGCTGCCGGAGTCGGCGTTCACGGCGGTCCTCGACATGCTCGCGGGCCGCTACCCCTCGGACGCGTTCGCGGAGCTGCGCCCGCGCGTGGTGTGGGACCGGGTGGCGGGCACGGTCACCGGCCGCCCCGGCGCGCAGCGCCTCGCCGTCACCTCCGGGGGCACGATCCCCGACCGCGGCCTCTTCGGGGTCTTCCTCGCCGGCTCGGACCCCAAGAAGGGCGGGGGCCGGGTCGGCGAGCTGGACGAGGAGATGGTCTACGAGTCCCGGGTCGGCGACGTCTTCACCCTCGGTACGAGCTCCTGGCGCATCGAGGACATCACCCGCGACCGTGTCCTGGTCTCCCCCGCGCCGGGCGTGCCGGGCCGGCTCCCGTTCTGGAAGGGCGACCAGCTGGGCCGGCCGCTGGAACTGGGGCGCGCGGTGGGCGCGTTCCTGCGCGAGGTCGGCGCGCTGTCGAAGGAGGACGGCCGGCTGCGCCTGCTGGCGGCCGGCCTCGACGCCTGGGCCGCGGACAATGTGCTGACGTACCTGGACGAGCAGCGCGAGGCGTGCGGTCACGTCCCGGACGACCGGACGATCGTCGTGGAGCGCTTCCGCGACGAACTCGGCGACTGGCGAGTGGTCGTCCACTCCCCGTTCGGCGCGCAGGTGCACGCCCCGTGGGCGCTGGCGCTCGGCGCCCGCCTGTCGGAGCGGTACGGCATGGACGCGCAGGTCATGCACGCCGACGACGGCATCGTGCTGCGCCTGCCCGACGCCGACCTGATGGGCCTGGACCTGCTGGACCAGGACCCGGCGAAGGCGGGCGCCCCCTTCGGCGGGGCGGGCGACGCCGACCGGGCGCCGGTGGGTGCGGCGGACGTCGCCTTCGACAAGGGCGACGTCGACCAGATCGTCACCGACCAGGTCGGCGGCTCGGCCCTGTTCGCGTCCCGCTTCCGCGAGTGCGCAGCGCGCGCCCTGCTGCTGCCGCGCCGCAACCCCGGCAAGCGCACACCGCTGTGGCAGCAGCGGCAGCGCGCGGCCCAGCTGCTGCAGGTGGCGAGCGAGTTCGGTTCGTTCCCGATCGTCCTGGAGGCCGTCCGCGAGTGTCTTCAGGACGTCTTCGACGTTCCGGGTCTCGTGGAGCTGATGGGCGACCTCGAGTCCCGCAAGGTGCGCCTGGTCGAGGTCACCACCCCCGAGCCGTCGCCCTTCGCGCGCTCCCTGCTCTTCGGCTATGTCGCCCAGTTCCTGTACGAGGGCGACTCCCCGCTGGCCGAGCGCCGCGCCGCCGCGCTGTCCCTGGACTCGCGCCTGCTGGCCGAGCTGCTCGGCCAGGCGGAGCTGCGGGAACTGCTGGACGCCGAGGTGCTGACCGAGCTGGAGCGCGAGCTGCAGTGGCTGACGGAGGACCGCCGCGTCAAGGACGTCGAAGGCGTCGCGGACGTGCTGCGGCTGCTCGGTCCGCTCACCGACGCCGAGCTGGCCGAGCGCGGCGCCGAGCCGCACTGGGCTCAAGAGCTGGCCTCCGCCCGCCGGGTCATCCGGGTGCGGATCGCCGGGGCCGACCACTGGGCGGCGATCGAGGACGCGGGCCGGCTGCGCGACGCCCTCGGCACGGCGCTGCCGGTGGGGGTCCCGGAGGCGTTCACCGAACCCGTCAAGGACCCCCTGGGCGACCTGCTCGCGCGCCACGCCCGCACACACGGCCCGTTCACGTCGGCCACAGCGGCGGCCCGCTTCGGCCTGGGCGTGGCGGTCACGGACGGCGCGCTGCAGCGGCTCGCGGCCGGCGGCCGTGTGGTGCAAGGGGAGTTCCACCCGGCGGGGATCGGGCAGGAGTGGTGCGACGCGGCCGTCCTGCGCAGGCTGCGCCGCCGGTCACTGGCCGCACTGCGGCACGAACTCGAACCGGTGCCGCCGGCCGCGCTCGCCCAGTTCCTGCCGCAGTGGCAGCACGTCGGCAAGGGACACGGACTGCGCGGCATCGACGGACTGGTGCGCGCCGTGGAGCAGTTGCAGGGCGCGTCCGTACCCGCCTCCGCGCTGGAGAAGCTGGTGCTGCCCTCCCGCGTCGCGGGATACACCCCCTCGATGCTCGACGAACTCACCGCCGCCGGCGAGGTGGTGTGGGCGGGCGTGGGCGCGCTGCCCGGCAAGGACGGCTGGGTCTCGCTGTATCTGGCGGACGCGGCCCCGCTGCTCCTGCCGCCACCGCACCCACTGGAGCTGACCGCGCTGCACCAGTCCGTCCTCGACACCCTCTCCGGTGGCTACGGCCTGTTCTTCCGTCAGATCGCCGACCAGGTCCGCGCCACCACGCACCCCGAAGCCACCGATCCGCAACTGGCCGACGCCCTCTGGGACCTGGCCTGGTCCGGCCGCCTCACCAACGACACGCTCGCCCCGATGCGCTCCCTGCTGGGCTCGGGCCGCACCGCGGGGTCCACGGCCCACCGCGCCAAGCGCGCCGTCCCGCGCGGGCGGTACGGCTCGCTCACGGCCGCCGCCCGCGCCGCGTCGCGCACCGGCCCGCCGACCGTCGCCGGCCGCTGGTCCCTGCTGCCCGACCGGGAGGCCGACGCCACCGTGCGCGCCCACGCCCTGGCGCGCACGCTCCTCGACCGGCACGGTGTGGTCACCCGGGGAGCCGTGGCGGCCGAGGGCGTCGAGGGCGGGTTCTCGGCCGTGTACCGGATCCTGTCCGCCTTCGAGGACAGCGGACAGGCCCGGCGGGGCTATGTGGTGGAGGGCCTGGGGGCCGCCCAGTTCGCGATGGACGGTGCGGTCGACCGCCTGCGCGCGGTGGCCAACGCCCGCGAGCGGGGCGAGGGTTCGCCGGCCGCCGGCTTCGGGAACGGCGGCTTCGGCGCACTCGACAACTTCGGCGCCGCTCACGGCACCGGCTCCCCGGACGGCCCCGGGGCCCCTGACGGCTTCGGCGGCTCGCCCCCGTCCGAGAACCCCGCCCCACAGGCCGACCCCTGGGACGGCGGAGCGGGCCTCGACGGCGACTGGGGACCCCCCGCGCTCCCTCGGCCCGGCGACTACGTGTCGCCACACGACTTCGCGGACCCGGGCGCGGGCGGCCCCCGCGGCGGCGGCCCGAGAGGCAGCGGCCCCTACGGCACCGGCTACGGCACCGGCAACGGCCACGAGTCCGGCACCCGGCCCGGCTACGGCAACGGCTTCGGGAGCCGCGGATCCCGAACCCCCTCCGCCGAATCCCGGGCCGTCGTCCTCGCCGCCTCCGACCCCGCGAACGCCTACGGCGCCGCCCTTCCCTGGCCCGAACCGCCGACCGGCGCGGGGCACAAGCCGGGCCGCAAGGCGGGGTCCCTGGTGGTCCTCGTCGACGGCGAGCTGACCCTCTACATGGAGCGGGGCGGCAAGACGCTGCTGGCCTGGCCCACCGACCCGGAGGAGAAGGCCACCGAGGACCCGCGCCTGCGGGCAGCCGCCGGGGCCCTCGCCGCGGCGGCTCGCGCGGGCTCCCTCGGCACGGTCACCGTCGAGCGCGTCAACGGTACCCCTGCGCTGACCTCCCCCATCGGCACCCTCCTGGAAGGAGCGGGCTTCATCGCCACCCCGCGCGGCCTGCGGCTGCGGGCGTGAACAGGACAGTCCCGCCCGGGACCGGGATGTACCCGTCCTTTCAGGACACAGGCGGCGGACGGGGCCCACGGGACGTACGAGGCACACGGGGCGCAGCCGCCGTGGCACCCTGGACACATGCCCGAAGGTGACACGGTCTGGCAGGCCGCGCGACGCCTGCAGGACGCCCTGGGAGGCAAGGTGCTGACCCGCAGCGACCTGCGGGTGCCGAAGTACGCCACGGTCGACCTCACCGGCCGGACCGTCCTGAACACCGTCGCGCGCGGCAAGCACCTGCTCACCCGCGTCGAGGGCGGCGTGACGCTGCACTCGCATCTGCGGATGGAAGGCGCCTGGAAGGTGTACGGCCCCGGCGAACGCTGGCGGGGAGGCCCTGCCCACCAGATCCGGGTCGTCCTCGGCACCGCCGACCGCACGGCCGTCGGATACCGGCTCCCGGTCCTGGAGTTCCTGCACACCAGCGCCGAGGAACGCGCCGTCGGCCATCTGGGCCCCGACCTGCTCGGGCCGGACTGGGACCCCGAGCGGGCCCTGGCCAATCTCCTCGCCGACCCTGCCCGCCAGCTCGGCGAGGCGCTGCTCGACCAGCGCAACCTCGCCGGCATCGGCAACGTGTACAAGAGCGAGCTCTGCTTCCTGCTCGGTGTCACCCCCTGGCTCTCCGTCGGGGCACTGCCCGCCGACCGCGCCGCGAAGCTGCCCGCCCTCGCCAAGAAGCTGCTGGAGGTCAACCGCGAGCGGGTGGTCCGCCGGACCACGGGCCTTCCCCACCAGGACCTGTTCGTGTACGGCCGCGCGCCCCGCCCCTGCCTGCGCTGCCGGACGTCGGTCCGGGTGGCCGACCAGGGCGACGGCTCCCAGGAGCGGCCCACGTACTGGTGCCCCAGCTGTCAGGTGGGCCCCGCCCCGGCACCGGGTTCCCCCCAGCGCTGGCGGGAACGCTACGCCCGTACAAGTCCCACCAGTCGCAAGCCGGATTGACGGCCCGTCAGAACCATTCGTACGGTTTCGGCCGGGTGTCGGGCGGACCCGAACCCACGGTCCCGGTCGCCCCGGGCTTCGGTACGCAGTGCACCGGCAGCAGGCTCAGGCCCCAGCCACCGGCCGCGACCGCCCCCTCCAGGACCCCCGCGTCGTCCGCCAGCGCCAGCCGCAGTACCGCCCACCACCACACCAGCGCCATCGCCAGACCGGCCCCCCGGCGCACTATCGGCCCCGTCATCGCACCCACCTCCAGCCCGACGCTAGAACGCGGCCCCCTCCCGTAGGAGGGCGCAGCGAGTCGCACAGAGGGCGCGTCCGTCCCTTCCCGCGCCGGTCACCCGAACGAAGCCCGCCCTCCACCATGACCGCACCTCACCCCACCGGCAAACGGGCACGGCGAGGGCGGCGCCGTAGCTCCGCGGACATGCGAAGACCCCGGGCGGCGTCCCTCCGGGTCTTCCCGGAGAAACCCCGGCCGGGGCCTCAAGACGTGTGCGTCAGTGCACGTGCGTCAGTGCGCGCACGCGGGTGTGTGGCAGGTCACGCGGCGACCACGTCCACCGCTTCGGCGGGCGCCTTGATGGTCACGCGTTCCGGCGGCACACCGGTCACCGACACGGAACCCAGCATCGGACGAACCGGCGTGGGTACGGTCTCGGTGGCCGCGGCAGACTGGGCCAGCTCGGCGAGGGCGAGCTCGTCGCTCACTTCCCGCATGAGTTCGGACATCCGTACGTCCAGCGCGTCGCAGATGGCGGAGAGCAGCTCGGAGGAAGCCTCCTTCTGCCCCCGCTCCACCTCGGAGAGATAGCCGAGTGAGACTCGGGCGGACGAGGAGACTTCGCGCAGAGTACGGCCCTGGCGCTGGCGCTGCCGACGCAGCACGTCACCCAGCAGGCGACGGAGCAGAATCATCGGTGGCTCCCTCCTCGGACCGCGTAGCCGCATCCTTCACGCCCCACCGTACCGCCTCGCGCCGCGGCCGTGCGGGGAGCGATGTCGTGTTCACTCAGGGCTGCAAACATCAAAACCCCCCGTTCCGTTCCGTATCCTGTGCCCGCTCATTCCCGGTCTGTTCGCTCGCGAGCCGCTGGAGAAGCAGCGCGAGTACGCTCCGTACACTCTCCATACGAATTTCCGCCCGGCTGCCGTTCAACCGCAGCGAGGCCGTTTTCCCGCCGTGAAGGGCGCCTTTTTCCGCCTTCGAGGGCCCGTCCACGGCCACGAAGACCGTCCCGACGGGTTGCCCGTCCTGGGGTTCGGGGCCGGCCACTCCGGTGGTCGCGATGCCCCAGTCGGCCCCCAGCGCCTT
The DNA here is from genome assembly GCF_043081525.1 of Streptomyces sp. NPDC014864. NCBI lineage: Bacteria > Bacillati > Actinomycetota > Actinomycetes > Kitasatosporales > Streptomycetaceae > Streptomyces > Streptomyces sp. NPDC014864. The sequence continues at coordinate 184,204 of NZ_JBIBWT010000015.1, forward strand.
GCGCACTCCGGCCGCCATCTGGGTCGCGACCTGCGGATCCACTGCTCCCCGCTCGGCCAGCAGGGTGGCGTCGACGCCGAGCAGCTCGTGCTTGAGCTCGGTGGCGTAGGCCGTCACCGAGCCCCGGAAGACCTTGGACGCCCCGGGCACCGTGGTGATCTCCGCAGCGACCAGGCCACCGGTCAGCGACTCGGCGACGGCGATCGTCTCGCCCCTCACCGTGAGTAGTCTCACCACTTCGGTGGCCGGGGAACTCACGCTTCCGACTCCTCCAACGCCGCCCGGCGCTCGGCGATTCCCCGCCTGCGCAGCACCACGGCCTGTCGCACGTAGTCGAGACCGGTCACCACGGTCAGGACGACCGCCACGGCCATCACCCAGAACCTCAGAGTGGCCAGCCACCCCGTCAGCGCCAGCACGTACATCCCGACGGCCACGCCCTGCGTGAGGGTCTTCAGCTTGCCGCCCCGGCTCGCGGGGATGACGCCGTAGCGGATGACGAGGAAACGCAGGAGGGTGACCCCGAGTTCCCGGCCGAGGATCACGGCGGTCACCCACCACGGCAGATCGCCCAGGCCGGAGAGGCAGATCAGCGCAGCCCCCATGATCGCCTTGTCGGCGATGGGATCGGCGATCTTCCCGAAGTCGGTGACGAGGTTGTAGGTCCGTGCCAGGTGCCCGTCGAACAGGTCGGTGATCATGGCGACCGCGAAGGCCGCCCAGGCGAGCGAGCGCCAGGCCGGGTCGTACCCGCCGCCGGCGAGCATCAGGGCGACGAAGCCGGGGACCAGCAGCAGTCGCAGCATCGTCAGCAGATTGGCGACGTTCCACACGCTGGCCTGGTTGACCGCGGCGGCCGCGATCTTCCCGCCGCGCAGCGGCCGGACACCACCCTCCTCACCGGCACCGGAGTCGACGTCGGCGGCACCGGCCGCACCGGCACCGCCACCGGAAGCGGAACCGGCACCACGCGAGTTACCAGCAACACCACCGGACGCGCCGGGAACTCCGGGCACACCGGAAACACCGGGCCCTCCGTCACCTCCGGCACCTCCGGAAGCACCGGACCCCCCCGGCGCGTCCCCGACGCCCCCGGACGCACCGGAACCAGCCGCCATCGCGGGAACACCCACCGGACCGCCGGACAAGGCGCCGGAACCAAGACGACCGGAAGCCCCACCCGCGTCGGCACGGCCCGAGACCGCCCCCCGCCCTCCGGAGGAGCCGCCTGCCGCGGATGCCGGGACTCCCGTCATCTGCCCGCCTCCTCACTCCACGCGAGCGAGCCCTGGAGCGGCTCCGCAACCAGGTCGACGCCTTCCGTACCGACCACCTTCGCCTCGACGATACGGCCGACGTCCAGGCCCCGGCCGCTCGTGAGCAGCACCTGGCCGTCGGTCTCCGGCGCCTGGTGCGCCGCACGGCCGTACACGCCCTCCTCGGTGTCGACCGACTCGACGAGCACGCGCACCGTCTCGCCGACGCGCTCCTCGGCGCGCTGCGAGACGAGCTCCTCCGCGAGCCGTGAGAGGTGGGCGAGCCGCTCGGCGACGACGTCCTCGTCGAGCTTGTTGTCGTAGCCGGCGGCCTCGGTGCCCTCCTCGTCGGAGTAGCCGAAGACGCCGATGGCGTCCAGGCGCGCGCCGTTCAGGAAGCGCTCCAGCTCGGCGAAGTCGGCCTCCGTCTCGCCGGGGAAGCCGACGATGAAGTTGGAGCGCACGCCGGCCTCGGGGGCCTTGGCGCGGATGGTGTCGAGCAGTTCCAGGAAGCGGTCGGTGTCGCCGAAGCGGCGCATGGCCCGCAGCACGCCGGGCGCGGAGTGCTGGAAGGACAGGTCGAAGTAGGGGGCGACCTTCGGGGTGGAGGTCAGCACGTCGATCAGACCGGGCCGCATCTCGGCGGGCTGGAGGTAGCTGACGCGGACACGCTCGATGCCGTCGACCTCGGCGAGCTCGGGCAGCAGGGACTCCAGCAGGCGGATGTCGCCCAGGTCCTTGCCGTAGGAGGTGTTGTTCTCGGAGACCAGCATGACCTCCTTGACGCCCTGCTCGGCCAGCCACCGCGTCTCGTTGAGCACGTCGCTCGGGCGGCGGGAGATGAAGGAGCCGCGGAAGGACGGGATGGCGCAGAAGGAGCAGCGCCGGTCGCAGCCGGAGGCGAGCTTCACCGAGGCGACCGGGGCGCCGTCCAGGCGGCGGCGCAGGGGGGCGCGGGGGCCCGACTCCGGGGCGAGCCCCTCCGGGAGGTCCGCGGGGGCGCCGTGCCCGGGCAGGGCGACGTCGGTCGCGGAGTGCCGCTCGGCCGGGCTGATCGGCAGCAGCCTGCGGCGGTCCCGCGGGGTGTGCGCGGCGTGGATGCCGCCGGACAGGATGGTCTGCAGGCGGTCGGAGATGTTCGTGTAGTCGTCGAAGCCGAGCACGCCGTCGGCCTCGGGAAGGGCCTCGGCGAGCTCCTTGCCGTAGCGCTCGGCCATGCAGCCGACCGCGACCACCGCCTGCGTTCTGCCCTGGCCCTTGAGGTCGTTGGCCTCCAGGAGGGCGTCGACGGAGTCCTTCTTGGCGGCTTCCACGAAACCACAGGTGTTGACCACGGCGACGTCCGCTTCCGCGGCGTCCTCCACGAGCTGCCAGCCGTCCGCCTCCAAACGGCCTGCGAGCTCCTCCGAGTCCACCTCGTTACGGGCGCAGCCGAGAGTGACGAGTGCGACGGTACGGCGTTCAGGCATGGGCTCAAGACTACTTCGTCCCGCTGACACCCCACGTCGACGGGGTTGGCCGATCTTGGCCAACCCCGTCACAAGCGCACCCCTTGGACCCCTCGCGGGCCTATCCGACCTGCGGGTCGCCCTTGGTGTATGTGAGGCGTTCCACGGCGCCCGGCTGGAACTGGTCCTCGATCTTCTTGCCGTTGACGAAGAGCTGGATCGCTCCGGCGTCACCGAGGATGAGGTTGATCTCGGAGTTGTCCTGGAAGGTCTTGGAGTCGCCCTTCTTGAGCAGCCCGTCGAAGAGCATCCGGCCGTTGTGGTCCTTGGCGGAGATCCAGCTGCGTCCGCCCGTGGCGCTGACCTTGACGGTGACCTTGTCCTGCGGGGCGGCCGCGATGGCGCTGTCGGAGGGCTCGGGCTTCTGGTCGGCGGGCTTGCTGCTCTTGGGCGTGGGCGAGGCCGGCTTGCCGGGCGTCGGTGTGGATCCCTCGGCGACCTGGGTCCCGGCGCCGTCGCCGGAGTCGCCGCCCGTGAAGGCGGTGAAGCCCACGAAGCCGACCACGGCGACGATCGCGGCGACCATGGCCGCGGTCCAGTTCGGGCCGCGCCGCTCCGGGCGGATGCGTTCCGCCTCGAACAGGGGGGCGGCCGGGGTGGGGGCGGGGCTCCCGCCGTGCTGGGTGCCGTACCGCGCGAGCAGCGGGGCGGGGTCGAGGTGCACGGCCTTCGCCAGGGTCCGGATGTGCCCGCGCGCGTAGACGTCTCCGCCGCAGGGGGCGAAGTTGTCGGCCTCGATGGCGTGCACGATGGCGATGCGGACCCGCGTGGCGCTGCTGACGTCGTCGACGGTCAGCCCGGCGGCGATACGAGCCTGCCGCAGGGCCTGGCCGATGGAGGGGCGGTCTTCCTCGGAAACGTCTTCGAACGGACGCTCGTCTTCAGGGGAGTTGCCGATGGACACGGGGGCGCCTTTCGAGCGTGTAGCCGCCTGTGCTGGAGGTTCAGTCTAGGGGGGTGCGAAAGGTGGAGCGACCCGGCGGTACGACTTTGTACGCCATCGGAATGGCCGGACAATCCGATGGTGGGACAGATCCGGCGCCCAGCGTGGGACCCGCGCCCGTCCTTTCGCTCAACTTGACGTATGTCCAGGGGAAACGGTTGCCCGTCGGTCTCTAACGGGTGGATCACGGTGCACGCACCCCACCCACCCGCAGTAAGCGGATCCGCCGGACGGCCGTTTTGCTGCTACCCCGCGGACTCCCCGCGAATCACGGCCAGCACACCGTCCAGGTCATCGGGTTTCACGAGAACGTCACGTGCCTTGGAGCCCTCGCTGGGGCCGACGATGTTCCGCGACTCCATGAGGTCCATCAGCCGTCCGGCCTTGGCGAAGCCGACTCGCAGCTTGCGCTGGAGCATGGAGGTCGACCCGAACTGGGTGGAGACGACCAGTTCGGCCGCCTGGCACAGCAGGTCGAGGTCGTCGCCGATGTCCTCGTCGATCTCCTTCTTCTGCTTGGTGCCCACGGTGACGTCGTCCCGGAAGACGGGCGCCATCTGGTCCTTGCAGTGCCGGACGACGGCCGCGATCTCCTCCTCGGTGACGAACGCGCCCTGCATACGGGTCGGCTTGTTCGCGCCCATCGGCAGGAAGAGCCCGTCGCCCTTGCCGATCAGCTTCTCGGCTCCGGGCTGGTCGAGGATGACGCGCGAGTCGGCCAGCGAGGAGGTGGCGAACGCGAGCCGCGAGGGCACGTTCGCCTTGATCAGACCGGTGACGACGTCGACCGAGGGCCGCTGGGTGGCGAGCACCAGGTGGATGCCGGCGGCCCGCGCGAGCTGGGTGATGCGCACGATCGCGTCCTCGACGTCGCGCGGCGCGACCATCATCAGGTCGGCGAGCTCGTCGACGATCACCAGCAGGTACGGGTACGGCTGCAGCTCCCGCTCGCTGCCCTCGGGGGGCTTGACCTTCCCCTCGCGCACGGCGCGGTTGAAGTCGTCGATGTGCCGGAAGCCGTACGCCGCGAGGTCGTCGTACCGCAGGTCCATCTCCCGGACGACCCACTGGAGCGCCTCGGCGGCCCGCTTGGGGTTGGTGATGATCGGCGTGATCAGGTGCGGGATGCCCTCGTACGCGGTGAGCTCGACGCGCTTGGGGTCGACCAGGATCAACCGGACGTCCTCGGGCGTGGCCCGCATCATGACCGAGGTGATCAGGCAGTTGATGCAGGACGACTTGCCGGAACCGGTCGCGCCGGCGACCAGCATGTGCGGCATCTTCGCCAGCGAGTGCATCACGTAGCCGCCCTCGACGTCCTTGCCGAACGCGACGAGCATCGGGTCGTCGTCCTCCGCCGACTCCGCCAGGCGCAGCACGTCGCCGAGGTTGACCATCTCCCGGTCGGTGTTGGGGATCTCGATGCCGACCGCGGACTTGCCGGGGATCGGGCTGATGATCCGGACGTCCGGGCTGGCGACGGCGTACGCGATGTTCTTGGTGAGCGCGGTGATGCGCTCGACCTTGACGGCGGGCCCGAGTTCGACCTCGTACCGCGTGACCGTCGGCCCGCGCGTGAAGCCGGTGACGCGGGCGTCGACCTTGAACTCGGTGAAGACGGTGGTCAGGGAGTCGACGATCGCGTCGTTGGCCGCGCTGCGCGACTTGCCCGGGCCGCCGCGCTCCAGCAGGTCCAGCGGGGGCAGGGAGTAGGTGATGTCGCCGGACAGCTGGAGCTGCTCGGCGCGCGGCGGCAGCTCGCGGGTCTCGGTGGGCGGTTTCTTGGTGAGGTCGGGGACGCCGGCCGGTTGCTCGTCCTGCGGAGGCCGGGGGGCCGCGGCGGCCTTGGCGGGGCGGCCGGCCGCCTCGTCCCGGTCGGGGCGGGCGGCGGGGGTGTCCTGCTCGGGGCGGGCGGCCGGGACGGGGGTCGGGGTCGTCTCCACGCGGTCGCCCCCGCTCACGCCCTGGGTGAGGTCGGCGACGACCTGCGAGGGGGGCATGCCGTGCAGGACCGCGCCGTCGAGCGCCGCCGCGGCGGCCGCGGCGACGTCCACGGCGTCCATCCGCCGCCCCATGTCGGGCTGCGGCACGGCGGAACGCCGGGGGCGGTCGCGGCGCTTGGCGAGTGCCTCCTGCTCCGCGCCCTCGGGGTCGTACGCCTGAGGGGCGCTCTGGCGCTTGCGGGGGCGCTCGGGCAGCGCCTCGCGCCACTGCTCGTCGTAGCGCGCGTCGTCCTCGGCGTACTCCAGTTCGTCGTCCTCGGGCTCGGGCAGGATGCCGAGCTTCACCCCGAGCAGCCGCAGCCGCTGCGGGATCGCGTTGACCGGGGTGGCCGTGACGACCAGCAGGCCGAAGACCGTGAGCAGCACGAGCAGCGGCACGGCGAGCACGTCGCCCATGGCGTACGTCAGCGGGGTCGCCGCGCCCCATCCGATGAGACCGCCGGCGTCCCTTATGGCCTGCATGCCGTCGCCGCGGGCGGGGGAGCCGCAGGCGATGTGGACCTGGCCGAGCACGCCGATGAGGAGCGCGGACAGGCCGATCACGATGCGGCCGTTGGCCTCCGGCTGCTCGGGGTGCCGGATGAAGCGCACGGCGACGACCGCGAGCAGCAGCGGCACGAGCAGGTCCAGGCGGCCGAAGGCCCCGGTCACCAGGATCTCGACCAGGTCGCCGACGGGGCCGCGCAGGTCGGCCCAGGTGCCGGCGGCGACGATCAGCGCGACCGCGAGCAGCAGCAGGGCGACGCCGTCCTTGCGGTGCGCGGGGTCGAGGTTCCTGGCGCCCTGCCCTATGCCGCGGAACACGGCGCCGACGGCGTGCGCGAGGCCGAGCCAGAGGGCGCGCACGAGCCGGTAGATGCCCCCGGTCGGACTCGGCGCCGGCCGGGGCGCGGGCGCCTTGGCCGCGGCCTTCCTGGCGGGTGCCTTGCGCGCCGGGGCCTTCTTGGCGGGGGCCCTCTTCGCAGCGGCGGCCTTCTTCGCCGCAGCCTTCACGGGAGCGGCCGCCTTCCTGACGGGCTGCTTCTTGGCTGCGGAGGGACGTGAGGCCATAGGTGTGAGGTTACCGGTGGAGACGGCGCCGGACACGTGTGCCCAGTGCTTCACCCGTTCGTGTCGTGCCGACGGGGTCGGGAAACTGACGGCACCTCACGAGGCGACGGGCGGTCACCCCGCACACGACGAACAGCACATCCGACATGTCCGGAAGGTGCCGAACGTCCGGGCGGCGCGGGTCAGTTCGTCGACGAGACCGAGGAGGTGCTGCCCGCCCCCGGCTCCAGGGCGTCCAACGCCCGCCGCAGGCCGGTCAGCTTGCGCTCCAGATGGGCCGCCGTGGCCACCGCGGCCGCGTCCGCCGAGTCGTCGTCGAGCTGCTTGGACAGCGCCTCGGCCTGCTCCTCCACGGCCGCGAGGCGGGCGGACAGCTCGGCGAGCAGCCCCGCCGCCTCCTTGCCCTCACCGACACCGGCCTTGCCGCCGCCCTCCAGCTGGAGCCGCAGCAGGGCCGCCTGCTCCTTCAGCTGGCAGTTCTTCATGTACAGGTCGACGAAGACGGAGACCTTGGCGCGCAGCACCCACGGGTCGAAGGGCTTGGAGATGTAGTCCACGGCGCCCGCCGCATACCCGCGGAACGTGTGGTGCGGCCCGTGATTGATCGCGGTGAGGAAGATGATCGGGATGTCCCGGGTCCTCTCCCGCCGCTTGATGTGCGCCGCCGTCTCGAAGCCGTCCATGCCCGGCATCTGCACGTCGAGCAGAATCACCGCGAAGTCGTCCGTGAGCAGCGCTTTGAGCGCCTCCTCCCCGGACGATGCCCGCACCAGTGTCTGATCGAGCGCGGAGAGGATGGCCTCCAGCGCCAGCAGATTCTCCGGCCGGTCATCGACCAGGAGGATCTTGGCCTTCTGCACCATGGCCCGCCCTCCTCGCCCCGGCGTGGGGCCACCCCTGTCCGCGTGAACCGGGGAGGCACCCGCGGGTACCGCCCCAGGGGACGGCTCCCTTACGCCGTCCGTCCTTGTGCCGGTCATCGTAGCCGCACCCCGCCCGTCGCCACACCCTGTCACCGTGATGTCACTGTGCATGTCCTTGTGCCCGGAGCGGAAACGTAGCGGGAGACCAGAAGGTTCCCCGAATCCCGTGCTCCTACACGACTTCGGCCACACCGCGTCAGCGACTCCGCGTGCACACCCCTGGTTCTCCCCGCCGTCACTCCACCCGCATCCACTGCCGCATCACCGCCAGCAGGTGATCGGGGTCGACCGGCTTGGTGACGTAGTCGGAGGCGCCCGACTCGATCGCCTTCTCGCGGTCGCCCTTCATCGCCTTGGCGGTCAGCGCGATGATCGGGAGCCCGGCGAACTGCGGCATCCGGCGGATCGCCGTGGTCGTCGCGTAACCGTCCATCTCCGGCATCATGATGTCCATCAGCACCACCGCCACGTCGTCGTGCTGCTCCAGGACCTCGATGCCCTCACGGCCGTTCTCCGCGTACAGCACGGACAGCCCGTGCTGCTCCAGGACGCTGGTCAGCGCGAACACGTTGCGGATGTCGTCGTCGACGATCAGGACCTTCTCGCCGCCGAACCGCGCGTCGCGGTGTCCCTGCCCGGCCGCCTCCTGCTCCCGGGCGGCCGGCCACTGCTCCGGCACCTGCCTGCCCTGCACCGCGGGCCGCGGCGTGGCGGACGGCAGCGCCCGGCGGCGGCGCCGGAACAGGGCCGCGGCCCCGTTCTGCGTCTCCTGGTACGACTTCACCTCCGCCGGCGTCTCGATCTCCGCGGCGGACAGCTCGGACAGGTCGGACGGCGACGACTCCGAGGACACGACCAACTCGTCGGCGTTCAGCGCCGATCCGGGCTGCTGGTAGCCCTGCGGGGGCAGTTCGCCCGGGTGCAGCGGCAGGTACAGCGTGAACGTCGAGCCGCGGCCCGGCTCGCTCTGCGCGTGGATCTCGCCGCCGAGCAGCTGCGCGATCTCCCGCGAGATGGACAACCCCAGGCCCGTACCCCCGTACTTGCGGCTGGTGGTGCCGTCAGCCTGCTTGAACGCCTCGAAGATGACCCGCATCTTGCTGCCCGCGATGCCGATACCGGTGTCGGTGACCGAGAAGGCGATCATCTCCGCGTCCGGGTCGGTCAGCGAGCCCGTCTCCAGCAACTGCTCCCGGATCGCCTGCGGGACGTCGCCCCGCGCGGGCCGGATGACCAGCTCCACCGAACCGGAGTCGGTGAACTTCACCGCGTTGGACAGCAGGTTGCGCAGCACCTGCAGCAGCCGCTGCTCGTCGGTGTGCAGGGTGGCGGGCAGTTCCGGCGACACCCGCACCGACAGGTCCAGGCCCTTCTCCGCGGTCAGCGGCCGGAAGGTGGCCTCCACGTAGTCGATCAGCTGGACCAGTGCGATACGCGTCGGCGAGACGTCCATCTTGCCCGCCTCGACCTTCGACAGGTCCAGGATGTCGTTGATCAGCTGGAGCAGGTCGGAGCCCGCGCCGTGGATCGTCTCGGCGAACTCCACCTGCTTCGGCGAGAGGTTCCCCTCCGCGTTGTCGGCGAGCAACTTTGCCAGGATCAGCAGGGAGTTGAGCGGGGTGCGCAACTCGTGCGACATGTTGGCCAGGAACTCGCTGCGGTAGCGCATGGAGACCGCGAGCTGCTCGGCCCGCTCCTCCAGGACCTGCCGCGCCTCCTCGATCTCGGAGTTCTTCGCCTCGATGTCGCGGTTCTGCTGGGCCAGCAGTTCGGCCTTCTCCTCCAGCTCGGCGTTGGACGCCTGCAGAGCCTTCTGCCGCTGCTCCAGCTCCTCCGAGCGCAGCCGAAGCTGCTCGGTCAGCTCCTGCGACTGCTTCAGCAGCAGCTCGGTCTTGGTGTTGACGGAGATGGTGTTGACGCTGGTGGCGATCATCTCCGCGATCTGGTTGAGGAAGTCCTTCTGGATCTGCGTGAAGGGGGTGAAGGACGCCAGCTCGATCACACCGAGCACCTTCCCCTCGAACAGCACCGGCAGCACGATCACCTGCGCGGGCGGCGCCTCGCCCAGCCCGGAGGAGATCTTCAGATAGCCGCTGGGCGCGTTCTCCACGAGGATCGTGCGCTTCTCCTGCGCGGCCGTGCCGATCAGCGCCTCACCCGGCCCGAACGACGTCGGCATGGAGCCCATCGAGTAGCCGTACGAGCCGAGCATCCGCAGCTCGTACTCGTCCCCGCTGTCACCGCCGAGTTCCGTGCCGTCGGCCGGCGACATCGCGACGAAGAACGCGCCGTGCTGCGCGGAGACCACCGGCGTCAGCTCGCTCATGATCAGCGAGGCCACGTCCTGAAGATCGCGCCGGCCCTGCATCAGGGCGGAGATGCGCGCCAGGTTGCCCTTCAGCCAGTCCTGCTCCTTGTTGGCGATCGTGGTGTCGCGCAGGTTGGCGATCATCTTGTTGATGTAGTCCTGGAGTTCCTGGATCTCACCGGAGGCGTCGACGTCGATCTTCAGGTTCAGGTCGCCGCGGGTCACCGCGGTCGCCACGCGCGCGATGGCACGCACCTGCCGGGTCAGGTTCCCGGCCATCTCGTTCACCGACTCCGTCAGGTCGCGCCAGGTGCCGTCCACGTCCCGCACGCGGGCCTGACCGCCGAGCTGACCCTCCGTACCCACCTCACGGGCCACGCGCGTGACCTCCTCGGCGAAGGAGGACAGCTGGTCGACCATCGTGTTGATCGTGGTCTTCAGCTCCAGGATCTCGCCGCGCGCGTCGATGTCGATCTTCTTGGTCAGATCGCCCTTGGCGATGGCGGTGGTGACCATGGCGATGTTGCGCACCTGGCCGGTCAGGTTGGACGCCATCTGGTTCACGGACTCGGTGAGGTCCTTCCAGGTGCCGGCCACCCCCGGAACATAGGCCTGCCCGCCGAGGATGCCGTCCGTGCCCACCTCGCGGGCCACCTTGGTGACCTGGTCGGCGAACGAACTCAGCGTCTTCACCATGGTGTTGAAGGTGTCCGCGAGCTGCGCGACCTCACCGCGCGCCTCGATCGTCACCGTCCGCGTCAGGTCGCCGTTGGCCACCGCGGCCGCGACCTGGGAGATGTTGCGCACCTGCATGGTCAGGTTGTTGGCCATCAGGTTGACGTTGTCGCTGAGGTCCTTCCAGATGCCCACGACGCCCGGCACGTGCGCCTGCCCGCCGAGGATGCCCTCGGTGCCCACCTCACGGGCCACCCGGGTCACCTGCTCGGCGAACGACGACAGCTGGTCGACCATCGTGTTCACGGTGGTGACCAGCTCGAGGATCTCGCCCTTGGCGTCGACGGTGATCTTCTTCGACAGATCGCCCTTGGCGACCGCCGTGGTGACCTCGGCGATGTTGCGGACCTGGATGGTCAGGTTGTTCGCCATGAAGTTCACCGACTGGGTGAGGTCCTTCCAGGTGCCGGAGACGCCCTGGACCTCGGCCTGACCGCCGAGGATGCCCTCCGTGCCCACCTCACGGGCCACCCGCGTGACCTCCTGGGCGAACGACGACAGCTGGCCCACCATCGTGTTCAGGGTGTTCTTCAGCTCCAGGATCTCCCCGCGCGCGTCCACGGTGATCTTCTGGGACAGGTCACCGCGCGCCACGGCGGTGGCGACCTGCGCGATGTTGCGCACCTGGGCCGTCAGGTTCCCGGCCATGCCGTTCACCGAGTCGGTCAGGTCCCGCCACACACCGGCGACGCCGGGAACCTGCGCCTGACCGCCCAGCCGGCCCTCCGTGCCCACCTCACGCGCGACCCGGGTGACCTGGTCGGCGAAGGCGGAGAGCTGGTCCACCATCGTGTTGATGGTGTTCTTCAGCTCCAGGATCTCCCCGCGCGCGTCGACGTCGATCTTCTGGGACAGGTCACCGCGCGCCACCGCCGTCGTCACCTGGGCGATCTGCCGCACCTGGGAGGTGAGGTTCCCGGCCATGAAGTTGACGGAGTCGGTCAGCTCCTTCCACGTGCCGGAGACGCCGTCCACCTGCGCCTGACCGCCGAGCCGGCCCTCCGTGCCCACGTCCCGGGCCATCCGGGTCACCTGGTCGGCGAAGGACGACAGCTGGTCCACCATCGTGTTCACGGTGTTCTTCAGCTGGAGCATCTCGCCGGAGACGTCCACCGTGACCTTCTGCGACAGATCGCCGTTGGCCACCGCCGTCGTCACCTGGGCGATGTTCCTCACCTGACCGGTGAGGTTGCGGAACGCGGTGTTGACGGAGTCCGTCAGGTCCTTCCACGTCCCCGCGGCCCCCGCCACCTGCGCCTGACCGCCCAGCTCACCCTCGACCCCGATCTCCCGCGCCACCCGCGTGACCTCGGCACCGAACGACGACAGCTGGTCGACCATGCCGTTGACGGTGTTCTTCAGCTCCAGCATCTCGCCGGCCACGTCCACGGTGACCTTCTGCGACAGGTCACCGCTGGCCACCGCGGTCGTCACCGCGGCGATGTCCCGAACCTGCGTGGTGAGGTTGCGGAAGACCGTGTTGACCGAGTCGGTCAGGTCCTTCCACGTGCCCGCCGCGCCCGGCACGTTCGCCTGCCCGCCGAGGCGGCCCTCGGCGCCCACCTCGTTCGCCACGCGCGTGACCTCGTCGGCGAAGATCCGCAGCGTCTCCGTCATCTGGTTGATCGTCTCGGCGAGCTGCGCGACCTCGCCACGCGCCGGAACCGTCACCTTCTGCGACAGGTCGCCGTTGGCGACCGCCGTGGTGACCTGCGCGATCCCGCGCACCTGGGCCGTCAGGTTCCCGGCCATCAGGTTCACCGAGTCGGTGAGCTCCTTCCACGTGCCGTCCACCCCGGGCACATGCGCCTGGCCGCCGAGGATGCCGTCCGTGCCGACCTCCCGGGCGACCCGCGTCACCTCGGAGGAGAAGGCCGAGAGCTGGTCGACCATCGTGTTGACGGTGTTCTTCAGCTCCAGCATCTCGCCGGCCACGTGCACGGTGACCTTGCGCGACAGATCACCCTTGGCGACCGCCGTGGTCACCAGCGCGATGTCCCGCACCTGCGCGGTCAGCCGGTACGCCATGGTGTTGACCGAGTCGGTGAGGTCCTTCCACGACCCGGACATGCCCCGCACCTGGGCCTGCCCGCCCAGCTTGCCCTCGGTGCCCACCTCGCTGGCCACCCGCGTGACCTCGTCGGTGAACGTCGACAGCTGGTCGACCAGGTTGTTGACCGTCCGCCCGACCTTCAGGAACTCCCCGCGCAGCGGATGCCCGGCCCCCTCCGGCGTCTGCGAGCGCAGCTCCATCCGGGGCGACAGGTCGCCCTCGGCCACCGCCGACAGCACTCGGCCGACCTCGGACACGGGCCGTACGAGATCGTCGACGAGCGCGTTGGAGTTGTCGATCGCGGTGGCCCAGGAGCCCTCGCAGGCACCCGTCTCCAGGCGCTCGGTGAGTTTGCCCTCACGCCCGACCATGCGCCGCACCCGCGACAGCTCACCGGTCAGATGCAGATTGCGGTCGGCGACCTCGTTGAAGACCGCCGCGATCTCCGACATCACGCCGTCCCCGGACACCGTGAGCCGCTTGCGGAAGTTCCCGTCGCGCATGGAGACGAGCGCGGCGAGCAGCCGGTTCAAGGCAGCCGTGTCGACCGCGGTGGTCCCGCCGCGAGGTTTGCGCTGGCTGCTCAGGGACTGTCCGCCCTTCGCGCGCGTCTTAGTGCTCCGCGCCGCTGCGCCAGACTCCACTGTGTCCCTCCCGCAAGGGTCGACCATTCACGCTCTGTGCCCGGGTGTCACCCGGCGTACCAGTTACTGCTCCGTATTCCTGCACGATGTAATCAGGTCACCTGAAGGGTTGCTGCCCCCCATGCGAAGACCACACTCAGCCTGCCCGGACCTTCACCGGAAGCTTGCCCAGTGTTTCACCCCGGCCGAACCAGGCCATAACAGTTCGGCAGCTTCGCACACCGTCCGCACACTCTCCGGGCGGAAACACTGCTGACCGGCATCCGCGGGGGCAGGGAAGGTAAGTAACCTTGCATGCGGCTGTCCAGCCACGCCGGTCCGGTCCGGCCTGGGCGGTGGCACGGAACGAGCGGGCATGGAGGCGGCCGCACACAATGACCACCGGAGTGATCCCGGGGGGACAGTCCCCGGAGCCACGGCCGACCGATCCGCAGCTGCCCGAGCAGCGGCGCGAGCCGGGCGGCCACGGACCCCTGCACGTCGACAACCGGACGAGGAGTGCTGTGATCACCGCGCGCGCGGCCGCCAGCTTCGAGCCCGTCGGACGATCGGTCGCGACCGCCCGCTCCTTCGTCCGCGACACCCTCCAGGGGTGGGGTTTCGGCGACATCGTCGACGACGCCGTGGTCCTGACCAGCGAACTGGTCACCAACGCCGTCGTCCACGCGGGCACCGCCGCCGACGTCCTGTGCCTGCGCAGCGACGCGGGGGTGCGGATCGAGGTCGCCGACCGCTACCCCGAGCGGGAGATCCCGCTCCAGGGCGCGGCGATCAACATGGGCAGCCCCGACCGCGAGGGCGGACGGGGCCTCCAGCTGTGCGCCGCCCTGGCCGGCCGCTGGGGCGTGGAGTACACGCCCACGCACAAGAACGTCTGGTTCCTGCTGGACCTGCCCGAGCGCCCGGTCGGCACCCGCGCCGCCGGCCCCGCCCTCCCCGCCGCGATGCTCCCCCTCGCCGACGGCCGGGTCCGCGTGGCCGTCGTCCAGATCGACCGCGGCGGCTCCATCACGTCCTGGAACGAGGACGCGGAGACCCTCTTCGGCTACGCCGCCGAGCAGGTCACCGGCAAGCCGCTCACCGACCTCGCGGCCTGGCCGCACACCCCGGGCACCGGCACCGGCATCGCGGAGGCGCTCCGGCTCTCCCGCTGGGAGGGCAGCTACGGCATCCGCGGCGCCCACGGCCGCGTCATCCCCGTCTACGCCTCACACCTGCGCGTCCGCGACACCGGCGGCGAGCCGTCAACCGTGTGCCTGCTGGTGCAGGATCACGAACGGGCCGTTCTGCAGACCCCGTCACGGGTCCCGGCGTCCACCGACGCGGGCACCGCCCCCGACGGCCAGAGCGCCGACCCGTTCGAGGTGTTCATCGGCTCCCCCGCCCCCGACGACCTCGACGGCCTGCTGCAGCGCACCGTGGAACGCGCCCGCGACATGCTCGACGCCGACGCGGCCTTCCTCCTCCTCGCGACCGACGACGAGACGGAGCTGGAGGTCCGCGCCTCGACCGGCCTGCCCTCCGCCCGCCAGCGCTTCGCCCGCGTCCCCGTCGAGGCCGGCCCCGGCCGCTACGGCTCCGCCCGGATGCCGGCCGTCCACGACGACCTGGCGGCCGTACCGGGCGCCGTGCCGCTGCTGCACGGCACCGGCATGCGCTCGGTCGTCACCGTCCCCCTCAAGGTCGAGGGCCGTCTCACCGGCTCCCTCGGCGTCGCCGCGGAGGCCCCCGGCAGATACTCCAACGAGGAGGCGCTGCGTCTGCAGTTCGCCGCCGACCGGATCGCCCTGGCCGTCGAGTCGGCCCGCCTCGGCGAACTGGAGCGGCTGCGCCGGGGCTCGCTCAGCTTCCTGGTCGAGGCCTCCGACCTGCTCGCGGGCACCCTGGACCGCGACCAGACCCTGGCCCTGATGGCACAGATGACGGTCCCGACCCTGGCCACCTGGTGCGCCGTCTACACGATCGCCGACCAGGCCTCCGAGCCGTACCTGTCGTACGTCCTGCACGAGGACGAGGACCTGATCGACGGGATCAAGTCGCTGCTGTCGAAGGTGCCGCCGCCGGACCCGGTCCCCACCCCCGGCGCCCGGATCTGGACGACCCCGGCCGAGGCGGCCCACCAGGCCGCGCTGCGCACCTCCATGCGCAGCCTCGGTCTCGGCGACTCGCCCCACCGGGTCGGTACCTCCGTCGGCCCGACCCTGGCGACGGCCTCCGCGATCGGCGGCGAGACGGTCGTCCTGCCCCTGGTCGCCCGCAACCGCGTCATCGGCATGCTGACCCTCGGCAAGCCCACCGACGAGCACTTCCGCCAGGAGATCCTGGAACTGGCCGAGGACCTGAGCCGCCGGGCCGCCCTGGCCCTGGACAACGCCCGCCTGTACTCGGAGCGCACGGCGATCAGCCAGTCCCTCCAGCGCAGCCTCCTGCCGCCCGGCCTGCCCGAGGTCGCCGGCGTGGAGGTCGACGTCATCTACCGCGCGGCCGGCGAGGGCAACGAGGTCGGCGGCGACTTCTACGATCTCTTCCCCATCCGCGACGGCGCCTACGGCTTCGCCATCGGCGACGTCTGCGGTACGGGACCGGAGGCGGCGGCGGTCACCGGCCTGGCCCGGCACGCGCTCCGGCTGCTGGCCCGCGAGGGCTTCGGCGGCCCCGCGGTCCTGCAGCGCCTGAACTCCGCGATCCTCGACGAGGGCGCCCGCAGCCGCTTCCTGACCCTGCTCTACGGCGAGCTGTGGCCCCAGGAGGACGGCAGCGCGGTCCTGAAGGTGGTCTGCGCCGGTCATCCGCTGCCCCTGCGTCTGCGCCAGGACGGCACGGTCGAGCCGGCCGCCGAACCCCAGCCGCTCCTCGGCGTCATGGAGGACCTGGAACTGTACGAGCAGACGGTCACGCTGGACCCGGGCGACGTCCTGCTGTGCGTCACGGACGGCGTCACCGAGCGCCGCGAGGGCACCCGGATGCTGGGCGACGACGGCCTCGCGGACGTCCTCACCACCTGCACGGGCCTGACGGCCGGCGCGGTGGCGGCCCGCATCATGCGCGCCGTGGAGCGCTTCGCGTCGGACGCGCCGTCGGACGACATGGCGATCCTGGCGATGCGGGTCCCGGAGATCATGACGGACTGAGGCGGCGGACCGACCCGGCGGACCAACCGTCCGGGCCGGACGCGGACATGCGCGCGGATATGCGAAAGGCCCCACCCGGAAGGGTGAGGCCTTTTTGCTGGAGCCCCCAAACGGAATCGAACCGTTGACCTTCTCCTTACCATGGAGACGCTCTACCGACTGAGCTATAGGGGCCGGTCGCCTTCTGCGAGGTTTCCCTCGCGGCAACGGAATAGATCATACCCCGAACGAAGTCGTGCTCCCAACCACGAACGGTCCGTCACGCGACCTGTCACGGACGGCTGTCAGAGCGCGGGCTGCAGCAGTCCGCCGAGCGCGTTGCAAGCGGAGACGATCCGCTGCATCTCCCGCCGGGTCAACGCGGCGTCCACCGGCAGCGCGAGCGTCTCCTCCGCGGCCCGTTCGGTCTCCGGCAGGGACACGCACCGCCGGTACTCGGGCAGCCGGTGCACGGGGGTCTTCACGGGCACCCGGCAGTCAACTCCCCTGGACCGTATCGCCCGTGCGAAGGCGTCCCGGTCCGGCCGGCCGTTCCCCGGCACCCGCACCACGTACTGCTGGTAGGTGTGCCCGGCGCCGCCGTCCGGCGTACGCACGCCCCGCAACTTCGCGTCCAGATAGGCGGCCCGTTCCCTGCGCTGGGCCGTCTCGTCGTACGGCGCCTCGGACTCCGCCTGTTCCAGCACCAGCAGACCGTGCCGCCGTCCGAGCGCGTGCAGTCGCGCGATCTCGGCCGACCGCCCGAAGCGGTGTACGGCAACAACGCCCGCTGTCCGCGGAGTTACGACCGCCTCGACTGCGGTCACGTCGAGGCAGTACGTCAGCGGATCTATGTCGGCGAACACCGGCAGCGCGCCGACCTGAACCACGGCCTCGGTGACTTCCACGTTCCCGAACGCCGGTACGACGACCTCGTCACCGATTCCGACGCCGGCAGCCCTGAGCAGTGCAGCAGTACCCATGCCACGGATGCTGGTTGCGCAACGTGAACTTCAAGTGACGGCAAACAAAAAAGGGTTGGACCCGGAACCGAAGTTCGGGGTCCAACCCTTTGAAGAATTGTTCGGCGGTGTCCTACTCTCCCACAGGGTCCCCCCTGCAGTACCATCGGCGCTGTGAGGCTTAGCTTCCGGGTTCGGAATGTAACCGGGCGT
>NZ_JBIBWT010000016.1:0-64380 GCF_043081525.1 Streptomyces sp. NPDC014864
TTGCGGGCACCGGCGGCGTGCTGGTGGGCCCGGTTGATCGTGGAGTCGACCGAGACCGTCCATTCCACGGCCCCGACGGAGTCGTCGCGGACCTGCACCTCTTCGAGCAGGCGGGCCCAGGTCCCGTCCGCCTCCCATCGAGCGAACCGCTCATAGACCGTCTGCCACGGCCCGAAGCGCTCTGGCAGGTCACGCCACGGAGCACCCGTCCGCAACCGCCACAACACCCCGTTGATCACTTGCCGGTGATCCCGCCACGGACGACCCCGCCCGTCAACACCCGGCAACAGCGGCGCTATCCGCTCCCACGCCGCATCCGTCAGCTCACCACGACCCACCACAAGATCAATTATCAGACAGGACCTAGCCGTCGGACGGCTTCTTGGCGTACTCCTGCGCCATGGCTCCCGCGAAGTCGTACACCACGACCTGTTCGTCGCCGACCACCCAGGCGTCGTGCCCGGGCGGGCACACGAAGACGTCGCCGGGTCCGACCTCGCTCTCGCCACCGTCGTCCATGACGAGGCGCATCCGTCCCTGGACGACGAAGCCGTTGTGGTGGATCTGGCAGCTCTTCGTGCCGGCGATGGGGCCGACCGACTCCGTCCAGCGCCAGCCCGGCTCGAAGGTGGCCACGGCGAAGTCGAGCCCCGTGAGGTGGACGGCCTCGAGGTGACCCCGGGGGAAGTCGCGTCGCTCGTCCGGCTTGTCGACCGTCTTCACTTCCAGCATGACGGTGTTCTCCCTTCCGGCCGTGAGCTCTCCGGCGGGGCCGGTCTCCGTCTCCGGGCGGCGTTCGGGGGAAGGCGCACGGGAGGGCGGGGGCCCGGCCCTCGCTCTCATCGTCTCCCCGCCGGCCGGTCGACGCCATCCGGCCGAGCGGGGCCGCCCCCGCCGCGGGCCCCCTAATCGGTTGACGTGTCACAAGGTCACACCGTTTGCTTGCGCTCCATGTGTGCCGACACCCGGACCGAGACCCTGCATCCCGGTGAGCCGGAGTTTCCGCCGTCCCTCGTACGCCGGCTGATGACCACTCAGTTCCCGCGGTGGGCGGAGCTGCCGCTCACCCGGATCCGCTCCGCGGGCACCTCCAACGTCATGTACCGGCTCGGCCGGGACATGGTCGTCCGACTCCCGCGCACCCCCGGGGCGGCGGAGGACGTGCACAAGGAGCACCACTGGCTGCCGCGGCTCGCCCCGGCGCTCCCGGTGGCCGTGCCCGAGCCGCTGGGCCTGGGCACACCGGACGAGCACTGCCCGTGGCCCTGGTCGGTGTACCGCTGGCTCCACGGGGACATCGCCGAGCCCGGCGCCTTGACCGAACCGGCTCTGCTGGCAGGGGACTTGGCACATTTCGTCACCGCGCTGCACCGCGTCGACCCGGCGGACGGGCCGCCCGCGTACCGCAGTGAGTCCCTGGCGGCGCGGGACGGCGAGACCCGCGCGGCCATCGCCGCGCTGCGCGAGGTGATCGATGCCCGGGAAGCCACCGCCGCCTGGGACGCGGCGCTGTGCGCCCCGCCGCCGGCCGGCCCGCCGGTGTGGATCCACTCCGATCTGCAACCCGCGAACCTGCTGCTGGCGCGCGGGCGGCTGAACGCCGTCATCGACTTCGGGTGTCTGGGGCTCGGCGACCCGGCCGTCGATCTGATCGTGGCCTGGTACGTGCTGCCGGCCGACGGCCGGGCGCGGTTCCGCGCCGCGCTGGAGACGGGCCCGGTGCCGCCCGCGCGCTCGGCGGACCGGACGGGCGAGGCGGCCTGGGCGCGAGGGCGCGGCTGGGCGCTGTCGATCGCGCTGCTCGAGCTCTCGTACTACCGCGGCAAGAACCCGTGGATGGCCACCGTGGCCCGCCGCGTCGTCGAGGAGGTACTGGACGACGCCCGCCGGGCGGCAGGCCCGGCCGGCCGTGGGGCGAGGGAGCCGGACCGGGCCGGCTAGACGCTGCCGAGCAACTGGGGCGACAGCTCCTTGATCATGGTGTTGGTCCAGCGCATCTGGCGCAGCGTCTGCGGATGGCAGGAGGCGGCCAGGTCGAGCAGCCGGCTGTCGCGCTCGGCCTGGCCGACCTGGCCCACCATCTCCCAGTGCAGGGAGTTGCCGGCCGCGGCCAGATGCAGATCGCGCAGGTCGTGCAGGAGCAGCAGGCCGGTCTCCGGGCGGCGGCCCAGGGCCTCGGCGGCCCTCTCGCGCAGCGCGCTCAGCGCGCCGGGGGCGGATTGCTCCCGGGGACCGGAGAGGTCGAGACCGTAGTGGTGCCCCGCCTCCGCCAGCCGCGCCGCGTGCTCGCGCGACCAGCGGGACACGTCGACGGCGACGTGGTGGAACTCGTGGTCGGTGCGGTGGCGTTCGGCGGCGGCGAGCAGGTCGCGCTCGAGGTCGCGTTCGCCCTGGTGCAGGGCCCGCAGGGTCAGGGCGATGCCGTTCACGACCTGCTCCCCTCCTCTGCCGCCGTCCGGGTCGCGGACGGCGTGGACGGGGCGGCGCGCCGGGCGACGAGGGTCACCCGGACCGCGCCCGTCTTGAACAGCGGCTGTTTGGAGACCGGGTCCCAGTCGGTCACGACGGCCTCGTTCGCGGCCCGGCCGGCGTCGCCCTCGCCCGGCCCGTGCCCGGCGGGCGTGTCCCAGTAGCCGTAGTGGAAGGGCACGAACACCATGCCGTCGCGGATCCCGGTGGTGCGCAACCGGGCGCGCAGCGCGCCGCGCGGGGAAGCCACGGAGACCAGGTCGCCGTCGCTCAGCCCCTGGGCCGCGGCCTCGTTGGGGGACATCTCCGCCCACACCTCGGGTGCGGCGGCGTTCAGTTCGGGGGCGCGTGCGGTCTTGGTGCGGGTGTGGAAGTGGTAGACGGTCCGGCCGGTGATCAGCTGGAGGGGGAAGTCCGCGGAGGTGTCCTCGTGCGGCGGGAGGTACTCCGCGGCCTTGAGCACCGCCTTGCCGTCGGGATTGAGGGAGCGGTACTCGACCGGCTCGACCACGGCGCCGGTGACGAGGTCCTTGCCGTAGGTCTCGCAGGCGTCGGGGTGGGCGAAGCCGAACCCGTCGGTGTGGAGGCGGGCGGTGCCGTTCGGGGCCTCGGCGGTGCACGGCCACTGGATGCCGCTGCCGGAGGAACGCAGCAGCTCGTAGCTCAGACCCGTGTAGTCGCAGGGCCGGCCGGCGCTGCACCGCTGCCACGCGGCGAACGCCGACTCGGGATCGCGCCACTTGACCAGCGGGTCGCCGTCCTTGTCGCGGAAGTCCATACGGGCGGCGTAGTCCAGGAGGATGTCCAGGTCGGGGCGGGCCTCCCCGGGCGGGTCCGTCGCCTTCTCGGAGAGGTGGACCGTGCGGTCGCTGTTGGTGAACGTGCCGGTCTTCTCGCCCCAGGTGGCCGCGGGCAGCACCACATCGGCCAGCTGGGCGGTCTCGGTCAGGAACAGGTCCTGAACGACCACGAACAGGCGCTCCTGTGCGAGGACCGAGCGGATGCGGGGCAGCTCGGGCAGGGACACGGCCGGGTTGGTGCCGGTGATCCACAGCATCCGCACCGAGCCCTGCTCGGCGAAGCGGAAGATCTGCATGGCGTGCGTCGGCGGCCCGTGGTGCGGGATGGTCTCCGGCTCCACGTTCCACACCTCGGCCAGTTCGGCGACGTGCTGGTCGTTCTGCCAGTTGCGGAAGCCGGGCAGGTCGCCGTCCGCACCGCACTCGCGCGTGTTCTCGGCGCTGGGCTGGCCGTTCATCTGCAGCACGGCGCAGCCGGGGCGGCCGAGCATCCCGCGCGTCAGATGCAGGTTGTTGACCTGGACGGCGGCGGCGGTGGCCTGGTGGGACTGGTAGACGCCCTGCAGGACCGTGGAGGTGAGACGGCGGGCGCCGCCGATGAGCTCCGCCGCCCGCTCGATGGCCGCGGCCGGTACGTCGCAGATGCCGGCGGCCCAGCGCGGGGTGCACCGTTCGACCGTCCGCGCCAGTTCCTCGAAGCCGACGGTGCGCGCCTCGATGTAGTCGTGGTCGATGCGGTCGGTGCGGATGATCTCGTGCAGCAGTGCGTTGAGCAGTGCCACGTTCGTGCCGGCCCGGGGGGCGAGGTGGACCTCGGCGTGCCGGGCGACGGGCGTGGTGCGGGGATCGACGCACACCAGGCGGGGCGGGTCCCCGCCGGCGAGCCGGTCGAGGACCCGCATCCACAGCACCGTCTGGGTCTCGGCCATGTTGTGCCCGAACAGGGCGATGACGTCGGCGTGGTCGAGGTCCTCGTACGATCCGGGCTGCCCGTCGCTGCCGAAGGTCTCCTTCAGCGCCTCGGCGGCGGTGGCCGTGCACAGGCGGGTGTTGCCGTCGAGGTGCTTGGTGCCGATGCCCGCGTGGGCGATCACGGCGAGGGTGTAGTAGTCCTCCAGGAACAGCTGCCCGGAGGTGTAGAAGCCGAGCGCGGCAGGCCCCCGTTCGGCCAGCAGTTCCTTGGAACGGGCCGCGATCCGGTCCATCGCGGTGTCCCAGTCGGTCTCCACCAGCCGGCCGTCCTGGCGCACCAGCGGCCGGGTCAGCCGGTCCGGGGAGTGGTTGGCCTGCCAGCCGTAGAGGTCCTTGGGGCCGAGCCGGCCCCGGTTGACCCGGTCGGCGGCGCGGCCGCGCACTCCGACGATCCGCCCGCCGCGCACCGCGATGTCCATGGCGTCGCCGTTGGAGTGCAGCAGGGAGGCGGACCGCACCCAGCGCTCCACGTCGCCCTCGCCGACTCCGGCGGCCAGCTGCATGTCGGTGCGCTCGGGCCAGGGCGTCCCGGGCTCGTACGGGGTGCGCGATCCCCAGGGGTTGTCGATCCGTTCCGGCCGGCTCTTCACGGTCACACCTCTTCACCTGGAGACACGGGTACGTATCGTCGGGGCGGGTACCCCGGCGGGCCCGGGCGAGTCACGGGGCCGATCCGCGTCCCGCGCTGCGGGCGGGCGGCGGCCACGGGTCGGGCTGGGGCACGGGGGCCAGCGGGTCGTCGACGACGGCGCGTCCCGTGCGGGCGTTGTCGGCGGACTCCACCGCCAACTCGCCCGCCGCGGCCGTCAGCGCGCGCAGGGCGGGGACGAGCGCGGCCCGCTCCTCGGCGGGCAGCCGCTGCACGAGCCGGCGGACCTCCGCGCGGCGGTGCGCGAGGACCCGGGTGACCAGGTCGTGTCCCCCGGACGTCAGACTCAGTACGACTTCGCGCCGGTTGGCGGGGTTGGTCCTGCGGTCGACCAGGTCGAGCACCTCCAGCCGTTCCACCATGCGCAGCGCGGTGGAGGGGTTGACGCCGAGCGTGGCGGCGAGGGCGGCGAGCTTGACCGGGCCGCAGGTGTCGAGGACGACCAGCGCCCGCAGTTGGGGCAGGGTGAGCGACTCGGCGGTGGAGGCGAGCGCGCGGGCGGAGATCGCCACGAAGAGCCGGGAGGCCGCCATCACAGCCGTGCCGAGCTCCTCGGCCTCGCGGTCCAGCGCGTGGTGCCCGGCGTTCGGGGCCGGGTCGGCCGGGGCCGGGTCGGCCGGGGCCGGGTCGGTGGGGTGCTGCGGCATGGTGTCCCCTTGCCGTTCCGCCGGGCCGGGCGGAACACGATCATGTGCGGAGCATCATTGCAGTGGGCGGCAGCGCCGGGCAGGAGCCGTCCCGGCGGTCGTCATCCCCTCCGCACGCGGCCGGGACGGAGCGCTCCTGCGTGCCCGCTCGCGCTCGGCCCGCCGCGCCTGCCGAGCGCGGCCCTGGCGGTGGCGGCGGCGGCCACGGCGAGCGCGGAGGCGACGGCGGCGGGGTGGCGCGCCAGGGCGGCCTGGAAGGACCGGCGGTGCGCTGCCTCGTCGAAGATGCCGTGCGCCTCGTGGTCGGTGCCCTCCGTGCCGTCGACGGGCGCGAAGAGATTGCTCTCGCCCGTCGGCGGCCGCCGGCCGGTCTGCTGGGAGTCGAACCCGGTGCGGGCCAGGTAGCGGTCCAGCAGGGCGGGGAAGAGGCGGTTGGCCCAGATCGTCGCGAGCGTGGTGGCGCCGACGTAGTACTGCTTGCGGCGCGGGTGGTCGGCGGCGTGCACGACGCCGCGCGCGGCGACCTCCGGCTGGTAGATGGGCGGGACGGGCTGTGGATGCCGGGGCAGCCGGGTGGTCACCCAGGAGAACTGCGGGGTGTTGACGGCCGGCATCTGCGCGATCGTGACGTGCACGGCGCTGCCGCGGTGCAGCAGTTCGGTGCGCAGCGAGGAGGTGAAGCCGTTGATGGCGTGCTTGGCCCCGCAGTACACGGACTGCAACGGCACCGACCGCTCCCCCAGTGCGGAGCCGACCTGCACGATGGTGCCGCGGTCGCGGGGCAGCATCCGTTTCAGGGCGGTGCGGGTGCCGTTGACGAAGCCGAGGTAGGTCACCTCGGTGGCCCGCCGGTACTCCTTCTGCGTGATCTCCTCGAACGGCGCGAAGACGGTGCTGAACGCGCAGTTGATCCACACGTCGATCGGGCCGAAGTGCTCCTCCGCGGCCGAGGCGGCGGCCTCCACCTGGTCCGGTTCGGCCACGTCGGCGACCTGGACCAGCGGCCGGCCGCCCAGGGACTCGACCTCCATCGCGGCCGCGTCGAGCCCGGCCCGGCCACGGGCGATCAGGACGACGTTGGCGCCGCGCCCGGCGTACAGGCGGGCGGTGGCGCGGCCGATGCCGGCACTGGCACCGGTGATGACGACGGTCTGGGTCATGTCAGCTCCTTGCTGGACGGCGCGCCCCGGGCGGCTCGGGGTGCTGGACGGGATACGGCGAGGTCCCCGGCGGGATCCCGGGACGGGCCCGGGGCGGGTCCTCCGCCAGGCGGGCGGCGGTTTCCAGGAACAGGGCGTGGACGAAGGCCTGCGGGAGGTTGCCGCGCAGTTGGCGCTGGGCGATGTCGAACTCCTCCGCGTACAGTCCCGACGCCCCGCAGGCGCCGCGATTGCGTTCGAACCAGCGGCACGCCTCGACCGCGTCGCCCTGCTGGTGCTCGGCGAGCGCCATGAAAAAGCCGCACAGCAGGAACGCGCCCTCGGCCTCCTCCAGCGGCCGCTCGTCGTGGCGGAACCGGTAGACGAAGTGGTCCTGGGTGAGCTGCGCGCGGCAGGCGGCGAGGGTGGCGCGGGTGCGCGGGTCGCCGGCGGGCAGCGCGCCGCGCAGGGCGGGCAGCAGCAGGGCCGCGTCGACCGCGGGATCGCCGGGGGCGCGCTGCCAGTGGCCGTCGGGGTGCACGGCGGTCGCCGCGGTCTCGGCGAACACGGTGGCGGCGAGGTCCGCGCAGGTGTCCGCGAGCGGCCGGCCGGGGGCCGCGTCGGCCAGGGCGCGCAGCCCGGCGACGCAGGTGAGCCGGCTGTGGGTCCAGGGCCGGTCGTCCAGCTCCCAGATGCCCGCGTCGGGCTCGCGCCACCGCTCGGCGACGGCCCGCACCGCGGTCTCGGCGGCCTTCCAGCCGTCGCCGTCGAGCCGGCCGTGCCGTTCGGCGGCGGCGAACAGCAGCAGCGCCTCGCCGAAGCAGTCGAGCTGGAACTGCTTCTCCACGTGGTTGCCGATCCGGCTGAAGCCGCCGGGGTAGCCGGGCAGGTCGAGCTCCCGCTGACCGGGGACGGGCGTGCCGTACACGGTGTAGGCGGGGGCCAGGCGGGGGCCGTCGGCCAGCAGCCGCTCGCCCACGAAACGGACCGCGGAGTCGAGGAGTTCCGGCGCGCCGGCGGCCGCCGCGGCCTGTCCGGCGTAACTCTGGTCGCGGATCCACACGTACCGGTAGTCGTAGTTGCGGCCCTCCTCGGCGCGCTCGGGCAGGCTGGTGGTGGCCGCGGCGACCATGCCGCCGCCGTGCGCGGTCAGTCCGCGCAGCAGGGCGTAGGCGCGGCGAGCGTCACCGGGGGCGACGGTCCGCTCCAGCGCGGGCACGGTCCGCCGCCAGGCCCGTTCGGTGGCCTGCCAGGCCCGGTCGGCCAGGGGCGGGGTGTGCGGCAGCGGCGAGTCGGAGCACTCCAGGACCAGGTCATGGCTCTGTCCGGGCCGGAGCACCAGCTCGGCGGTCAGCCCCTCGGCCCGGACGGCCGCAGACGGGGCGCCCTGCCAGCGCAGCCGGTGGCGGCCGGTGTGCAGGTGCCAGACGCCGTCGTCGTCGCGGTGCGTGGAGGTCAGCGGGGCGCGACCGTAGTCGGCGCGCGCGTCGAGTACGACCCTGACGTGGGCGGTCCCCTCGGCGGCGCGCACCTGTCGCAGCAGGACCAGGCGGCCCGGCTCGCCGGGGAGGGCGAGCGCCTCGCGGCACTCGATCACGCCGTCGGTGGTGACCCAGCGGCTGCGCCAGATCAACGTGCCGTCCTCGTAGTGGCCGCCCGGGACACAGCGCCCGCGCGGGAGCACGGCGTAGACGCCCGCGCCGCCGATGAGCGAGGCGAAGACGGCGTCGTCGTGCCAGGTGGGCGCGCACAGCCAGTTGACGGCGCCGTCGGGCCCGATCAGGGCGCCGCGCTCCCCGTCGGCCAGCAGCGCGTAGTCGTGCAGCGCGTGCGGCGGGAAGGATGTGCTGCTCATCGGTGCTGCCTCCTGCTCTCAGCCCACGCGGTAGGTCCGTGCGCGCCCGGTGGCGAGGGTCAGTCCGAGCCCGGGCGCGCCGTCGGCGCCCGGCGCCACGGTGCCGCCGTCCGGGCCGAGGCAGCCGTCGAAGAGGAGGCGCTCGATGCGCACGTGGTCGTGGAACCACTCCAGATGCCGCAGGTTGGGGACCGCGGCGGCGGCGTGCGCGTGGGCGTGCGGGGCGCAGTGCCCGGAGACGGCGATGCCGTGGGCCTCGGCGAGGGCGGCGACACGCAGCCAGACGGTGATGCCGCCGCACCGGGTGGCGTCGGCCTGCAGGCAGTCCACGGCGCCCGCGGCCAGCATGTGCTCGAAGTACGGCAGCGTGTAGCCGTACTCGCCGGCGGCGACGTCCAGGGCCAGTTGCCCGCGGATCAGGGCGAGGGTGGTGAGGTGGTCGGAGGAGACGGGCTCCTCGAACCAGGTCACGCCCTGGTCCGCGAGGGCCCGGCCGACGCGTACCGCCTGCTTGGCGTCGTAGGCGCCGTTGGCGTCGACGTACAGGTCGGCCCGGTCGCCGATGACGGCGCGCGCCCTGCCCACGCGCCGCCGGTCGCGCTCCTCGCGGCGCCCCCACGACTCCCCGATCTTGATCTTGACGCGGGGGATGCCCTCCTCCTCGGCCCAGCCGCGCAGTTGCCGCTCCAGCCGCTCGTCGTCGTAGGTGGTGAAGCCGCCGCTGCCGTAGACCGGCACGTCCTCGCGGGCGGCGCCGAGCAGCCGGACCAGCGGCAGGCCGAGCAGCCGGGCCTTGAGGTCCCACAGGGCGATGTCCACGGCGGCGATCGCCTGGGCGGCCACGCCGGGCAGGCCGGCGTTGCGCACCGCGCGCCGCATGGCCTCGTTCGTACCCGGTACGTCCCATGCAGGTGATCCGGTGACGACGCCGGTGAGCAGGTCGTCGATCACGCGGGCGGTGGCGGCCGGC
Source organism: Streptomyces sp. NPDC014864 (assembly GCF_043081525.1). NCBI lineage: Bacteria > Bacillati > Actinomycetota > Actinomycetes > Kitasatosporales > Streptomycetaceae > Streptomyces > Streptomyces sp. NPDC014864. Next base: position 9,502 of record NZ_JBIBWT010000016.1, read on the forward strand.
GCGTAGGTCCAGCCGAGGCCGGTGACGTCGCCGCAGCGGACGGTGGCCAGGACGAGCGTGGTGCTGTCCCAGCTCAGGGTGCCGTCCGCCTCGGCCGCGTCGGTGGGAACGGTGAACACCGCGGTGTCCACGCGCTCCACGACCGGGGTGTCGCTCACTTCCCCTCCTTCGCGCCGGGCCGGTCCTCGCGGTGCCGGCCGCCGGGCAGGAACTCCTGCACCTTGGCCTTGAAGCCCTGGCGGACCATCCCGGCCCGGTCGCTGTCGCCCTTGAGGATCGAGGTGGCCGCGGCCTCGATCTGGTCGAGGGTGGCGTGCGGCGGGACGGGCGGCACGGCCGGGTCGGTGACGAAGTCGAGCACGCACGGCTTGTCGGCGGCCAGCGCGGCCTCCCACGCGCCCTGCACGTCGCCGGGCTTCTCGATCCGCATCCCGTCCAGGCCGATCAGCCGGGCGAAGTCGGCGTAGGCGACGTCGGGGATCGACTGGGAGGGCAGGAACTGCGGGGCGCCCTCCATGGCACGCATCTCCCAGGTGACCTGGTTGAGGTCCTGGTTGTTCAGGACGGCCACGATGAGGCGCGGGTCCTCCCACTCGCGCCAGTACTTGGCGACGGTGATCAGCTCGGCCATGCCGTTCATCTGCATCGCCCCGTCGCCCACCAGCGCGATCGCCGGTCGGTCGCCGTGCGCGAACTTGGCGCCGATGACGTACGGCACTCCGGGCCCCATGGTGGCGAGGGTGCCGGAGAGCGAGCCGCGCATGGCGCCGCGCAGCTTCAGATGGCGGGCGTACCAGTTGGCCGCGGAGCCGGAGTCGGAGGCCAGGACGACGTTGTCGGGCAGCAGGTCGTTGAGGGTGTGGGCGACGTACTCGGGGTTGATCGGGTCGGCGTCGACCGCGGCCCGCCGCTGCATCACCTCCCACCAGCGGGCGGTGTCCTTCTCGAGCTTCTTGCGCCAGGCCGTGTCCTTGCGCGCCTCCAGCAGCGGCAGCAGCCGCGTCAGCGCCTCGCGGGCGTCGCCGACGAGGTTGACCTCGAAGGGGTAGCGCAGGCCGACCATGTGCGGGTCGATGTCGATCTGCACGGCCCGCGCCTGCCCGAACTCCGGCAGGAACTGCGTGTACGGGAAGGAGGAGCCGACCACGAGAAGGGTGTCGCAGTCCCTCATCAACTCGTACGACGGCCTGGTGCCGAGCAGGCCGATGGAGCCGGTGACGTAGGGCAGGTCGTCGTCCAGGGCGTCCTTGCCGAGCAGCGCCTTGGCGACGCCCGCGCCGAGCCGTTCGGCGACCGCCATGACCTCCTGCCGGGCCCCGCGGGCGCCCTGGCCGACCAGAAGGGCGACCTTCTCGCCGGCGTTGAGCACCTCGGCGGCGCGGGCGAGGTCCTCGTCGGTGGGCACGGGCACGTAGTGCGGCATCCCCAGGCTGGAGGGGACCATCTTGAAGGCGTGCGGGGGCGGCGAGTAGTCGAGTTCCTGCACGTCGGCAGGGAGGATGACGGCCGTGACCGAGCGGCGGGCCATGGCGGTGCGCATCGCCCGGTCGAGCACGTTGGGGAGTTGCTCGGGGACGGTGACCATCTGGCAGAAGTCGGAGGCGACGTCCTTGTAGAGGGTCAGCAGGTCGACCTCCTGCTGGTAGGAGCCGCCCATGGCGCTGCGGTTGGTCTGGCCGACGATCGCGACGACCGGCACGTGGTCGAGCTTGGCGTCGTACAGGCCGTTGAGCAGATGGATGGCGCCGGGGCCGGAGGTGGCGGCGCACACGCCGACCCGGCCGGAGAACTTGGCGTAGCCGACGGCCTCGAAGGCGGCCATCTCCTCGTGGCGCGCCTGGATGAACCGGGGGTTGTCGTCGGCCCTGCCCCAGGCCGCGAGCAGCCCGTTGATGCCGTCGCCGGGGTAGGCGAAGACGTGCTCCACACCCCAGTCGCGCAGACGCTCGAGGACGTGGTCGGAAACCTTCATCGACATGTTCGAAGACCTTTCCGGAAGGTGGTTTCGCAGGGCGCGGGGGGGGGGCGGGCCGTGCGGGGGGCGGTGGTCACCGGCGGCGCAGGTGTCTGAGCGCCGTCCGGCCGGCCGCGGTCGCCGCCGTCGCCGCGAGGACCGCGGCACCCGCGGTGGCCGCCCACCGGGCCGGGCCGGCCGGCGGGGCGGGCCGCTCGGCCAGGCGTTCGGGCTCCCGGCTGGGCAGGTTCCCCTGGAGACCGAGGGCGAGCACCTCGGCCAGGTGCAGGGCGCGGCGGCCGGTGTCGCCCTGGTCGATCTGGGTGCGGCAGCTGAAGCCGTCGGCGAGCACCAGGCTGCCGGGGGCCGCCGCGCGGACGGCGGGCAGGACGCCCTGTTCCGCGACGGCCATGGAGACGTCGTGGTGGCCGCGTTCGAAGCCGAAGTTGCCGGCCAGGCCGCAGCAGCCCTCGTCCAGGACGTCGGCGTCGAGGCCGGCGCGGCGCATGAGTTCCCGGTCGGCGTCGAACTTCATGATCGCGTGCTGGTGGCAGTGGGTCTGCACGGTCGCCTGCCGGGTGAGCCGCGGCGGCTCCCAGCCGTCGGGCGCGTGGTGCACGAGTTGCTCGGCGAAGGTGCGCAGCTGCCCGGCCAGTCGCCGCACGTCCTGGTCGTCCGGCATCAGTTCGGGGGCGTCGGACCGGAACACCGCGGTGCAGGAGGGTTCGAGGCCGATGATCGCGGTGCCTGCCTCCAGGTAGGGCCGCAGCACCTCCAGCGTGCGCCGCAGCACCTTCTGAGCGACGGTCAGCTGTCCGGTGGAGATCCACGTCAGGCCGCAGCACACGGGCTCGGTGGGCACGGCGACCTTGAAGCCCGCGTCCTCCAGGACCCGTACGGCCGAGATCGCGACGGAGGGGTGGAAGTAGGTGCTGAAGGTGTCGGGCCAGAGCAGCACGGTCCGCGGGTCGGCCGGGTCGGGCTGCTCGGTGCCCCGCTCGCGCCACCACCGGACGAAGGACTGCCGCGCGAACACCGGCGCCTGCCGCTCCTCGGCCACCCCGGCCAGCCGTTTGCCGGCGCGGGCCAGACCGGGCGCCTGAAGCACCACGTTGACCAGGGACGGTGCGATCCGGGAAAGCCGGGCCCACAGCGGCAGCCAGCCCATGGAGTAGTGGGCGGCGGGACGCAGCCGGCCCTCGTAGTGGTGGGAGAGGAACTCGGCCTTGTAGGTGGCCATGTCGACGCCGACCGGGCAGTCCGACTTGCAGCCCTTGCAGGCCAGGCACAGGTCGAGCGCGTCGCGCACCTCGGTGGAGCGCCAGCCGTCGGTGATCGTGGAGTCGGCGTGCCCGTCGAGCATCTCGAACAGCAGACGTGCCCGGCCCCGGGTGGAGTGCTCCTCCTCCCGGGTCGCCCGGTACGAGGGGCACATCACGCCGCCGGAGTGGCTGCGGCAGTTGCCGATGCCGACGCAGCGCATCACCGCACGGGTGAAGGAGTGCTTGTCCTCCGGGTAACCGAAGTGGGTCGCGGGCGTGGCGGGCCGCCAGGCGGGGCCGAGGCGGAGCTGCCCGTCGACCGGGTTGGGGTCGACGACCTTGCCCGGGTTCATCCGGTTGCCCGGGTCGAACAGCCTCTTCATGTCGCCGAAGGCGGTCACCAGCCGTTCGCCGAACATCCGGGTCAGCAGTTCGCCCCGGGACTGGCCGTCGCCGTGCTCGCCGGACAGCGAGCCGCCGTAGGAGGCCACGAGGTCGGCGGCCCGCTCCAGGAAGCGGCGGAAGTCGGCGACGCCCTCGGCGGTCTTCAGCCCGAACGGGATGCGGGTGTGCACACAGCCCTGCCCGAAGTGCCCGTACAGGGACGGATGGTCGTAGTCGAACTCGTCGAACAGGCCCTTCAGGTCGCGCAGGTAGGCGCCGAGCCGCTCCGGCGGTACGGCCGAGTCCTCCCAGCCCTCCCAGGTCTCCCGGTCGTCGGGCGGCCGCGCGGTCACCCCGAGGCCGGCTTCGCGGGCCTTGAGCATCCTCTGCTCGCGCTCGGGGTCGTCGGAGAAGGCCACGTCCGGGTCCTTCTCACCGCGGCCGAGCGCGCGCAGCAGCGCGTGCGCCTGCTCGTCGACGTCCTCCTGGCTGTCACCGCTGTACTGCACCAGCAGCCAGCTGCCGCCCTCGGGCAGCGCGGCCAGCGACTCCAGGTGGGCGCCCTCCTCGCGCATCAGCTGCGCCATGCGCCCGTCCAGCGCCTCCAGTTGACTGGGCGAGCAGTGCTCGAGCAGCCGGGGCACGTCGTCCGCCGCCCGGCAGATGTCCGGGTAGCCGAGGACCAGCAGCGACTGGTACGGCGGCACGGGGACCAGGTCCAGTTCGGCGCGCAGGACGGTCACCAGGGTGCCCTCGCTGCCGACGAGGGCCCGGGCGACGTCGAAGCCGTTCTCCGGCAGCAGCGAGTCGAGGTTGTAGCCGGAGACCCGCCGGGGGATCTTCGGGTAGCCGCGCCGGATGTCACCCAGGTACTCCGTGACCAGGCGGTCCAGGCCGTCGTAGATCTCCGCGCGGCGCCCGCCCTCCGCGGCGATGCGCGCCCGCTCCGCGCGCGAGGTCGGCCCGACCCACATGCGCAGGCCGTCGTAGGTGAGCACCTCCAGCCGGCGCACGTTGTCCACGGTCTTGCCATAGGCCTGGGCCGAGGCGCCGCAGGAGTTGTTGCCGATCATGCCGCCCAGGGCGCAGTGGCTGTGCGTGGACGGCTTGGGGCCGAATTGCAGACGGTGGCCGGACAGCCGCCGGTTCAGCTCGTCGAGGACGATGCCCGGCTCGACCACGCAGGTGCGGGCCTCGGGGTCGACGGAGATCAGGCCGTGGCAGTACTTGCTCCAGTCGATCACCACGGCGGCGTTGGCCGACTGGCCCGCCAGACTGGTGCCGCCGCCGCGCGACAGGACCGGGGCGCCGAAGCGTGCGCACACCTCCACGGCGTGGGCCCCGGCCTCGACGGTGCGCGGGACCACCACGCCGAGGGGCACCTGACGGTAGTTGGAGCCGTCCGTGGAGTAGGCGCCCGTACTGCCCGCGTCGAACCGGACCTCGGCGTCCACGGCCGCTCGCAGCGCCCGCTCGAGCCGTGGCACGTCCACCGCGGAGACGTCGGGTGCTTCGAGGGGGGAGTTGCGGGACATCGGGTCGACCGCCTTCCTGCACGAGCGGAGCGCGCGACGGCACCGCCGCCGCTTACGGTGTCCGGGTACCCACCCTTGCAGTGTGCAACGTTGATTTTTTCGCCCGGCCGGCGGTCGTGTTCCTCGGGACGGTGGACCATCCCGGGGACGGGAGTTCCCCGGGATGTCGCCGACGGCGGTCGCATCGACCTGGAGCGGTCATCGAGGGCGGGCCGCCTGCCCGGTGCGGAACCGGAAGGCGCCCGTGCCGCCGCCCAGCGTCAGCCAGATGTGCTCGCCCTCCCGGACCAGCCGCAGGGCGATGTGCGCGCATCCCGGGCACCGGGCGGTCAGGCCCGGCTCGGGCCCGTAGACGTGCAGCTGGGCCATGGGGCCCGACCGCGCGCACTCCGGGCAGCGCCACCAGGCGGTGGTGGTCTCCACGGAGAGGATCTCCGAGAGGGGGCCGGCCAGGCAGTTGCCGTCGAGGTGCGTGGTGGTGTCCGACATGGAACCTCCCCTGGGACGGGCGGACAGGTCAGCCGAAGCGTTCGGTGCGGATGGCGGCGGGGTCGCGGCCGAGGGCGACGAGCAGGTCGGCGACGGACTCGACGAACCCGGTCGGCCCGCAGATGTAGACGGGGCTGCCCGGCTCCAGCCGGGCCGACGGCTCGTGCAGGTCGTCCGCGCTCACCCGGCCCGGTTCGCGGGAGCTGTCCAGCGGTGACCGGCGGGTGTACACGATGCGCACGTCGACCAGCGGATCCTCGTGGAAGAGGTCGTCCCGGTACCAGACCTCCTCGGGACCGCGCACCGAGTACAGCAGGTGGAAGGGGCTGCGCGAGCCGGACCGCCGGTGGGCCCGGACCATCGCCACGAGCGGGACCACTCCGGAGCCGCCGGCCACCAGCAGCACCGGCTCGCTGTCCTCGCCGCGCCACACGAACCAGTTGCCGAGGGGTCCCCGCATCTCGACGTCCGCGTCCAGCGGCAGCCGGTGCGCCAGATACTGCGAGACCTCCCCGCCGGGGACGGCCTGGACGCCCAGCTCGACGCGGTCGCCGTCGGCGGGCGCGGCCAGGGAGTAACTGCGTACGGCCTGGTAGCCGTCGTCGGCGGTGAGCCGTACGTCGACGTGCTGGCCGGGCAGGTGGCCGGGCCAGCCGGGCACGGCGAAGACCAGGGAGCGGGCGGAGCGGGACTGGACGTGGCGCTCGGCCAGCCGCGCGGCGCGCCAGGCGATGCGCACGGTCAGTCGCCCCAGGTGCGCTGCTCGCGCCACGGGTCGCCGTGGTTGTGGTAGCCGACGGACTCCCAGAAGCCGGGTTCGTCCTCCGTGGTGAGCCGCAGGCCGCGCACCCACTTCGCCGACTTCCACAGGTACAGGTGCGGTACGAGCAGCCGGGCGGGGCCGCCGTGCTCGGGCGACAGGGGGTAGCCGTCGTAGCTGTGCACGATCCACGCCTTGCCGTCGAGGAGGTCCTCCAGCGCGAGGTTGGTGGTGTAGCCGCCGTGGCTGTCGACGACGGCGTGGTGGGCCACCGTCTCGACGTCCTCCAGGAAGACGTCCAGCGCGACCCCGCGCCACCGCGTGTCGAACTTCGACCAGCGGGTCACGCAGTGGATGTCCTGGACGGTGTCCTGCTGCGGCAGGCCCATCATCCGGTCCCAGCTCCAGGCGTGCGTCTCGCCCCGCTCGGTGGTCACCGTGAAGGTCCAGGCGTCGGTCGCCACACGCGGTGTCGGCCCGGCCGACAGCACGGGGAAGGACTCGGTCGGGTACTGGCCGGGCGGCAGGCGGTCCACCAGGGAACGGGCGCGCCCGCGGAATCCGGGTGAGAAGGACGTCACGGCGCCACCTCCTGAGCGCGTGTGCGGGTTGCCCTGCCGGTACGCGGACCCATCTCTCAGTCTCGGTGGACCGCGGCGGCCTGACCACTCGGCGACCTCGGGGCGGGAGGCGGCGAAGGCGCGGGCCGGTGACGAGGGTGCACGGTGGCCGCCTGTCCCAAGGCCCCGTCGTGCTCCGGGGCCGCGCTCTACGATGAGGTCGACCACCACGGCGGAGAGAGAGCAGCGGGGCCATGCGACGGCTGGGGGAACTGGAGGCGGAGATCATGGACCGCCTGTGGAGGTGGAAGCGCCCGGCGACCGTGCGGGAGATCGTCGACGACATCAACCGGAGCCGGCCCGTCGCGTACACCACGGTGATGACCGTCGCCAACATCCTCCATTCCAAGGGCTGGCTGGTGCGCGAGGAGAAGGACGGGCGCGCCTGGCTGTACGAGCCGGTCCGCACCCGGGAGGAGTACTCCGCCGCCCTCATGGAGGACGCCCTCGACGCCAGCGAGGACCGGCCCGTGGCGCTCGCCCACTTCGTCGGCCACATGACCGCCGCCGAGCGCGGCGCGCTGCGCAAGGCCCTGCGTGCCGTGGGGAGGGATCCCGGCTCCGACTCCGGCTCCGGCTCCGGCTCCGGCTCCGGCTCCGGCTCCGGCTCCGGCTCCGGCTCCGGCTCCGGCTCCGAGGTGTGAACGCGCCTGTCCGCACGGACGGTTCGGGGGGAGCGGGCGGTCTGCCGCGCTCCCCCTCTGCCGGCCCCGTCCCCGTCCCCGTCAGGCCCGGTACGCCATCAGCGCCATCATCCCGGACTCCCCGTGGTACGCGTTGTGGCAGTGCAGCATCCACTGGCCGGGATTGTCCGCGTCCAAGTAGACGGACACCGTCCGCTTCGGCAGCACGATGGTGGTGTCCTTGCGCGGGCCGCCGGTGCCGAGCTGGTAGGTGTGGCCGTGCAGGTGCATCGGGTGCCACATGGTGGTCCGGTTGACGAAGTCCAGCCGGACCCGCTGGCCCTTTTCGACGAGGATCGGGTGCGCGGTCGGGTCGTTCACGTCGAACCGCTTGCCGTTGATGCCCCAGTCGTACTTGGCCATCCCCCCGGTCAGTTCGACGCGGTGCACCCGGTCGGTCCTCTTCCCCGGGAGCCGGACGTCGTCCGCCGGCTTCAGCCGGTCCGCGGTCATGACCATGCCGCGCAGCTGGGACGGACGACGGTGGGCCCGGGCGCACCGCCGGATCCGGTGCGGACCAGGGCCATGCCAATGGCGTTCTTGCCCTCGGCCAGCGCGACCAGCGGGAAGACGCCGTCGCCGAGGGTCACCGTGACGTCGTAGCGCTCCCCCATACCGATCAGCAGCGCGTCGGTCTCGCCGGGCCGGACCGGGAAGCCGTCCGTGTGGGTGACGGTCATCCTGTGGCCGCCGAGCGCCACCCGGTACGCCGTGTCGCTCGCGGCGTTGATGATCCGGATCCTTGCCCGGGAGCCGGGCTTGGCCCGGTACACCTCGGGGTCGGCCGGGACGCGGCCGTTGACCAGGTGGTACGGGTACGTGACGTCACCGGCGTCGCCGCCGAGCAGCGGACTCCGCGCGCCCATGAGCATGAACCTCATGGACATGCCGCCACTGGAGGCGGACGGGGACGCGCTCATCCCGTCCGTGCGCCCGCCGCTCATGTCCATCCCGCCCATGTCTTCCATGCCACCCATGTCGTCGCCGGAGGAGGAGCCGCCCGAGCCGGAACCGGAGCCCGATCCCATGTCCATGCCGGCCATACCGTCCATGCCGCCCATGCCCTGCCTGAGTTCCGCGAAGACCTCGTCGGGGGTGCCGGTCACGCCGTCGACCCAGTCGTCGAGGACGACCACCCACTCGTCGTCGTACTGGAGCGGCTCGTGGGGGTCCTCGACGATCAGCGGGGCGTAGAGGCCGCGGTCGAGCTGGACGCCGACGTGGGGGTGGAAGAAGTAGGTGCCGGGCGTGTCCGCGATGAAGCGGTAGGTGAAGTTGCTGCCCGCCCGGACGGCGGCCTGCGTCGCCGGGGGGACGCCGTCCATGTCCGCGCGCAGGGCGATGCCGTGCCAGTGGACGGAGGTCGTGGCCCTGCCCGGGAGCTGGTTGGAGAGTTCGGCGGCGAGCGTGTCGCCCGCGGACAGCCGCAGTTCCCGGCCCGGGGTCCGGCCGCCGAAGGCCCAGCTCTTCGCCCTGACGCCGCCCCCGAGGTCGAGCGTGGCGGGCGCCGCGGTCAGCGTGACCTTCTGCACCCGGCCGGTGCGCCTGCGCTCCTTGTCCGTGGCGGCGACCACCTCGCTGCCGGGCCCGACCAGGCCGGCGTGGCCGGACGTGCCGGAGGCGCCGGTGTCGGTGCTGCACGCCGCGAGCGCGCCCGCGCCCGCGGCGCCGAGCCCTGCCAGGAGGAGGGATCGGCGGTTGATGCTGTTCATGATGAGTCCTCTTCTCGATGTGCTCCGTCGGTCGGGCCGTGGGCGGGCACACCTCGCTCCCGGACGGTTGCGCGAGGGTGACGCCCGGGGCGCGGCCTAGATGAGCAGCCGGGAGAGGAGGGAGAGGTCGGGCGGGGCGCAGTGCGCCACTCCGAGGGAAGAGTGCGCCGCGCGGACGCCGTGGACGGCGTCCGCCGGGCCGGCGCGGGGTTCGGCGGGCGGCGACACGAACCGCACGCTGCCGAGGCTCGCGGCGGAGCAGTGCCCCGTGGCCGCGCTCGAACAGGTGTTGTCGCCGCTGCCCGCCGGCAGGTCGGCGGCGCCGAGGGCCTTGGTCGCTCCGGTGACCGTCGTGGTCCTCGTTCCGGTGGCCGGGGACGCGTGACCCATGCCGGGCATCGCATCCATGCCGTGCACGGCGCTCATGTCACGCACGGCACTCGTGCCCGGCATCGCGCTCACGACCGCCGGTGCCCCCGGAACGGCCATGGGACCGGCGGCGTCATGGTGGACGAGCACGGCGAAGGCGGCGAGCAGCGCGACGACGGCACCCCAGACACAGCGGACGGCGCCGTTCGACGCCTCACCCCACCGACCTGTGGTGCTCGCCATCTCTTCCCGCGCCCGGCTCGTCGGACAGAACTGTGGCCACTATACCCGTACGGGGTATCGCGGCCACTCGCATCTGCGGCTGCGACAGAGCGTCGTCACTCGGCACGCTCGGCGAGTTGCAGGCGCACCCGGAGTCCGCGCACACGCCTGCGGGCGCGCGTCACGCGCGCCCGCCACGGTCACGGCCGCCCCGGGCCCGCCCCGGGACGAAGGGTGCCGCGCAGTTGCGCGGCACCCTCCTCGGGCGGCAGCGGGTTGACGGCGATGTCCGTGCCGAGTTCGAAGCCGGCGGGTTCGGCCAGGCGGGGCGCGATCCGGAGGTGCCAGGCGAAGCAGCCGGTGCCCTCTTCTCCGTTGGGGGCGTTGATCAGTGCGTAGTTGTACGGGATGTCGCCGAGCAGGTCGCGCAGCGCGGTGAGGACGCGGCGCAAGAGGGAGGCGGTCCGGTCCAGGCACACGTCGGAGGCGTCGCCGAAGGACGCCTCGTGGTGGCGGGGAAGGATCAGCGTCTCGTACGGGGTGCGGGCCGCGTAAGGGGCGAGCGCCACGACGTGGTCGGTGGTCGCGACGACGCGCTCCCCGCCGGCGAGTTCGGCTGCGGTGTGGTCGACGTGGAGGCACCGGCCGTGATCGTCGTAGTAGCCACGGGCGATGTCGAACAGCCGGCGGAAGCGGGTCGGGACGATGGGTGTGGCGACGATCTGCGAGTGGGGGTGGGGCAGCGAGGTGCCGGCCCCGGCTCCGTGGTTCCGGAAGGGCAGCACGATCCCGGGGCGTCGGTCGCGCAGCGCCCGGCAGCGGGCGCGGTAGGCACGCAGGACGTCGGCGACGGCGGCGTCGTCGCCGTCGGGCAGGTCCCAGTCGTGGGCGCGTGACTCGATGACGACCTCGTGGCTGCCGACACCCTCCACCGAGAGGCACAGGCCGGCCCTGTGGTGGCGGGCCGGGCGGTCGGCGGGCGTCAGTACGGGGTAGCGGTTGGGCACGACCCGCAGGCGCCAGTTCGAGGGCGCGGCGCCCGTCGGGGCGGGAAGGCGCCAGACCTCGGGCGGAGTGGCGTCCTCCCGGCCCGGACAGAAGGGGCAGTCCGGGTCGGCGGGCGGGGGCCGGTGCGGGGACGGGCCCCCGGGTCCGGGCATCCTGTGGGGGCGTCCGCCGCGGGCGGGCGCGATGGCCACCCAGTCGTGGGTGAGCGGATCGCGCCGCAGCTCGGACACGGGCGTCCTCCCCCGCTCAGGTGCCCGGGGAGGCGACGCGACGGGCCCGGGCCACCGCGCGCCGGAACAGCTCCGGGTCGGCGGCGAACTGGCGCGCGCAGGAGGCGGAGCACAACCGGAACTCCCTGCCCCGGTATCGGGAGGGACGGACGCCGGCGCCGTCGATGCGCATCCCGCGGACCGGATCCCGGTCCTCGCCCGCCGTGCCCGCGGCCGCCGGCACGGTGGGTGCGGCGGGGGCGTGCCCGAGGAGGCTGGTGATCAGGCGGAGCTCGTCGCCGGTCAGTCGGGGCAGCAGGAACCTCTCGTGCACGAGGCCACGCCCGGCGGCGGCGAGCCGGACGGCGGCCGCGGGGTCGGCGAGAAGTCCCGGAACGGCCTCGGCGCACTCGCCGGTGGTGTCCACCAGGTGGCCGCCCACCCCGTCGGGCAGCTGCAGCGGAATGCCGCCGGCCCGCCCCGCGACGACGGGGATGCCCTTCCAGGTGGCTTCGGAGACGACCAGGCCGAAGCCTTCCCGCAGCGGTTTCTGGATCACCACGTCGGCATGCCGCTGGAAGGCGTTGACCTGCTCCGCCGTGATGGTCCGCCACTCGGCGACCACCCCGAGGTCACGCGGCAGGGGCACCTCGGAGCGCAGGATCTCCGCCACCCCGCCCCCGTAGGCGGTGGCGTTCGCATGGAGCACCCGTACGCCGTCCAGGGGAGCGGCGAGGCACCGCAACTCGTCGACGACCGCCTCGCCCGCGCACGCGCGGTAGGCGTCCAGGCCCCGTCGTCCCACGTCCACGCTCTGGAGCACGGTCGCTCACCTCTCCTCCCACCGGTCGGCGGAAACGCGAGCGCTGTGCCCTCCACTGTCGCCGCCGCCGCCCGTGGGCAGTAGGGGCCCTCCGTCCTGCCCGCAGGGCCACCCGGCCCAGCGGGTGCAGTCCGCAGCACGCGTGACTAAATACCCCAGGGGGGTATACTGTTCGACGATGTCGGGACGGGTTCGCACCACCCCCGTCCTACGATCGACCCCGCACGTCCGACCCCGAGGAAGTAACCATGACGACCGAACAGACGAACTCCAGCTCCTGCTGCGGCGGCTCCGGCGGCTCCTGCGCCTCGGGTGCCGCGGCCGAGGTCCAGGGCAGCGGCGTCACCACCGTCTACAAGGTCTCCGGCATGACCTGCGGCCACTGCGAGGGCGCCGTCTCCGAGGAGATATCAGCCCTGGACGGCGTCACCGCGGTCAAGGCCGTCGCCGCGACCGGCGAGGTCACGGTCACCTCGGCCGCGCCGCTCGACGAGGCCGCCGTACGCGCCGCCGTCGACGAGGCCGGCTACGAGCTCGTCGGCCGGGCCTGACCCCGCCGGGCCCCGCCCCGGCGGCCCGCGCAGCCGCTCCCCCGCGCCGGGACGCATCGCTCCGCTGATACGGACGCTGTGCGTCCCGGCCTCCCTCAGGAGATACGTATGACCAGCACGACAACCGAGAAGACGTCCGCCGGCACGACACCCGCGGCCTTGTCCGAGGTCGAGCTCTCCATCGGCGGCATGACGTGCGCCTCGTGCGCGGCACGCGTCGAGAAGAAGCTCAACCGCATGGACGGCGTCACGGCGACGGTCAACTTCGCCACCGAGAAGGCGAAGGTCTCGTACCCGGCGGGCGTCGAGGTCGCCGACCTCGTCGCCACGGTGGTGAAGACCGGATACACCGCCGAGGAGCCCCCGCCCCCGCCCCCGGCCCCGAGGGCCGAGGACACGGGCGAGGAGGCCCCGGCGGCGGACGGCGAGCTGCTCTCCCTGCGGCAGCGGCTGCTGGTGTCCCTGACGCTCTCCGTCCCCGTCGTCCTCCTGGCGATGGTGCCGGCGCTGCAGTTCGACAACTGGCAGTGGCTGTCCCTGACGCTGGCCGCGCCGGTCGTCGTCTGGGGTGCCCTGCCGTTCCACCGGGCCGCGTTCACCAACGCCCGGCACGGCGCCGCCACCATGGACACGCTGGTCTCCATCGGCACCCTCGCCGCGTTCGGCTGGTCGCTGTGGGCGCTGTTCTTCGGGCACGCCGGCATGCCGGGGATGCGGCACAGCTTCGAGTTCACCGTCTCCCGCACCGACGGCTCGTCCTCCATCTATCTGGAGGCAGCCGCGGGGGTGACCGCCTTCATCCTGGCCGGGCGCTATCTGGAGGCGCGGTCCAAGCGCAAGGCGGGCGCCGCCCTGCGCGCCCTGCTCGAACTGGGTGCCAAGGACGTCTCGGTACTGCGGGGTGGTGCGGAAGTACGCGTTCCCGTGGCGGAGCTGGCGGTCGGCGACCGCTTCGTCGTCAGGCCCGGCGAGACGGTCGCGACGGACGGGACCGTCGTCGAGGGCTCCTCGGCGGTGGACGCCTCCATGCTGACCGGCGAGTCCGTGCCGGTGGACGTGACCGTGGGCGACGCGGTGACCGGCGCGACCGTGAACGCCGGGGGGCGCCTGGTCGTGGAGGCGACGCGGGTCGGCGCGGATACCCAGCTCGCCCGGATGGCCAGGCTGGTGGAGGACGCGCAGAACGGCAAGGCCGAGGTGCAGCGCCTGGCCGACCGGATCTCCGCGGTCTTCGTGCCGGTGGTCATCCTCATCGCCCTGGGCACGCTGCTGACCTGGCTGCTCGTCACCGGAGACGCGGCCGCCGCCTTCACCGCGGCCGTGGCCGTCCTCATCATCGCCTGCCCGTGCGCGCTCGGACTGGCCACGCCGACCGCCCTGATGGTCGGCACGGGCCGCGGGGCCCAGCTCGGCATTCTCATCAAGGGCCCGGAGGTGCTGGAGTCCACCCGCAAGGTCGACACGGTGGTGCTGGACAAGACCGGCACCGTGACCACCGGCCGGATGGCCCTCCAGGACGTGGTCGCCGCCGAGGGCGTCGACGAGCGGGAACTGCTGCGGCTCGCGGGGGCGCTGGAACACGCCTCGGAGCATCCGATCGCCCAGGCGATCGCGGTGGGGGCCGGCGAGCGGGCCGGCGCCCTGCCGGTCCCGGAGAGCTTCGAGAACGTCGCCGGGCTCGGCGTGCAGGGCGTCGTCGAGGGCCACGCCGTACTCGTCGGACGGGAGAAGCTTCTGCAGGAGTGGGCCATCCGGCTGCCCCGGGACCTCGCCGCGGCCAAGGCCGCCGCGGAGGCCGAGGGCCGGACGGCGGTCGCGGTGGCCTGGGACGGCGAGGCCCGCGGTGTGCTCGCGGTGGCCGACGCGGTCAAGGAGACGAGCGCGCGGGCCGTGGCGGAACTGCGGCGGCTGGGCCTGCGGCCCGTGCTCCTCACCGGGGACAACCAGGTGGTCGCCGAGTCGGTCGCCCGCTCGGTGGGCATCGACGAGGTGATCGCCGAGGTCCTGCCCCAGGACAAGGTGGACGTGGTCAAGCGGCTTCAGGCTCAGGGCCGTACGGTCGCGATGGTCGGCGACGGCGTCAACGACGCGGCCGCGCTCGCCACCGCCGACCTGGGCCTGGCCATGGGCACCGGCACGGACGCGGCGATCGAGGCCGGCGACCTGACGCTGGTACGGGGCGACCTGCTGGTGGCGGCGGACGCGATCCGGCTGTCCCGCAGGACGCTGGCCACCATCAAGGGCAACCTCTTCTGGGCCTTCGGCTACAACGTGGCCGCCCTGCCGCTGGCCGCCTTCGGCATGCTCAACCCGATGATCGCGGGGGCGGCGATGGCCTTCTCCTCGGTCTTCGTCGTCACCAACAGCCTGCGGCTGCGGTCCTTCAAGTAACCTCGCCGGGTTCTGCCCTGCGGCCCAGAGCGTTCCGCCACGCGGAAGAAGGCCCCCGGTCCTCCGGCCGGGCGCCTCGCGTCGGCGGACGCCGTGACCGCGGGCGCCGTGGGCCGCGGGGGCCGCGGGCGCCTGCCGCCGGGCCCGCGTGAGCCACCGGGCCGGCCGCCGGCAGCGATCGGCCTCAGAGATTCAGGGTTCAGAGGCAACGGCTCAAGGGGCGGGAGTCAGGGCCCGCACGCCGCCAGCAGCGGCAGCGAGGGCGCCGCGAGCGTCGCCGCCACGATGCACAGCCATGCCGTACGGGGCGGGCGCGGCTGCGGCTCGAGGACGCGGCGCAGGCGGACGAGGACCCCCGATCCGCCCGCCCCCAGAGCCGCCCGGGGCGTCTGTCCGGCCGCCACCTCGCACATCGCGGTGGCCAGCACGTCCCGGGAGTGGAAGCGCAGCGCGCGGTCGTCCGCGATCATCTCCAGGAGGAGGAACGTCTGCTCCCGGACCAGCCGGGCCAGGGGCAGGCCGCGGAAGGCCCGGGAGAACGCGTCGACGAGCACGTGGAGCAGATGGTGCCGGCCCATGAGGTGAGCTCGCTCGTGCTCCACCACGGCCCGCAGCTGTGCGTCGGACAGGACGTCCAGCGCGCCCCGCGTCACCACCACGCGGGAACGGCGCCCCGACAGGCAGTACACGGCCGGGACGACGTGATCGACGACGGTGACGCCGTACGCGGGCACCGTCCGGCCGACGAGGGTGAGCGTGTCCAACTGCCGGGCGCGGGCCCGCCGAGCGCGCCACACGCCCCGGGCCAGCCAGGGCAGCGGCAGCAGGACGACCACGACCGGGGCCGCGACCGCCAGGACGTCACCCGGCGTGGACGGGCCCGGAACGGCGGACGGGTGGTCCTCCAGCAGGCAGACGGTGAACAGTCCCATGAGCCCGTCGTGCGGGTGCCGCTCGACGGCCACGAGGTGGTGCACGGACAGCGCGGCGGCGATGACGAACGTCGTCACCAGGGCCAGCCAGGCGAGAACGGCGGCGACGGGGGCGGCGTGGGGCCATCGCGCCCGGGCCAGCAGAGGCGGCGCCGCGGCCCCGGCCAGAGCCGCGTACGCGGCCAGCGCCACGGCCGTGATCATGCGTCGCTCCGCCTCCTGACCGTTCGACGCGCCGAGCGTAACGCCTCCGGTTCGCCGGACGGGATCCGTTCGGCGAACCCGGCGAATCCGGCGTGAGCGCCGGAGACGGGGGTGGCCGATGGCACCGGCCACCCCCGCCCGCGTCACGCGGCGGTCGGGGCGTCAGCGCGCCCAGATCACGAAGGTGACCACCGACTTGCCGTTGCCGAAGTCGCGCACGTAGGTGTCACCGTGGGCGGCGTGGGACACGCGCGTGCCCCAACTCGACCTGTCGTTGGTGACCTGCGGCACCGCCGCGGTCTGGTCGACGGTGCTCGTCGAGTCCAGGTGGCTGTAGATCGTGGCCAGTTCGTCGTAGTCGTGCTGGTTGGGGTGGAGGTTGCTGGGCGGGCCGTCGGGGGTGTTCGTGTAGTCCATGCACGTACCGAGGTTGGGGTTGTCGAAGACCTCGTCCTGGTGGTCCAGGCCGAAGGTGTGCCCGACCTCCTGGCACGTCACCATCGTTCTCCACGAGGGCGTGTTGTACGTCGCCGTGTTGAAGTACGTATCGTTCAGCTTCACCGTGGCCGAGGTGATGTGGGTGCCGCCGGTTACGGATATCGAGGCGATGCCGAGCCAGCCGTTGTTGCCGTAGGTGCTGTTGCACACCTCGACCCGCCCGCTGGTGGCGGCGCAGCGCTTGGCGGAGGACTGGCCGGCGACCACGGTGGTGTCCAGCACGGTCGACTTCGACCAGTCGGACGACGCGGTGCCCAGGTAGCTCTTCCAGTTGGAGGTGAGGTTGTCGCCGAGCTTGACCGTGAACGGGTTCGCGGTGCGGGCCCAGTGATAGCCGCCCCACGAGTGGCTGGCCTGGGCGGAGGTGCTCAAGGTCATGGTGGCGGCGGCCGCCGCGGTGAGGGCGACGAGCAGCTTCATACGCACGAGGGGTCTCCTCAGTGGTTGGGGATGAAAGCCACACGCGACCCCGGAAGAGCCCCTTCGTGTCGACGCCACAGCCAGGGTCGCGAACTACCGTGCAGATGGTGCGTTGGTGACGGACCGTGCGGACTGGACGGCATGAAAAAGCTGCCTGTTGAGCAGGCATGCCGGTGGGGCTCCAGTCGATTCGAGTGCCTCGAATTGCAGGTAGGTTAGGCGCTCACCGAAGCTGTTGTCATGTACTCAAAGAGCAGAATTTTCTAAGTAGATTAGTAGTGACGCGGACACGGCTCCCCGGCGGCCCGCTTCGTCCCGGAATCCCCACGTCCCCCGGACATGCGAAAGCCGCCCGGCGGGCCTGGTGTCGCGCTGCCGGACGGCTCTGGGACCGTACGTCTGTGTGGTTGTCCGCGGTGGCCGGTGGTCGAGGGGCCGGTGTCCGGTGTCCCCCTCACCCGCTGCCGGGCAGAGGCCGCGGTTACTCCTCGTCCGCCTCGGTCACGGGCCGGGCCCGGCCGACCTCGGGGCCTTCGCCCTGCTGGGCGCGGAGGTGCAGGATGTCGCCGATGAACAGGTCGTAGACCAGCACGCCGATCACGCCGCCGACGAGCGGGCCGACGATCGGGATCCAGAAGTAGTTGCTGAACGCCCCGGACAGGGTGCCGGGGAGCGCGAGGTCCTGCCATCCGGCGACCCAGGTGAACAGCCGCGGGCCGAAGTCACGGGCCGGGTTGATGGCGTACCCGGCGTTCGCCCCGTAGGACATGCCGATGGCGGCGACGGCGAACCCGACCAGCAGCGGCCCGAGGTTGGCCTTCACTCCGGTGTTGCGCAGGTCGATGATCGCCACGACCAGCATGACCAGCAACGCGGTACCGACGATCTGGTCGATCAGTGGACCCCAGTTGCCCCCGTGGAAGTACGGCGCGGGGAACGTCCCGAAGATGGAGAAGGACGCGAGGGTGTGCCCGTTCGTCTTCGGTCCCGGCATCGCCTGGTCGAAGGCGCCGATCGCGTTGTGGTAGACGCCGTAGACGAGGGCCGCGCCGGTGAAGGCTCCGGCGAGCTGGGAGATCCAGTACGGGACAACCTTGATCCAGGGGAAGCGGCGCCGGACGGCGAACGCGAGCGTCACCGCCGGGTTGATGTGGGCCCCGCTGACGCCTCCGGCCACGTACACGCCGAAGACCACGGCCATCCCCCATCCCCAGGTGATCAGCAGCCAGTCGCCGGCGCTGATGAAGAAGGTGGTGGGGCCCTCGGTACGTCCCGACCCGGGCAGTGCCGCGACCGCCATGGCGACCACGCCGCAGCCGAACGCGATGAGGACGAAGGTTCCCAGGAACTCTGCCAGACACTCGCCCCAGAGACCTCCACGGCTCTTGAGCCGGGACGGCTTGATGAGAGGCCTGATTTCGACGGCCATGCGGCCCCCTAGACGTAGGGAAGCGTAACGGAACGGTGACGCAGCGCTGTCCTGCCCTCCCAGCCTGCGCCGACGGCACCGGGGCAGCAACATGTGCCTCCCGCGCCCCGGGCTCTCCGGCACTCCCGCGCCCGGCGCAGGCCACGGATCGGCGACAGAGCGACAATGGGGGTACCGCTTCAGCCGAACGGGTGGCGGAGGAGGTCGCCATGACATCCGCATCACACCCTCACGCCCCGCACCTGTCCGCCGTGGCCGCCGCGACGGCCGGTGGCCGCCGGGCCGAGCTGGCCCTGGCCGGGGACCTCGACCTCGGAACCGTGCGCGAGTTCGAGGAACGGCTCGACGATCCGCTGATGCGCCGGGCGGACGAATGGGTGGTGGACCTGAGCGGCGTCAACAGACTCGATCTGGCGTGCGCCTACGCCCTGCTGCGCGCGGCCACGCAACGGCCCGCGATCGCGCGGCTCACCGTCCGGGGCGCGCGACGCACCGCCCAGCGGACCCTGCGCCACGCCGGACTCGGCACGGTCGCGCTGATCGAGGAGTGACGCCCTCGCTCCGCGCCGGGTCGGCGCACCCGGCTGGTCGGCGCACCCGCGCGAGCGGGCGCGCCCATGCAGCACGTCCTCGTGCGTCGGCGCCCCGTGAGCCGGCGCCCCCGTGAGTCGGCGCCCCGGGTCAGCGCACCCGTCCGCGCGGCTTCAGCGGCACGGGTGGCAGCGCGGGGGCCGGCAGCGGGGCCCCCTCGTAGCCCTTCACCTCGCCGAAGCGGGTGCCCGTCGTCCAGTCCGCGCGGGCCTGCTCGATCTCCTGCTGGGTGCGGCCGATGAAGTTCCAGAACATGATCAGCTCCTCCTCGAACGGCTCACCGCCCAGGAGCATCAGCCCGGCGTCGGACTCGGCGCGCAGGGGGAGTTCCGTGCGGCCGCAGCCGAGGTAGAGCATGGAGCCGGGAAGGACCGGCACACCGTCGACGTGGGCCTCGCCCGACATGGCCAGCACGGCGTACTCGAAGCCGGGCTCCAGCGGCAGGTGTACGTCCGTGCCGCGCGCGAGGTCCAGGTCGGCGCCGACGATCGGCGTGTACGTGGTGCCGGGCGAGGCCGCGCCGTCGAGTGTGCCGAGGATCAGCGTGGCCTTCAGGCCCGGCGCCGTGACGGTCGGCAGGTCGGCGTGGTGCTCGAAGCGCGGGTCGGTGCCGCGGTGGCTGTCGGGCAGGGCGACCCAGAGCTGGGCGCCGTGCAGGAAGCGCGCGTGCGACCTCGGGCTCTCCTCCGAGTGGCTGATCGCCCGGCCGGAGGTCATCAGGCCCAGCTCGCCGGGGCGGATCAGCTGCTTGCTGCCGGTCGAGTCCCGGTGCAGCACCTCGCCCTCGTGCAGCCAGCTCACCGTCTGCAGGCCCATGTGCGGGTGCGGGGGCACCTGCATACCGGGTTCGTCGGCGATGTCGTCGGGGCCGTAGTGATCGACGAAGCACCAGGCGCCCACCATCCGGCGGCCCAGGTTCGGCAGCAGCCGCCGGACCTCGGTGGACTCGCCGAGCCTGACGCGCCGTGGACTGAGGAGCTCGCGCACCGGCTCCGCCACCACGAAACCACGGCCGCCGCACATGGCGGGCACCGCCTCGCGATCAAGGTTGCTCATGCCGCCCAACCTAGCCCCGCCCGAGCCGTTCCGTCAGCGTGCCGCCCCGCCCGCGCGCGGGCCGCCCTAATCGTGGAATATTCAATCACCTGCTTCCGTTGCCGCGTCCGAAGGAGGTCACGAGTGGACACGACGTACTTCGGCCACGGAACGCCCGCGGAGCGCTGGGAGCGCGCGCAGT
Source organism: Streptomyces sp. NPDC014864 (assembly GCF_043081525.1). Lineage (NCBI taxonomy): Bacteria > Bacillati > Actinomycetota > Actinomycetes > Kitasatosporales > Streptomycetaceae > Streptomyces > Streptomyces sp. NPDC014864. The sequence goes on from NZ_JBIBWT010000016.1 coordinate 29,785, forward strand.
TCTTCTACGCGGCACGGGACTACGCGGCGGCGGCGCGTGTGCTGGGCGGGCTGGTCGAGGAGGTACCGGAGCAGACCGGGCCCCGGCTGCTGCTGGCCCGGGCCTACTACCACTCGGCCCAACTGCGCCGCGCCGAGAACGAGTTGCGTCTCATCGTCGAGCATGACCCCGTGGAGCACTACGCCCGCCTGATGCTGGGCCGCACCCTCCAGCGCCAGGGACGTCACGACGAGGCCCGGACGCACCTGCGCGTCGCCGCGGCGCTCGCGGGCGACTTCGGCGACGGGTGAGTCCGCGTCCTCCTCCGGCGTGGGCGTGCCGGACCGCGCCGCTTCACCGCGGTGGCCCGTTCGCACGCCCCGGGCGGGCCCCCGTGTCATGCTGGCCCGATGGCATCTCCCCATGGGCGTACGCCCCTTGCCGAGCGGGTCGAGGAACTCCTCGCCGTCGGCGGCCCGTTGCCAGTCGTCGCGGCCGGTGATCCGGTGCTGCGGCGCGGCACCGTGCCGTTCGACGGCCAGTTGGATCCCGCGTTGCTGGCCCGGTTCGTGGAGGCGCTGCGCGTCACCATGCGCGCGGCGCCGGGGGTGGGCCTGGCCGCTCCGCAGGTCGGTGTGCCGCTGCGGATCGCGGTCGTGGAGGACCCCGCACCGGTGCCGGAGGAGGTGCGGCGGGCGCGGGGGCGGGTGCCGCAGCCGTTCCGGGTGCTGGTCAATCCGTCGTACGAGCCGGTCGGCGCGGCCCGGGCCGCGTTCTTCGAGGGGTGTCTGAGCGTGCCGGGCTGGCAGGCGGTGGTGGCCCGGCACGCGGAGGTGCGGCTGCGGGCCCGGGACGAGCACGGGCAGGCGGTGGACGAGGTGTTCGCCGGATGGCCCGCGCGCATCGTGCAGCACGAGACGGACCATCTCGACGGCGTCCTCTATCTCGACCGGGCCGAACCGCGCTCGCTCTCCTCGAACGAGGCGATGGCGCGGCACTGGGCCCAGCCGACCCCCGAGGAGGCCGCGCGGGCCCTCGGCTTCGAGCTGCCGCAGCACCCGTAGGCCCCGGTACGGCTCAACTCCCGTACGCCGCAGCCCGGTACAGCTCGACCTCCGTACGCCTCAGCCCCGATACGCCTCCAGCAGCCGCAGCCACACCTCGCTGATGGTCGGGTACGACGGAACCGCGTGCCACAGGCGGTCGACGGGGACCTCCCCGGCGACGGCGACGGACGCCGAGTGGATCAGTTCGCCGACGCCGGGGCCGACGAGGGTGAGGCCGCGCAGGATCTCCGTGTCGAGGTCGACGACCATGCGGGCCCGGCCGCGGTAGCCCTCGCCGTACAGGCTCGCTCCGGCGACCGACGAGAGGTCCACGTCGACGGCGCGGACGCGGTGCCCGGCCCGTTCCGCCTCGGCCAGCGAAAGGCCCACGGCCGCCGCCTCCGGATCGGTGAAGACGACCTGCGGGACGGCCCGGTGGTCGGCGGTGGCGGCGTGGGCGCCCCACGGGTCCGTCTCCAGGACGGGCACGCCCGCGGCGCGGGCGGCGATGGCGGCGCCCGCGATCCGGGCCTGGTACTTGCCCTGGTGGGTGAGAAGGGCGCGGTGGTTGACGTCTCCGACGGCGTACAGCCAGTCGCTGCCGGGGACCCGGAGGGTGTCGTCGACGGACAGCCAGGAGCCCGGTTCGAGGCCGACGGTGTCCAGGCCGATGTCGTCGGTGCGCGGGGCGCGCCCGGTGGCGAAGAGGATCTCGTCGGCCTCGATGCGGTCTCCGGCGCCGGTGACGGCCACCACGGTGCCGTTCTCCCGGCTCACCGACTCCACCGACGTGCCGGTGCGCACCTCGGCGCCGGCCGCGGTGAGCGCCTCGGCCACCAGTTCGCCGGCGAAGGGCTCCATGCGGGACAGCAGCCCCTTGCCCCGCACCAGGAGGGTGACCCGCGAGCCGAGGGCCTGCCAGACGGTGGCCATCTCGGTGGCGACCACGCCGCCGCCCACGACGATCAGCCGGCCCGGTGCCGCCTTGGCGCTGGTGGCCTCGCGGCTCGTCCACGGCTCGACGCCCTCGAGGCCCGCAAGCCCGGGCAGCCGGGCGCGGCTGCCGGTGCACACGGCGACGGCGTGCCGGGCGGTCAGCACCGTGCGCGCGCCGTCGGGGCCGGTGACCGTGACCGTGCGGGGGCCGTCGAGGCGTCCGTGCCCCCGGTGGAGGTCGGCGCCGATGCCGTCCAGCCAAGCGACCTGGCCGTCGTCGTGCCAGTGGGAGGCGTACTCGTCCCGGCGGGCGAGGACCGCGGCCGTGTCGAGGGGACCCCGCACCGCCTGGCTCAGGCCCGGCAGGCGGCGGGCGTCGGCCCGCGCGATGACCGGGCGCAGCAGGGCCTTGCTGGGCATGCAGGCCCAGTACGAGCACTCGCCGCCGACCAGCTCGCTCTCCACGACCGCGGTGGACAGACCGGCCGCGCGGGTGCGGTCGGCCACGTTCTCCCCCACGGGCCCGGCACCGAGCACCACGACGTCGTACGCGATGGATTCCGTTTCCGTCATGGGGTCAGTCTGGTGGGTGGTGTGCGTGCGGGCCACACGGGTAGGGGCGCGGAATACCCGTAGGGTCGGCCGTGTTGTGCCGACGGCTTCACCCCACACCAGGAAGAGAGAACAGGTCATGAGCAGCACCGTGGAGCTCACCAAGGAGAACTTCGACCAGACGGTCACGGAGAACGAGTTCGTTCTCATCGACTTCTGGGCGTCGTGGTGCGGGCCGTGCCGTCAGTTCGCCCCCGTCTACGAGAAGGCGGCCGAGGAGAACCCGGACCTGGTGTTCGGCAAGGTCGACACCGAGGCGCAGCCGGAGCTGGCGGCGGCCTTCGGGATCCAGTCCATTCCCACACTGATGATCGTCCGCGACCAGGTGGCCGTGTTCGCACAGCCCGGCGCGCTGCCGGAGGCCGCCCTGACGGACGTGATCGGCCAGGCCCGGAATCTGGACATGGACGAGGTCCGCAAGGCGGTCGCCGCGCAGCAGGCGCAGACGGAGCAGGACGGCGAGTAGCGGCCGTACGGCGTCAGCTGGACTCGCGCGCCACGACCGTCGCGCCCAGCACCCTGCGTCTCTGGGGCGGGGTGGCCGGGTCGCGTACGGCGCGGTCGACCAGTTCGGCGAGGTCTCGGCCGGAGGGCAGCTCGATGTGGACGGTGCTCAGCCGCGGCCGCAGCAGGCGGCCGAGCAACAGGTCGTCGGCGCCGACGACGGCCGCGTCCTCGGGGATGCGGACGCCCTCGTCCTGCAGGGCGCGCATCAGGAGCATGGCGTACTCGTCGTTGAAGGCGAAGACCGCGTCGAGGCCGAGCCCCCGCCAGCGGGCGGCCAGCCGGGCGGCGGACTGCTCCTGGTAGGCCAGCGGCAGCTCGGTCACGGTGCCGTCGGTGCCGTCGAGGGCGCGCCGCACGCCGGCCAGGCGGGGCCGGGAGAATACCTCCAGCCCACGTTCCTCGGGCACGACCACACCGATCCGGCGCCGGCCGCGGGCGTGCAGGTGGACGCCCGCGCAGTGGCCGACGGCCTCGTGGTCCATGAGCAGGGCGTGGGCGCCCTCGACGGACTCGGTGCCGAGCGTGACCACGGCGCGGGCGCCGGCACGTCTGAGCACCGCGACGCCCTCAGGGCCGAGGCCGGAGCCGGGCACCAGCACGGCGGCCGGTCTCAGCTCGGCCCAGGCCCGGGCGGCCTCGTCGCCGTGCGGGCCGAGGGTGCCGTGCTGCACGACGGTGTAGTCGAGGCGGCCGAGCGCCCACTGGAGCTCGTCGATGAACCTGCTGTAGAGGGGTCCGGCCGGAGTGGTCGGCGCGGGCATCAGCACCATGCGGCTGTGTCCGGCGCGCAGGCTGCGGGCGGCGGCGTGGGGCACGTACCCGAGTTCCCTGGCGGCCTCGTGGACCCGGCGGCGCGTCGGTTCGCTGATCCTTACGGCGCTGCTGTTGTTCAGGACGTAGGAGACGGTCGCGCGGGAGACTCCGGCCAGGCGCGCCACGTCGGCGCTCGTGGGCGGCGAGGGCACGGGCGGTTCCGGTATCTGCACCATGACGTACCGCATCCTGGCAGAAGCCGTCAGGAGCGCTCGGGGCGGGGCGAGCGGGAGACGCCGCGGGGCCTGCCGCCCCGCCCACACCCGCGGGTCCTCAGGTGTCCTGCCGGGGCGTCTCCGTGCAGGTCACGCGCGCGACCAGGTCCCGCCAGCCGGCCTGCAGCCGCTCCATGGGGACCTGGCACTGCCGGGTCAGGTGGTGGACGAGGACCGGGTCGAGGTACCCCATCAGGGAGTGCGCGAGCAGTTCGCTGTCCCCGTCCGGCACCGCCTGCCGCAGCAGCATGGCCACGTGGGCGTACTGGACCCGGCGGGCCGGCACCAGGTAACGGCGGTCGGGAACGGGTTCCGCCGCCAGTTGCAGCTCCAGTTCGCCGGCGGTTCGGCGCAGGGCGGCGCAGCCGAACGCGCGCAGCCGCTCTACAGGCGGGGCGCCGGGGCCGAGCGGGGGCGGCCCACCGAGGAGGGCGGCCTGGAACTTCTTCTCGGAGTGGTCCAGCAGCGCCCGCAGCAGACCCGTACGGTCGCCGAAGCGGCGGAAGACCGTCCCCTTGCCCACCTGGGCGGCCGCGGCGACCGCCTCCATCGTGACGCCGGCCGCGCCGTGCTCCGCCACCAGGCGGGCGGCGGCGTCCAGCAGCCGGGCGCGGTTGCGCGCGGCGTCGGCACGCAGGCACGGCTCGTCCACACCGGTGCCGAGCTGGAGCAGGACCGGGTTGTCTAGAGGCTCCTGTGGTCTGGGGAAGGGCGGCAGAGCGCTGGACATGAAGACAGCGTAAAGCACGGGAATGAAACTGGACCCCGGTCCGGTTGGCCTGGTAGACATTAAACGGACCTCGGTCCGGATCGTTACCGCAGTGTTGAACCCTCCCTTGGAGTCCCCCATGTCTGTTCGTATCCTCGCGCTCGTCGGCAGCCTTCGCGCCGGTTCGCACAACCGTCAGCTCGCCGAGGCCGCCGTCAAGCTCGCACCCGCGGGTGCCGAGGTCGAGCTGTTCGAGGGCCTGGCCGACGTTCCGTTCTACAACGAGGACGTCGACGTCGAGGGCGGCGTGCCCGCCGCGGCCGCCCGGCTGCGCGCGGCCGCCCGGTCCGCCGACGCCTTCCTCTTCTTCTCGCCCGAGTACAACGGCACCATCCCGGCCGTGCTGAAGAACGCCATCGACTGGCTGTCCCGCCCGTACGGCGCCGGCGCCTTCGGCGGCAAGCCCGTCGCCGTGGTCGGCACCGCCTTCGGCCAGTACGGCGGTGTCTGGGCCCAGGACGACACCCGCAAGGCCGTGGGCATCGCCGGCGGCAAGGTGATCGAGGACCTGAAGCTGTCCATCCCCGGTTCCCTGACCCGCTTCGCCGAGACCCACCCGGTCGACGACGCCGAGGTCGCCGCGCAGCTGACCGAGGTCGTCGCCCGCCTGCACGGCACGGTCGGCGCGGCAGCCTGAGCCTGGGCCGGGCCTGAGCCTCGGCTGGGCCTGAGGCGACACACCCCGAAGGGGCCGGAGCATTCACCGCTCCGGCCCCTCAGTGCTGGGGCCCCGCCGTGCTGGGGCTCCGCCGTGCGGGCGCCCTGCCGTGCCGGGGCTCTTCCCATCCCGGGGCGCTCCTGCGCCGGGGCTCGCCGGGGCCGGGGCCCCGGCAGCGCTCGGGCCCGGCAGCGCGAGGGCCCGGCGGCACGAGGGCCCGGCGGCACGAGGGCTCGGCGGCACGAGGGCGGGGTACACGGATCGCGTCCATCGCCGTACGGGACACCGTGTCCCGCACCCGGAGCAGGAGCACCCATGACCCAGGTCCCGCCCCCGTTCGACCCCGAGCTCGCCGCCGCCCTGGAGCCGTGCGAGGACCTGCTGCGCTCGGACTTCACCCCGGACGACATCGCGGACGCCCGCAGGGGCCCGGCCGTCGAGTTGGCGGACGCGCTGGACCTGACCATGGACGGCGCCTTCGAGGTGGAGGACCGGACGGTGCCCGGCCCCCGGGACGCGCCCGACGTCTCCCTGCTGGTCTGCCGCCCGACCGGACCGGCGGACGACACCCCGCGGCCGGTGATCTACCACATCCACGGCGGCGGCATGGTCCTCGGCACCAACCGACTCGGGGTGAACACGGCCCTGGACTGGGCCCGGGAACTCGGCGCGGTGGTGGTGTCGGTGGAGTACCGGCTCGCGCCGGAGCACCCGCATCCCGCGCCCGTCGAGGACGTCCACGCCGGGCTGCTGTGGACGGCGGAGCACTCCGAGGAACTGGGCGGCGACCCCGAGCGGATCGTCCTCGTCGGAGCCAGCGCGGGCGGTGGCCTGGCCGCCGCGCTGGCGCTGCTGCTCAGGGACCGCGGGGGCCCGCGCCCGGCCGGGCAGATGCTGCTGTACCCGATGCTCGACGACCGCAACGACAGCCCCTCCGCCCATCAGATGGAGGGCGTCTCCCCCTGGGACCGCGCGGCCAACGAGACCGGCTGGACGGCACTGCTCGGCGAGCGGCGCGGTGGGCCGGACGTGTCCCCCTACGCCGCGCCCGCCCGCGCCGAGGACCTGTCGGGCCTTCCCCCCGCCTTCCTCGACGTCGGATCCGCCGAGACCTTCCGCGACGAGGTCGTCGCCTACGCCTCCCGCATCTGGCAGGCCGGCGGTGTGGCCGAACTCCACGTCTGGCCCGGCGGCTTCCACGGCTTCGACGGTTTCGCCCCCCAGGCGGCCGTGTCCCGGTCCGCGCAGGCCGCGCACCTGGACTGGCTGCGCAGACTGCTCGCGCGGTGACCGGCCGCCGCCCGGACCGCCGTCACCGGAGCCGAGCCGGTCCGGCGCCGGGCGAGGCGTTTCTCCGGCCTCCCCCGGCAAGGTGGGCCGGCGAAGCGCCCGCAGGAGCCGTTCCGCTGCGCCCTCCCGGACGTTACCGTTCAGTAGACCGACGTTCCCGGAGGTGTCCCGCATGACGCTCGACCGTGCGCCCGGCCTGGCCGCGACCGCCCATGCCCTCGCCGCCGGGGAGGTGTCGTCCCGCGCGCTCGTCGCCGAGACGCTGTCCCGGATCGAGGCGGCGCAGGGTTCCCTGAACGCCTTCCGCATCGTGCGGGCCGAGGCCGCGCTCGCCGAGGCGGAGGCGGCGGACCGGGAGCTGTCCGCCGGGGTGCGGCGGCCGCTGCTCGGCGTCCCGGTGGCCGTGAAGGACGACATGGACGTGGCGGGCGAGCCCACCGCGTTCGGCTGCCAGGGTGAGTTCCCACCGGTTCCGGAGGACGGCGAGGCGGTACGGCGGCTGCGCGCGGCCGGTGCCGTGATCGTCGGCAAGACCAACACCTGCGAGTTCGGGCAGTGGCCCTTCACCGAGGGGCCCGCCTTCGGCGACACCCGCAACCCGTGGGCCACAGACCGCACCCCGGGCGGCTCGTCCGGCGGTTCGGCGGCCGCGGTCGCCGCCGGGCTGGTGCCGGCCGCCCTCGGCTCGGACGGCGCCGGCTCGGTGCGGATCCCGGCCGCCTGGACGCACCTGGTCGGCATCAAGCCGCAGCGCGGCCGCGTCTCGACCTGGCCGCGCGGCGAGTCCTTCCACGGCATCACGGTCAACGGCACGCTGGCGCGCACCGTGGCCGACGCCGCGCTGCTGCTGGACGCGGCGAGCGGCAACCACCCGCGGGACCCGCACCGCCCCCTGCCTCTGGAGGTCTCGGCGGCGCTGGGCCGTGACCCCGGCCGGCTGCGCATCGCGCTCTCCCTCAAGCCGCCGTTCACCGCCGTCTCGGCACGGCTCGACGCGGAGGTGCGTGCCCGGGTCGTGGCCCTCGCGGACCGGCTGGCGGCCTCGGGGCATCTGGTGGAGGAGGCCGACCCGCCGTACGGGCAGATCGGGCTGACCTTCGTGCCGCGCGCCACCGCCGGGATCGCCGAACGGGTGCGGGAGGCACCGGACCCCCGGCTGCTGGACCGCCGCACCCACGGCGCCGCCCGGCTGGGCCGGCTGCTGGGTGGGGTCCCGCTACGGGCGGCCCGGCGCGCCGAGGCCGTCATGCACCGCCGTATCGGGGCGTTCTTCGAGGCGTACGACGTGGTGCTCGCGCCGACGACGGCCGGTCCCCCGCCCCGGATCGGCGCGATGCGGGACCTCGGGGGGCTGGCCACCGACCGCGCGATGATCGCCGTCTGCCCCTACGCCTGGCCGTGGAACGTCCTGGGCTGGCCCGGCGTGAACGTGCCCGCGGGCTTCGTCGCCGGCGGGCTCCCGGTCGGCGCCCAGCTCCTCGGCCCGGCGAACAGCGAACCGCTGCTGGTGTCGCTGGCCGCGCAGTTGGAGGCGGAGCTGCGCTGGCACGAGCGGTGGCCGGCCGAGCGGACCGTCACGGACTCCGCCACCCCGTGAGCGGGTTGTCAGCCCGTACGCTGTGACCATGCGCGATGCGTCGATGGTGGGGCTGATGGGGCGGGTCACCGGAACGGTCGGGCCCGGGCTGGTCGGTGAGGTGATCGTCCGCGTGCGCGGCGGGGCCGAGCACTTCCTCGCCTACCCGGCGGGGACGGACCGCCTCGAGCGGGGGACGGTTGTGATGGTGGTGGAGTACCTGCCCCCGCGAACCGTCTACGTCACGGCGGCATACGACAGTTGAGCCCGGTCCTTCGCAGGTGAGGACCGTTCGCGTCAAGATTGCAACAAGGATCCGCCGGCGTCTTCACCCCGGCCTCGCGCAGGAGCACACTCCCCTTCGTTCGGTGCCGAAAGGGCACCATGCAAAGGGGGCGTATGCCGATGGTTGTCGGCGTCGTTGCGGGGGCGGTCGTCGTTGCCGTTCTCGTGCTGATCGGTCTGTTCAAGATGATGTGGCGGGTGGCCGAGCCGAACGAGGCGCTCATCATCTCCGGTTCGAATCACCGGACCGAGGGTCTCGAGGAGGGCATGGGCTTCCGCATCGTCACCGGGCGCGGCACGCTGGTGCTGCCCGGCGTGCAGGCGGTGCGCAAGCTCTCGCTGGATCTGAACGAGACCGAACTGCAGGTGGACTGCGTGACCCACCAGGGCATCCCGCTCAAGGTGCGGGGCGTGGTCATCTTCAAGGTGGGCGACGACTTCGTGTCGATCGCCAACGCGGCCCGGCGTTTCCTGGACCAGCAGAGGCTGATGTCGGAGCGGGTGCACAACGTCTTCGCCGGTCATCTGCGCTCCATAGTGGGCGGGTTGACGGTCGAGGACATGATCCGCGACCGGGAGAAGCTCACCGGGCAGACCCGGGCGGCCTGCGGCACGGAGATGGAGAAGCTCGGCCTGATCGTCGACTCGCTGCAGATCCACGAGATCGAGGACCCGACCGGCTACATCCAGAACCTGGCGATGCCGCACGCGGCGGCCGTCCAGCGGGACGCGCGCATCGCGCAGGCGGAGGCGAATCGTCTCGCCACGGAGGCGGAGCAGCAGTCGTTCGCGCGGATGGCCGAGGCCACCCGGGACAGCGAGATCCTGCAGGCCGGTTACCAGGCCGAGCGGGACAAGGCGGGGGCGAAGGCCCGGCAGGCGGGTCCGCTCGCCGACGCCGCGGCCCGGCAGGAGGTCGTCGTCCAGGAGACGCGGGTCGCCGAGCTGGAGGCGCACCGGCGCGAGCAGCAACTCCAGGCGGACGTGCGCAAGCCGGCGGACGCCAAGGCCTACGAGAAGCGCACGCTGGCCGAGGCCGAGCGCGACGCGCGGATCTCGGCGGCACAGGCCAAGGCCAAGGAGACGGAGCTCGCGGCGGCGGCCGAGGCGACCCGGGTGAAGACGGCCGCGGGCGCCGAGGCCGAGGCCACCAAGACCCGGGGCGCGGCCACCGCGGCGGCGACCCGGGCCACCGGTGAGGCCGAGGCGGCGTCGGCGCAGGCGAAGGGCCTGGCGGAGGCCGAGGCGACCAAGGCCAAGGGTCTGGCGGAGGCGGAGGCCATCAAGGCGCGGGCGGCCGCCCTGGCCGAGAACCAGGAGGCCGTCGTCGCCCAGCAACTCGCCGAGAACTGGCCGGAGATCGTGCAGGCCGGCGCGTCGGCCTTCGGCAATGTCGACAACATGGTGCTGCTCAACGGCGCCGACGGCATGGCCGAGTTGTTCGCCAAGGCGCTCACCATGGGCGGCACCGGGCTGGGCCTGGCCCGGCAGCTGCTGTCGTCGATGAACCAGAACGGACAGGGTGCGAACGGCACTTCGACGTCGCTGAACGGAGCGGTGCCGCCGGCCCAGAGAGTGCCGGTGGAGCACGACGGGAACTGAGGCTCGTCCGGAACGGTCGGGAGCCCCCGCCTCGGCGCGGGCTCCCGGCCGTCGTCACGTCGCGAGCAGGCTCACGCCCAGGACGACCAGGACCACCACCTTGGCCGTCTCCAGGGCCACATAGGCGAGGTGGCCGCGCGAGCGGGGCAGGTCCTCGCCCGCGAGGACCCGGTCGGACCGGCGGTTCAGGCGCGGGCGGACCACGGCCAGCTGGCCGAGCAGCACCAGGGCCACCGCGCCGGTCAGTCCGGTGATCCCGGCCGGTGCGCCGCCCGCGGCGACCGCGGCGATCACGGCGACGGCGAGGGCGGCCTCCACGAGGTTCAGCGCCCGGAAGACCAGCCGGCCGATGCCCAGCCCGATGGGGATCGTCACGCCCGGGGCGCGGAACTTCAGCGGCGCCTCCAGGAAGGAGATCGCCAGCACCATGCCGAGCCAGACGAAGGTGACCGCGCTCGCCACGGCGGCCGGGGTGGTGTTCATCGGGGTGCTGCCTTTCTGCCGGGGCGCGGCCCGCGGCCGGTGTGCGTCATGCGGCGGTGGCCTCGGCCAGGTGGGCCAGGCAGGAGTCGGGGGCGGCGAACGGTTCGAGGCCGCTCGCGGTCAGCGGGGCCCGCAGCCCGGTCAGGGCGCCCTGCATCAGCCCCAGATGCAGGGGGCACACCAACTGACCGTATTCCTCGGCCAGTTCGAGGAAGGGGCAGTGGCGCAGCCGGATCCGGCGCGGCGGCCCGCCGTCGTCGTCCTGCTCCGCGACGGGCGCGAAGCCCAGGTCGTCCAGCAGGGCGACCAGCCGCGCGGCCGATCCCTCGGGCGTCGGTTGCTCGAAGGGCGGCAGCGGATCGACGAGGAAGCGGCCCCAGGCCCGGCCCGCCTCCGTCGCGCTCTCCCGCGCCCCGGGGCCCTCGGCGGCCAGCCGGCTGAGCAGCATCTGCGCCAGCAGACGGTAGCCGCGCGTCCCGCCGCGGTCCATGCCGGGCCGCGGGGCGTACACGGTACGAGGGCGACCGCGCCCCGAGGGCTCCTCCACCCGCCGCTGGACCAGGCCGTCGGCCACCAGGGCGTCGAGGTGGAAGCGCACGGTGTTGGGATGGACGCCGATCCGCTCGGCCGTCTCGGCGACCCCGAGCGGCGCCGGGGCGGCCCGCAGCACGTCCAGCACCTCGCGCCGACGGGGACTCTCCTGCGTGGTGGCCACGCGCGCTCACCCTTCCTGCCTTCGCCGCGCCCGCGGCGATTTTTTACGAATACTACATGTAATAATGAGGCGCCGGATCACAAGCAGAGGGGACGACGGGAATGCAGGGCACACAGGGATCACGGGGAACGCCATGACGCCGCCCACCGAGTCGACCGTCCCGGCCGTCCCGGTCGGACCTGCCGTACCGGTGGCCCCTGCCGTGACGGACCCGCGCGTCCTGTGCGACGCCCGGGTGCCGGCCGACGCCGGACCGGACCCCTCGGGGGTGCTGTGGAAGCTCACGGAGGCCGGACGCCAACTCGACGCCAATCTGGTCCGGTTGAGCCCGGGCTCCCGTATCGCCCCGCACGCCGAGCCGGATCTGGACGTGCTGCTCCTCGTCGTCTCCGGTGACGGCGTGCTCGGCGCGGGCGCCACCGAGGAGCCGCGCCCCCTGACCGAGGGCGCCGTGGTGTGGCTGCCGCACGGCTCCACCCGCGCCCTCACCGCGGGCGCGGAGGGACTGGCCTATCTGACGGTGCACAGGCGCCGACCGGGAATGCGGATCCGCCCGTACAGCGGGGGCTCCGCACGCTGAGCAGCCGACGCCCCCGTACGTACGGCAGTTGACGTCACGGCCCGCCCGCGGCGCTCGCGGGCGCACGCTCTAGGGTGCCCCCGTGACTGCGTTTACCGATGAGAGCGCCCCCGGCCGCCACGGCCCCTACGCCACCACCGAGGCCGACCCCCGGGATGTCGGCCGGGTGCGGACCGAGTACTCGCCCGACCACGACGGCGACCCGGACCCCGGGGAGATCGTGTGGACCTGGGTGCCCTTCGAGGAGAACGACGGGCGGGGCAAGGACCGGCCGGTGCTGGTCGTGGCCCGCGAACCTGCCGGAACGTTTCTCGCCGTCCAGCTGTCCAGCAAGCGGCACGACGGCGACCGGGAGTGGGTCCCCATGGGCAGCGGCCCGTGGGACCGGACCGGACGTGACTCCTGGGTGGACGTCGACCGCGTACTGCGCCTGCACGAGCAGGGCATGCGCCGCGAGGCGTGCGCGCTGGACCGGATGCGGTTCAACTCCGTCGTGCACCGCCTGCGGGAGCGGTACGGCTGGAACTGACGCGCCCGTCCCGCCGCACGCCGCCGAGCCGGCCCTTCCGGCAGGTTCAGCCCCCGAGCCGCGGCTCGGGGAACGTCCGCGCGAACGCGGCGCGCACCACGCTCCCCGGCGTGCGGTCCAGCACCCCGAACACCACGTGCTCGAAGGTGCCCGCGAACCGCCCGCCGGGCCCGAGCAGCCCGCGGAAGGCACCCGCCACCCGCGCCGGGTCGTTCCGGAACACTCCGCAGCCCCAGGCCCCGAGGACCAGTCGCCGATAGCCCTGCGCGGCCGCCGTCTCCAGCACCCGCTCGGCGCGGACGGCGAGCGCGCGCGGCAACTCGGCGGCCCGCTCGGGCGCCGTCCGCAGCACGACCCCGGCGTTGGGCGCCGCGGCGGTCAGGAAACCGGCGACGCGGGGCTCGTCGAGCAGGCGTCCGGCGTCGTCACGGAAGACGGGGACGCCGGGCGAGTGGATGACCCGGTCCGAGTAGAACGGGTCGCGGTGGGCGCGGTGGTGGTCGTAGAACTCGGGGGCCCGCAGCAGGCAGGTGTACAGCGCGGAGGCGCGGCACAGGGCCTCCTCCTGGGCCTGGGCGCCGTTGAGGTAGCCGCCGCCGGGGTTGCGGGCCGAGGCGAAGTTGAGCACGGCCACCGGTCCGGTGAGCCGGCGCGCGGCCTCCAGGCTGCTCTCCCCCGTGACCTCGACGAACGTCTCACCGGCCGGGGCGGACGGCACCGCGACCGGCTCCGGGCCGAACATTCGGGTGCCGTCCCGGGCGGCCTCGATCGCCGCCGCGAGGGAGACTTCTCGTCCGTCGGCGGTGCGGTAGGCGCCCGCCTCCACGATGCTCTCCGTCTGCCGCGCGACGCCGCGCAGGCGCGCGCTCATGGCGCCACCCCCGTGGGCGCCATGCCCGCGGCCTGCGCGGTCTCCCCCGTCGTGCTCATGAACGCATCGTGAGCGATCCTGGACATGCGGTGCAACCAAGTTTTTCCGGTGCAGGGTGCGTCCGGAGCGCACGACGGAGAGGAAGGGGTCGTCAGAGGTTCGTCATGATCTGCCCCCTTGTGCGGATCGACGCGAGCGTCTTGGGTAGACGGAGCATGCCGGTCGGGACCACGGGATCAAGGCCGGCGACGTCGTGGAATCTCAGGAGGATCCCGACATGTCCGATGCGGAAAGCGGCTGTACGGAGCCCCGTACCGCCGTCACCGAGGCCGAGGTCGAGGCGCTGGTCCACGGCATCTGCTTCAAGACCGGACCGCCCCGCACCCTCGGGGTCGAAGTGGAATGGTTCATTCACGAGCTGCGGACGCCGCAGCTCCCCCTCGCACCCGAACGACTCGCAGCCGTCTACACCGCACTGCGAACCCTGCCCCTGCGGTCGGCGCTCACCGTCGAGCCCGGCGGCCAGCTGGAGCTGAGCTCGCCGCCCGCCGCCTCGCTGATGGAGTGCATAGGCACCGTCTCCACCGACCTCGACGCCGTGCGCGCCGTGCTCGACGCCGACGGACTCCGCCTCGTCGGCATCGGCCACGACCCCTGGCACCCGCCCCGGCGGTTCCTGCGCGAGAAGCGCTACGACGCCATGGAGACCGTGCTGGACCGGACCGGCCCGGCCGGCCGGCACATGATGTGCGCCTCGGCCTCCGTCCAGGTGTGCCTGGACGCCGGGCACGAGGAGCCCGGGCCGCTCGGCCACGGGCGGCGCTGGTGGCTGGCGCACCAGCTCGGCGCGATCCTGGTCGCCGCGTTCGCCAACTCCCCGCTCGTCGGGCGGGAGCCCACGGGCTGGCTGTCCACCCGGCAGCTGCTGTGGCTGGAGATAGGCGCCGGCCGTGCGGGCGCCCCACCGCTGGACGGCGACCCGCGCGCCGCGTGGGCCCGGCACGTGCTGGACGCGCCGGTGATGTGCGTACGGCGCGAGGACGGGCCCTGGGACGTGCCCGACGGCCTGACCTTCCGGGAGTGGACCCGGGGAGGGGCCTCGCGGCCACCGACCCGGGACGATCTCGACTACCACCTGACCACCCTGTTCCCGCCGGTCAGACCGCGCGGTCATCTCGAGTTCCGCATGATCGACGCGCAGCCCGGCGACGACGGGTGGATCGTGCCGCTGGCGGTCACGGCGGCGCTCTTCGACGACCCGCAGGCGGCGGAGACCGCGTACCGGGCGGTGAAGCCGCTCGCCGAGCGCGCCCTGTCGCTGCCCGCGCCGCACAATCCGCTGTGGATCGAGGCGGCCCGCTCGGGGCTCGCCGACCCGGACCTGTACGAGGCGGCCGTGATCTGCTTCGCCGCGGCGATCGAGGCCCTGCCGAGGCTCGGCGCGACCTCCGAGGTGACGGACGCCGTCGCCGCTTACCACGACCGCTATGTCCGCAAGGGCCGCTGCCCGGCCGACGATCTGCTCGAACGGCTGCGCGGACCGGAGCCCTCCCCGTCCCGGCTCCGCCCGGCCGGTCCGACCGGGAAGAACCCCACCGCCCACGGGAAGGACATCCGCACATGACCGCCCCCGTACCCGACACCGGGACCGGCACCGAGGCCGACGCCGGTCTTCTGCGCGAGCGGGCGCTGTCCTCGCTCGTCACGGCCCGCGACCGCACCACGCTCCTGACCGGCTGCGTCGAGGACCCCGACCTCACCGCCCAGCACTCCCCGCTGATGTCCCCGCTGGTGTGGGACCTCGCGCACATCGGCAACCAGGAGGAGCTGTGGCTGCTGCGCACCGTCGCCGGGCGGGAGGCGATACGCCCCGAGATAGACGGCCTGTACGACGCCTTCGAGCATCCGCGCGCCGAACGGCCCTCGCTGCCGCTGCTGCCGCCCGACGAGGCACGGGCCTACGCGGCCGAGGTGCGCGGCCGGGTGCTGGACCTGCTGGAGAGCACCGCCTTCCACGGGACCCGGCTGACCGAGGCGGGCTTCGCCTTCGGGATGATCGCGCAGCACGAACAGCAGCACGACGAGACGATGCTGATCACCCATCAGCTGCGTAAGGGCCCGCAGGCCCTGACCGCCCCGGACCCGGACCCCGCGCCCCTGTTCACCGGACCGGCCGAAGTCCTCGTCCCCGGCGGACCGTTCACCATGGGCACCTCGACCGAGCCCTGGGCGCTGGACAACGAACGTCCCGCGCATGCGCGGGACGTGCCGGCGTTCTGGATCGACACCACCCCGGTGACCAACGCCGCCTACCTGGCGTTCGTCGAGGACGGCGGCTACGACGACCCCCGCTGGTGGGCGTCCGAGGGCTGGGACCACATCCGGCGGCACGGGATCCACGCCCCCCTCTTCTGGCGCCGCGACGGCGGGCAGTGGCTGCGCCGCCGCTTCGGCGTCACCGAGGTGGTGCCGCCCGACGAGCCGGTCCTGCACGTGTGCTGGTACGAGGCCGACGCCTACGCCCGCTGGGCCGGACGCCGGCTGCCCACCGAGGCCGAGTGGGAGAAGGCGGCCCGGTACGACCCGGCGACCGGCCGCTCGACGCGCTACCCGTGGGGCGACGCCGACCCCGCCCCGGAGCACGCCAACCTCGGCCAGCGCCACCTGCGCCCGGCTCCGGCCGGCAGCTACCCCGCCGGTGAATCCCCCCTGGGCATACGCCAGTTGATCGGCGACGTATGGGAGTGGACGGCGAGCGACTTCCTGCCGTACCCGGGCTTCGCCGCGTTCCCGTACAAGGAGTACTCGGAGGTCTTCTTCGGGTCCGAGCACAAGGTGCTGCGCGGGGGTTCGTTCGCCGTGGACCCGGTGGCCTGCCGGGGCACGTTCCGCAACTGGGACTATCCGATCCGGCGGCAGATCTTCTCCGGATTCCGCACCGCCCGCTCCGGAGCCGCCTGATGTGCCGTCACATCGCCTATCTGGGGCCCGAGGAGCCGCTCGGCCGACTCCTCGTGGAACCCCCGCACGGCCTGTACCGCCAGTCGTGGGCGCCGCGGGGCCAGCGGTACGGAACCGTCAACGCCGACGGCTTCGGCATCGGCTGGTACGCCGAGGGGGACCCGGTGCCGGCCCGCTACCGCCGGGCCGGACCCATCTGGGCGGACCAGTCCTTCACCGACCTGGCCAGGGTCGTACGCACCACCGCGCTGCTCGCGGCGGTGCGCGACGCGACCCTGCCGGGCGCGGACGGGGAGGCCGCGGCGGCGCCGTTCGCCGCGGACCGCTGGCTGTTCAGCCACAACGGCGCGGTGACCGGCTGGCCGGGCTCGCTCGCCGCGGTGTCCCGGACCCTGCCGCCGCTGAACATGCTGGCGCTCGAGGCCCGTACCGACTCCGCCCTGGTGTGGGCGCTGGTACTGGCCCGGCTGCGCGGCGGCGACCCGGGCGAGCCGCAGGGACGTGACGGACGCCGGACCGAGGCGGGCCAGGCACTCGCCGACACCGTCCTGGAGGTCGCCGCCGCGGCCCCCAGGTCCCGGCTCAACCTGCTGCTCACCGACGGCGAGACGATCGTCGCCACCGCCTGGGGCGACGCCCTGTGGTACCTGGCCGAGCCCGGCCGACGCACCGTCGTGGCCTCCGAGCCCTACGACGACGACCCGCACTGGCGGGAGGCCCCCGACCGGACGCTGCTCGCCGCGAGCCGCACGGACATCCTGCTCACCCCGCTCAAGGACCCCACCGAGGACCCGGCATCCGCACCACCAGAGGAGCCCCGTACGTGAGTCCGTTCCATGTCACCCGCACCCTGCCCGAGGACGCCATGGCGGCCGCCCTGCGCGCCGACGTCCAGCACGGCCTGACCTCCGACCCCAAGTGGCTGCCGCCCAAGTGGTTCTACGACGCGCGCGGCAGCGACCTGTTCGAGCAGATCACGGAACTGCCCGAGTACTACCCGACCCGCGCCGAGCGCGAGATCCTCGTCGCCCGCGCGGGCGAGATCGCCACCGCGCTGCCCGCCCGCACCCTGATCGAACTGGGATCCGGCTCGTCGGAGAAGACCCGGTACCTGATCGACGCGCTCACCGGCCTGCGCACCTACGTTCCCGTGGACGTCAGCGACAGCGCGCTCACCCAGGCCGGGCAGGCACTGGTCGCCGAGCGCCCGGAGCTCAACGTGCACGCGCTGATCGCCGACTTCACCGCCGGGCTGACCCTGCCGGACACACCGGGCCCGCGGCTGCTGGCGTTCCTCGGCGGCACGATCGGCAATCTGCTGCCCGCCGAGCGGGCCGGGTTCCTCACCGGGGTGCGCGCCCTGCTCTCCCCCGGGGACGCCCTGCTGCTCGGCACCGACCTGGTCAAGGACGAGCAGGTCCTGGTCCAGGCGTACGACGACGCGGCCGGGGTGACCGCCGCGTTCAACAAGAACGTCCTGTCCGTCGTCAACCGCGAACTCGGCGCCGACTTCGAACCGGACACCTTCGACCACGTCGCCCGTTGGAACTCCGAGCGGGAGTGGATCGAGATGCGGCTGCGCAGCCGTACCGCCCAGACCGTGAAGGTGCCCGCACTGGGGCTCGCCGTCGACTTCGCGGCGGGCGAGGAGATGCGCACCGAGGTGTCGGCGAAGTTCCGCCGGGAGGGCGTGCGTACGGAACTCGCGGCGGCCGGGCTGGAACTGGCGCACTGGTGGACGGACGAGGAGGGCCGCTTCGCGCTGTCGCTGAGTGTGGCGGGGTGAGGTGTCCTGGGCCCGAGGGGGTTCGATACCTCAGGCCCCGCTCCCGGGTCGGCTGCTGAGCGGGCGCCGGACCTCGGGGAATCGTTTCCCCGAGGTCCGGCGCCCACCGCGCGCGGGCGCGACCGGGCGCACGGGCCACCGCCCGCCCACCTCGCGCGGCGCCTCCGCATACGGCACGGTGGAGTGACGCGTGACGCACGCGCGCCCGGCCGCACACGGCCCGACGCGCGCCACCCTCAGCGGCGTAGAGGAGCACCCGCATGACCGACCACACCTACCGGCTCACCGAGATCGTCGGCACCTCGACCGAGGGTCTCGACCAGGCCATCCGCAACGGCATCAGCCGGGCCTCGCAGACCCTGCGCAACCTGGACTGGTTCGAGGTGACCCAGGTCAGGGGGCAGATCGAGAACGGCGAGATCGAGCACTACCAGGTCTGCCTGAAGCTCGGCTTCCGCATCGAGGACGCGGACTGACCGTCCCCGGCCCCGCGAGCCGGCTCCCCCGGCCGCACGAGCCGGAGCAAGAGCCGGGACGAGCCGAGCCGGCGGGTTCCGGCCGCCGCCCGGATGCGGGCCCGGGCCGTACCCCCGATCATGGAGACATGTCCGGAGCACTGCCCGTGATCGTGCACCCGCCCTCCCCGACCGGCGGCCGACGCGTCCGTGTGAACGGCGAGATCCTCGGGCTGGCGTACAACGTCGGGGACGTCGCCGAGTTCCTGCGGCGCGCCGGCCTGGAGGTCGACCCCGCGGAGGTCACCGTCTCCCCACTGATCGACTGGCGCGGCGGCGGGCCGGAGTACTGGGGACCGGAGCCGGAGGGCCACACGTCCGGCCCGTGAGGCGCCCGCGGCGTCCCCGACGACGCGTCACCCGTGCGACGGCACCGGCGCGACGTTCTGGTTGGCCCGGAAGAAGTTCTCCGGGTCGTAGACGCGCTTGACGGTGGCCAGCCGGTCGTAGTGGCCCCGGTAGGTCGCGCGGACGCGGTCCGCGCTCTCCTGCGCGCCCAGGAAGTTGACGTAGGAGCCGCCCATGGAGTGCGGGTGCAGGTCGCTCCAGTAGTCGACGCACCACTGCCGGACCAGACCGGCGTTGGCGGGGTCGGGATCGATTCCGGCGATCACGCCGGACCATACGGCGTCCCGGTACGCCCAGGCGGTGTCGTCGGCGCCCGGACGGCGTGCCGCCCCGTCCACCGCGTACAGATGCATCGTCGACCGGTCGGTGGGCAGGTTCTCCCCGTACTTGTGGTGCACCTCGATCGCGGCGTCGGGGATCGTGTCGAAGAAGTCGCCGCGCCAGTACCACTGCAGGCCCCTCGGCAGCAGGTCGTCGAACATGGTCTGCAGGACGGGATACGGCAGCGGCGTGGCGAAGTGGAAGGCGGGCGGCGCGGGTTCGTTCACCACGGCCAGCGCCTCCTCCAGCCGCTCCGCGTCCGGTTCGCCGGTGTGGCACCACACCACCCCGCACGCCTTCCGCCCGTGGAGCGGCTCGGGGAAGGGCGGTGCCGGCGGTACGGCCAGCAGCGCGAAGAAGCCGGAGAGGTCCTCCGGCGCGGCGGGCAGGAACTCCCGGTACCAGCGGAGCACCTCGGGGGTGCGGTCGACCGGCCAGAGCGTCACACCGACACCGACCGTGCTGACCGGGTGCAGCCGGAACGTGAACGACGTGACCACGCCGAAGTTCCCGCCGCCGCCCCGCAGCGCCCAGAACAGGTCGGGGTGCTCCTCCTCGGACGCGGTGACGAAGGAGCCGTCGGCGAGGACCACGTCGGCGGCGGCCAGGCTGTCGACGGTGAGCCCGAACCTGCGGGTGAGGTGGCCGTGGCCGCCGCCCAGCGTGAGGCCGCCGACCCCGGTGGTGGACTGGATCCCGGCGGGCACGGCGAGGCCGAAGGTGTGCGTCGCGTGGTCGAGGTCGCCCAGCAGGCTGCCGCCGCCGACCTGGGCCGTGCGCGCGACCGGGTCCACCCGTACCCAGCGCATGGGCGACAGGTCCAGCGTGAGCCCGCCGTCCACCACGCACAGTCCCGGCCCACTGTGCCCGCCGCCGCGCACCGCGAGGTCCAGCCCGGCGTCCCGGGCGAAGGCGAGCGTGGCCCGCACGTCCGCGACGTCGGTGCAGCCCGCGATGGCGGCGGGACGCCGGTCGATCATGGCGTTGTAGATGCTGCGGGCCTCGTCGTACCCCGCGTCCTGGGGGGTGACGACGGGTCCCCGCAGCGCCTCGCGCAGGCTTTCCAGAGCAGTTGCGTTCATGTCGCCCATGGCCGGCACCCCGCTGGGAGAGGATGATCCGCGGACGGACGCGCGGCGTGCGACGTCCGGGCGGATCGGGGGCGTGCACAGGGATCCGTTCGCGCTGTCGATACGGTGCGCGCTCGACCCGCTGTCCGCGGGCAGCGGCACCGCACGTGGCAGGCCGGCCTGTGAGGCGGGCCTGTCTCACCGCTTCGAGTCTGGTGCGCTCCCGGGCCCCTCGCAACCGGTCGGAGGCTCGGCGTGGAGCTGTCGTACCGGCCGCGGTCCTGGCGCCCGCCGCAGTCGGAGCACCACGGTCGTCGTGGGAGTGACGGCGGGCGCGGGAATCCCCGGCGCCGGCGGGCGTTGAACCCCGTGTGAGTTCCGCGATCGCTTCCGTCCGCTTCTCCGTGCTCGACCGCTCCCGCACCCGCGAGGGCCGCCCCGGCGCCGAGGCGCTGCGGGACACCGTACGGCTGGCGCGGGAGGTGGAGACCCTCGGCTACCACCGCCTCTGGGTGTCCGAGCACCACGGCGTGCCCGGCGTGGCCGGCTCCGCGCCGACCGTGCTGGCGGCCGCCGTCGCCGCCGCGACCAGCCGCATCCGGGTGGGCACGGGCGGGGTGATGCTGCCCAACCACCGGCCCCTGGTGGTGGCCGAGCAGTTCGGCGTGCTGGAGGCGCTGTTTCCGGGCCGCGTCGACATGGGGCTGGGGCGCTCGGTCGGCTTCACCGACGGTGTACGCAGGGCGCTGGGCCGCGGCAAGGACGACGCCGACGACTTCGCGGCGCAGCTCGACGAACTGCTCGGCTGGTTCCGGGGCACATCGCCGACGGGCGTGCACGCGCGTCCGGCGGAGGGCCTGAGCGTGCCGCCGTTCGTCCTGGCGATGGGCGAAGGGGCCGCGATCGCCGCCCGCGCCGGCCTGCCCATGGTCATCGGCGACCTGCGCGACCGCGAGAGGATGCTGCGCGGCATCGACCGGTACCGCGCCGCCTTCCGTCCCTCCCCGTGGGCCGGGGAGCCGTACGTCGTGATCTCCGGCACGGTCGCCGTGGCCGCCACGCCCGAGAAGGCGCGCCGCATCCTGATCCCGGAGGCCTGGTCCATGGCGCACGCCCGCACCCACGGCACCTTCCCTCCCCTGCCACCGGCCGACCGCGTCGAGTCCCTGCCGATGACCGCCAAGGAGCGCGGCCGCTACGAGTCCGGCCTCGCCGGACAGCTCGCCGGCACCGAGGAGCAGGTCGCGCACGAACTGGAGACGGTCCTGAAGGAGACGGGCGCCCAGGAACTCCTCGTCACGACGAGCACGTACGACCGCACGGCCCTGCTGGACTCCTACCGCCGCCTGGCCCGGATCTTCACGGCCGGGACTCGCCGGTCCTGACCGTCCATGGACCGGGGTCTCCGCAACTTTTGGCGGGCATACCGCACCTGACTGACTTTCAACTGGTACCGGGCATAGACTCGCGGTTCGCAAGCAGACGGCCGGGGAGGGGACCGCGCAGGCGGGAGGGCGCTGCCGTTGCCGTCACCCGGTCGGGGGTCGCCGGGAACCGGCCTGCGGGGAACCGGAGAAGGAAGAATCAGTGAGTGAAATCGGCTCCGGTGCCAGAGTGCAGCCGGCTCGTCCCGGCGACCCCTCTCGCATGGGCCCGTACCGGATCATCGGCCGTCTCGGCGCCGGGGGCATGGGGACCGTCCACGCGGGAGTGGCCGCCGACGGAACACGCGTGGCCGTGAAGGTGATTCATCCGCAGCAGGCCCAGGAGCCGGAGTTCAGGGCGCGTTTCAGGCGCGAGGTGGAACTCTCCTCCCGCGTCACCGGCCCCTACCTGGTGCCGCTGCTCGCCGCCGACACGGACGCGGAGACCCCGTGGCTGGCCACCCCCTACGTCCCCGGCCCGACCCTGAACGAGCACGTGGCCGCGCGGGGAGCGCTCGCCACGGCGGGGACGCTCTACACGCTCGCGGCCGCCACCGCGCAGGCGCTGGCCACCGTCCACGCCGTCGGCGTGGTGCACCGCGACGTGAAACCGCAGAACGTCATCCTCACGCCCTCCGGCCCCCGCGTGCTGGACTTCGGCATCGCGCACGCCGCCGACAGCACCAGCGTCACCCGCACCGGAGTGATGACCGGGACCCCCGGCTGGATCAGCCCCGAGCAGTACCGGACGGGGGCCACCGGGCCGGAGGGCGACATGTTCGCCTGGGGTGCGCTGGTGGCCTACGCGGCCACCGGGAGAATGCCGTTCGGGACGGGTGCGCCCGACGTGGTCGCGTTCCGTGTGATGTCGGGTGAGCCGGACCTGGAGGGCGTCCCCGGCCC
Organism: Streptomyces sp. NPDC014864; assembly: GCF_043081525.1. Taxonomy (NCBI): domain Bacteria; kingdom Bacillati; phylum Actinomycetota; class Actinomycetes; order Kitasatosporales; family Streptomycetaceae; genus Streptomyces; species Streptomyces sp. NPDC014864. The sequence continues at coordinate 52,579 of NZ_JBIBWT010000016.1, forward strand.
CCTGCGCGGGGTCGTGGAGCGGGCCCTGGCCAAGGAACCCGGGGACCGTCCGTCGGCCGCCGAGGCCGCCCAGGAGTGCTGGGAACTGCTCGCCTCCCAGGCCACCCAGGTGGTGAGTGCCGACGCGCTGCCCACCCAGGCGGGGAACATGGTCGAGGCCCTCTGGGACATTCCGCCCGGCGACGATCCGACCTGGCACGTGCCCAGGAGCAGTTCCCGAAAGCGCCGGCTGGGCATGCTGGTTGTCGCTGCCGCCGTCGTCGGCGCCCTGGCCGGTGGCGTGGTGGCCCTGATGCCCGGCGACGCCGGGGACGGCGGGCAGCCCGCCTCGGCCACCCCTTCCTCCTCCGCCGGAACGGACGGCAAGGCCAAGCAGCGGCAGGCGGCGAACGCCGACTCGGCGAGTGCGCAGAGCTGGGCGGAAGCGCGTACGGCACAGGGCGAGGGCGAGCACGACGTGGCCCGCGGGGTGCTGCACGACCAAGGTGTCCTCGCACAGGAGTTGAGCGAGGGCGTCGACTTCACTCCGGGGACCGTGCGATTCCATCAGCCGCGCCGGGAGGTCTACCTCTCGTACCGGCTGACCTCCGACGAGCAGGGCACGATGTACGCGGAGACGGAGATCGCCAGGTCGATGTGCGAGACGCTGAGGGACGTCGTGCTCCGCGTGCACCCGAACCTGCCGTACCGCACCTACGTCATGGTGCGGGAGGGGACGGACCAGGACCCGCAGGTGACCTGGCAGGACGACTTCGTCACCAACACGCAGTGCAGGTCGGCCGCCGACAATGACACCTCCCCCAGCTCCGGCACCGACCAGGACTCCGGTGCGGTGCAGGGCTGGACGCCGGACGAGCAGGGGCTCGGGCAGGCGATGATCCCCAGCACCGACCGCGACGAGATCCGGGTCGCGGACCACGCCGCCCGGACGATCATCCAGCGGACCAACGGGATGCGCCCGACGCTCGGCACCGATCGCGTGCTCGGCAACGCGGAGCTCAAGGTGGGCTTCGACCCCGGCAACTCGGCGATGTACGTGTGGTCGGACTACGGGACGTGGAACCAGAAGCAGGTCGGGACCTGGGCCGCCATGACCGCGGGCGAGGCGTGCCGGGCCCTCGTGAACCAGAGGGACCTCGCGGGCGATGCCTGGCCGTACACCCGCTACGCCGTGGCCGTGATCGGCGGCAACCACTACCTGATGATCCGCTGGGGCAAGGCCACCACACTGGCCGACTGCCCTGCCTGACGGACGGCGGCTTGGCCCTCGACCCGGTCGAGGGCCCAGAGTCCCGGGTGTGGAGAGCGAGTTGCGCAGTATTGGGGAGATGGCCCGCGGCAGCGGACTGGGCGTGAGCGCGCTGCGGTTCTACGACCGTGCCGGGGTGCTGGTCCCACGGCTTCCCCGACTACCGCCGCCTCGTCAGCCTCCCTGCCGGACGCCGGGCTTTCGTCGATGTGGCGGTCTTCCGGAAGGCGCCGGAGACGGGGCGGGCGGGCGACGTGCGCGAGCAGGACGGCCTGCCCTGCGACCTGAGCGTGCTCGGCGTCGCGGACGGCGGCACGGTCACCGTCCGCGACGCCGGTGACGACGACGAGAACCGCGTCGCCGTCAACCGCGACTTCCGCTGGAGGCGCTCGCCGCGGGCGCGCGGGACGAACTGATCGTGGAAGTCGGCGCCCCCGTGGCTCCCCTCGCGATCCGCCGGCCCGACGACGAGGAGACCTTCCCGATCCTGATGCCGGTGCGCCTGGAGGACCAGGGTCTCTCCTACGGATCGTGCCGGGGCCGTTCCGCCGACCGGCCCCGCACCGGGGCGCTCCCGGTCACGGCACGTCGTAGCGGACGAGGGCCTTGTTGAGGGACTCGCCGCTGCGACGGGCGTGGGTCATCCGCTCACGGATCTCGCGCAGGTTGCGCGGGCGGTAACCCGGCCCCCCGCAGCAGCTCTTGTGGAAGCCGACGCCCGCGTGGAGCAGGACGGAGAGGACCCGCCAGGCCGCCCGGTCCCGGCGCGGAGGCGCGGCGAAGGCCGAGCCCACATGGATCAGCGGGCCCGCGCAGCTCGGGCAGATCCGGTCGGGCCTGTCCCGGTCGTAGGGCTGCTTGAAGGAGGCCCGGCAGGGCAGGCAGAGGAAGGAGGTCTTTGCTGCGGACACGGCCCCACGTTAGACGCGGCGCGAGCGAGGAAGCGACACGTTTTCGGCCTCGGGGCGCGGGGGACGGCCTCGCATACTATTGCGTGGTTTGCCCCTCGTGGCCCCGCCTTCCCGCAGTCCCGCCCGGAGTCCCCACCATGCACACCCCCCACGACCCGTACGTCCGTGTCCGCGGTGCCCGGGAACACAATCTCCGGGGTGTCGATGTCGACATTCCGCGGGACGTGCTGGTCGCGTTCACGGGGGTGTCGGGGTCGGGGAAGTCGTCGCTGGCGTTCGGGACGGTCTACGCGGAGGCGCAGCGGCGGTACTTCGAGTCGGTGGCGCCGTATGCCCGCCGGCTGATCCACCAGGTCGGGGCGCCGAAGGTCGGGGAGATCACCGGCCTGCCGCCCGCCGTGTCCCTGCAGCAGCGGAGGGCGGCGCCCACGTCGCGCTCCTCCGTGGGGACGGTGACGAACCTGTCCAACTCCCTGCGGATGCTCTTCTCCCGGGCCGGTGACTACCCGCCGGGCGCCGAGCCGCTCGACTCGGACGCGTTCTCGCCCAACACGGCCGCCGGGGCGTGCCCGGAGTGCCACGGGCTCGGGCGGGTGCACCGGACGAGCGAGGAACTGCTCGTTCCCGATCCCTCGCTGTCCGTGCGGGAGGGCGCGATCGCCGCGTGGCCGGGTGCCTGGCAGGGCAAGAACCTGCGGGACATCCTCGACGCGCTCGGGTACGACGTGGACCGGCCCTGGCGCGAACTGCCCGCCGGGCAGCGGGAGTGGATCCTGTTCACGGACGAGCAGCCGGTGGTGACCGTGCACCCGGTGCGGGACGCCGACCGCATCCAACGGCCGTACCAGGGGACGTACATGAGTGCCCGGCGGTATGTGATGAAGACGTTCGCCGATTCGAAGAGCCCGGCCCTGCGGGCGAAGGCGGAGGGCTTCCTCACCAGCGTGCCCTGCCCGGCCTGCGGTGGCAGCCGGCTGCGTCCGGATGCGCTGGCGGTGACCTTCGCGGGCCGGACGATCGCCGAGCTGGCCGCGCTGCCGCTCACCGAGCTCGCCGGCCTGCTCCACGGGACCTCCGAGGTCGCGCGCGTCCTCACCGACGATCTGAAGGTCCGCATCGCTCCCGTGGTGGAGCTCGGCCTCGGCTACCTCGGTCTCGACCGGGCCACGCCCACGCTCTCCGCGGGCGAGTTGCAGCGGCTGCGGCTCGCCACACAGCTGCGGTCCGGGCTGTTCGGGGTGGTGTACGTCCTCGACGAGCCGTCCGCCGGGCTGCATCCGGCGGACACCGAGGCACTGTCGAGGGTGCTGCGGCGGCTGAAGGCGGCGGGCAACTCGGTGTTCGTCGTGGAGCACCACCTCGATGTGGTGCGGGGCGCGGACTGGGTGGTGGACGTGGGTCCGCGGGCCGGAGAGCACGGTGGGCGGGTGCTGCACAGCGGGCCGGTGGCGGAGCTGGCCGGGGTGGCGGAGTCGGCCACGGCCCGCTTCCTGTTCGACCACTCCCCCGCAGCCGTGCGGGAAGTCCGGCGGGGACGGGGGCAGTTGGAGGTGGGACCGGTCACCCGGCACAACCTGCGGGCGGTGACCGCCGAGTTCCCGCTCGGCGCCTTCACCGCCGTCACCGGTGTGTCGGGGTCGGGGAAGTCGACGCTGATCGGTGAGATCACGGAGGACCTGGCGGGGGTCGGACGACTGGTGTCGGTGGACCAGCGGCCGATCGGGCGCACTCCGCGTTCCAACCTGGCCACGTACACCGGGCTGTTCGACGTCGTGCGGAAGGTCTTCGCGGCCGCCGGCGAGGCCCGTGAGCGGGGTTACGGCGTCGGGCGCTTCTCCTTCAACGTGGCCGGAGGGCGGTGCGAGACCTGTCAGGGCGAGGGGTTCGTGAGCGTGGAGCTGCTGTTCCTGCCGAGCACGTACACGCCGTGCCCGGACTGCGGCGGGGCGCGCTACAACCCCGAGACGCTCGAAGTGACCTACCGGGGACGGAACATCGCGCAGGTGCTGGGCCTGACGGTGGAAGAGGCGGCGGAGTTCTTCGCCGACACCCCGGCCGTGGCCCGCAGCCTCGGCACCCTCCTCGACGTCGGCCTCGGCTACCTCCGGCTGGGCCAGCCCGCGACCGAGCTGTCGGGCGGCGAGGCGCAGCGCATCAAGCTCGCCGGCGAGTTGCAGCGGGGCCGGCGCGGCCACACCCTCTATGTGCTGGACGAGCCGACGACCGGCCTCCACCCGGCCGACGTCGAGGTGCTGATGCGCCAGCTGCACGGACTCGTCGACGCCGGGCACACGGTGATCGTCGTCGAGCACGACATGTCGGTCGTGGCCGGCGCCGACTGGGTGGTCGACCTGGGGCCGGGCGGCGGCGACGAGGGCGGCCGTGTCGTGGCGGCGGGGCCACCGGCCGAGGTGGCCCGGACGGAGGGCAGCGCCACGGCGCCCTACCTGGCCCGGGCTCTGGGGTGAGCGGGCGAGATCGCGGGACGGCCTGACACGCCGGGGCCGCTCCGGCCTCTGCGGACCGCCCTCAGCCCCCTGCGGCGGGGCTCACGCCACCAGTGCCGTATGTGTCCAGCGGGGCTCGCCCGCGGTGCCCGGTTCGGCGGCGCGGGCCAGGGTGCGGCGGTCCGGGTGGCTGCCGGGTGCGAGAGCGGGGCGTACCTCGACCTCGGCGATCAGGCCGCGGGCGGACGCCACCCGCCACAGCGACGCCAACAGGGTGTCCTCGCCGACGAAGGCGGGGATCGTGCTGGCCGTTCCGGTGGCGGCGCGGTAGCGGATGCGGACCGGCTGGACCGGGGTGCCCGCGTCCAGGGCGGCCTGGAAGACGGCCCGGCGGAAGGTGCCCTGCGACCGGCCGCACCAGGTGCTGCCCTCGGGGAAGGCCGCGACGGCGGCGCCGCCGCGCAGTGCCCCGGCGATGCGCGCGACCGTGTCGGGCAGGGCGCGCAGCCGGTCGCGTTCGATGAACAGGGCGCCGCCGCGGGCCGCGAGCGCGCCCGCCACCGGCCACCGGCGGATCTCCGTCTTGGCGAGCATCCGGGCCGGGCGTACCGCGGCGAGGAGCGGGACGTCCAGCCAGGAGATGTGGTTGGCGACCAGGAGCAGGCCGCCGGAGGGCGGGGCGGTCCCGGTGACGCGGACGCGGACGCCGCAGGCCCGGACGATCGCCCGGCACCAGCGCCGTGTCCAGTCCGCCGGGATCCGGTCGCCGAACGGGGACAGCGCGACCCCGGCGAGGACCAGGGCCGCCACCGCCGTGAGCCGCAGCACGGCCCGGGGCACGGCCGCCACGGACCTCGTCGCCTCCACGCACGCCCGCGGGGTGCAGGGCGCGCCGGGCAGCCAGGCGCTCATCAGGCGGGGACGAGGGAGAGGAAGTGGCGCAGGTAGCGCTGGTTCACCCGGCGCATGGAGAGCAGCACGTACAGGTCGGCGACGCCGAAGTCCGGGTCGTACGCGGGCTCGCCGCACACCCAGGCGCCGAGGCGGAGGTAGCCGCGCAGCAGCGGCGGAAGTTCGGGGCCGGCCGCCGGACCCGCCGCGTCCGGCGGGATCCACGGCAGCAGCGGCCGTACCCGGAACTCCTCCGGGGCCAGGTGCTTGGCCCGGACCCGGTCCCAGGTGGCGGAGGCGAGCGCGCCGCCGTCGGAGAGCGGGATCGAGCAGCAGCCGGCCAGCCATTCGTGACCGCGGTCCACCATGTAGCGGGCTATCCCGGCCCAGATCAGCCCGATCACGGCGCCGTCCCGGTGGTCGGGGTGCACACAGGAGCGGCCCACCTCGACCAGGCCGGGGCGGATCGCGTCCAGCGGGGCCAGCTCGAACTCGCTCTCGGCGTAGAGGCGTCCGGCGACCGCGGCCCGCTCCGGCGGCAGCAACCGGTAGGTGCCGACGACCTCGCCGGTGCCGGATTCCCGTATCAGGAGGTGGTCGCAGTACGCGTCGAAGGCGTCCACGTCCAGACCCGGCTCGGGGCCGTCGAGCCGGGCGCCCATCTCCTGGGCGAAGACCCGGTACCGCAGACGCTGCGCGGCGCGGACGTCGTCCTGGTCCCGGGCGAGCGAGACCAGATGGCCGGAGGCGCCGGGCGCGGCGGCGCGTGCGGGGGGCGAGACGGGCAGGGCGGTCATGACGGTCTCCAGTGCCGGACGGAAGCATGAGGGGATCTTCTGCTTCCACTTCTTCCGTGGCCGACTGGCCTCGGCGTGTCCGGCACGGGACCCGTGGATGTGCGGCTGCTGAATGCCGGGGGGGGCGGCACCCCGGCAGCCGCCCCCTACTTGGTGCGTACCAGCAGGGAGACCGCCAGACCGCCAGACCGCCAGACCGCCAGACCGCCAGACCGCTGGGCCGCTCCGCCCAGGGGGTTCGGTAGTGGGCCCGCAGGGCGGCCGCCTGGCCGGCGGGCAGCCCCAGCAGCGGATCCGGGGTGTTGCCGGCCGCCACCAGCCAGATCCGCTTCTCGCCTCGCAGGCATCGGGCCGGCTCCGCGCACTCGGTCGTGTCCAGCACCACGTCCACCCGCCGCACCGTGGCCAGCACTTGGGCGAAGCTGCGGCCGGCCATGTCCCAGCCGGTCAACTCGTCGCGGCCGAGCAGGAGGTTCACTGATCCGGTACATCGCCAGGGCCGTGGTGGCCGGCGCCGGCCGGCCCCACAGTCCGACCGTCGTCGCTCTCTGGTCGCCGTGTGGTGCTTCGGACGCCGGGCCGTCGTCCGCGCGCTGCTCGGTGGGGGAAAGAACCGCCATGCCGACAGCCATGCGGTGCGGCGGCGGGGGGCGTCAGCCGTGACCCGCCCGAAACGGACGGCATTCCCCCGTTCGGCCCTGCCGTACCAGCCGTAGTGTGCCTGGCGGAACCGGAGTTGAGCACCACATCTCCGGTTCCGCCCGTCCGCACACTGCCGGCGAACGTCCGATGTCCGGGCGGCGCTACCGCCTGGCCGCCTTGCGGGTCGCCCGGAGCCACTCCTTGTTCATGCTGGTGATGGACATGAGTGGGATGCCCTTCGGGCAGGCGGTGGAGCACTCGCCGGTCAGGGTGCAGCCGCCGAAGCCCTCTTCGTCCATCCGGGCCACCATGTCCAGCACCCGGGTCTCGCGTTCGGGCGCGCCCTGCGGCAGGACGTTCAGGTGGTTGACCTTGGCCGAGGTGAAGAGCATCGCCGCGCCGTTCGGGCAGGCGGCGACGCAGGCGCCGCAGCCGATGCACTCGGCGTGCTCGAAGGCGAGGTCGGCGTCCGGCTTCGGCACGGGCGTGGCGTGCGCCTCGGGGGCGGAGCCGGTCGGGGCGGTGATGTAGCCGCCGGCCTGGATGATCCGGTCGAAGGCCGAGCGGTCCACCACGAGGTCCTTGACGACCGGGAAGGCCGCGGCGCGCCACGGCTCGACGTCGATGGTGTCGCCGTCGCGGAAGGACCGCATGTGCAGTTGGCAGGTGGTGGTGCGCTCGGGGCCGTGCGCGTCGCCGTTGATGACCAGGCTGCACGCGCCGCAGATGCCCTCGCGGCAGTCGTGGTCGAAGGCGACGGGGTCCTCGCCGGAGAGGATGAGCCGTTCGTTGAGGACGTCCAGCATCTCCAGGAAGGACATGTCGGGCGAGATGCCGTCCACCTCGTAGGTGGACATGGTGCCGTCGGCGTCGGCGTTCTTCTGCCGCCAGACGCGCAGGGTGAGCCTCATGCGTAGCTCCGCTGGGTGGGGTGGACGTACTCGAAGACCAGGTCTTCCCTGTGCAGGGTCGGGGCCAGGCCCGTACCCGTGAACTCCCAGGCGGCCGCGTACGAGAACTCCTCGTCCCTGCGGGCGGCCTCGCCGTCCGGGGTCTGCGACTCCTCGCGGAAGTGGCCGCCGCAGGACTCGGAGCGGTGCAGCGCGTCCAGGCACATCAGCTCGGCCAGTTCCAGGTAGTCGACGATGCGGTTGGCCTTCTCCAGGGACTGGTTGAACTCCTCGCCGGTGCCGGGGACCTTGATGCGCCGCCAGAACTCCTCGCGGATCTGCGGGATGCGCTCCAGGGCCTTGCGCAGGCCGGTCTCGGTGCGGGCCATGCCGCAGAACTCCCACATCAGTTCGCCGACTTCGCGGTGGAAGGAGTCCGGGGTGCGGTCGCCGTCGACGGAGAGGAGCCGGTGGAGGCGGTCCTCGGTCTGGGCCACCACCTCCCGGACGGCGGGGTGTTCGGCGGTGACGGCGTCCTGGTGCGGGTGGCGGGCCAGGTAGTCGTTGATGGTGGCGGGCAGGACGAAGTAGCCGTCGGCCAGGCCCTGCATCAGCGCGGAGGCACCGAGGCGGTTGGCGCCGTGGTCGGAGAAGTTGGCCTCGCCGACCGCGAACAGGCCGGGGACCGTGGTCTGGAGGTCGTAGTCGACCCACAGGCCGCCCATCGTGTAGTGCACGGCGGGGTAGATCCGCATCGGCACCTCGTACGGGTTCTCCGCGGTGATCCGCTCGTACATGTCGAAGAGGTTGCCGTACTTCTCCTCCACCTTCGCCCGTCCCATGCGCTCGATGGCGTCGGCGAAGTCGAGGTAGACGCCCTGGCCGCCGGGGCCCACTCCCCTGCCCTCGTCGCAGACGTTCTTCGCGGCGCGGGAGGCGATGTCGCGGGGGACGAGGTTGCCGAAGGAGGGGTAGACGCGCTCCAGGTAGTAGTCGCGCTCGTCCTCGGGGATCTCGTTCGGCGGGCGGTCGTCGCCCCGCGCCTTCGGCACCCAGATACGGCCGTCGTTGCGCAGCGACTCGCTCATCAGCGTGAGTTTGGACTGATGGTCGCCGGTGCGCGGGATGCAGGTGGGGTGGATCTGGGTGAAGCAGGGGTTGGCGAAGTACGCGCCGCGCCGGTGAGCCCGCCAGATCGCGGTCGCGTTGGAGTTCATGGCGTTCGTCGACAGGTAGAAGACGTTGCCGTAGCCGCCGCTGGCGAGGACGACGGCGTCCGCGAAGTACGTGTCGATCCTCCCGGTGATCAGGTCGCGGGCGACGATGCCGCGGGCCCGGCCGTCGACGACGATCAGGTCGAGCATCTCGGTGCGCGGGTGCATCTCCACGTTCCCGGCCGCGATCTGCCGGGACAGCGCCTGGTAGGCGCCGAGGAGGAGCTGCTGGCCCGTCTGGCCGCGGGCGTAGAAGGTGCGGGAGACCTGGACGCCGCCGAACGAGCGGGTGTCGAGCAGGCCGCCGTACTCGCGGGCGAAGGGGACGCCCTGCGCCACGCACTGGTCGATGATCTCCACGGAGATCTGCGCGAGGCGGTGGACGTTGGACTCGCGGGCCCTGAAGTCGCCGCCCTTGACGGTGTCGTAGAAGAGCCGGTGGACCGAGTCGCCGTCGTTGCGGTAGTTCTTCGCGGCGTTGATGCCGCCCTGCGCGGCGATGGAGTGGGCGCGGCGCGGGGAGTCCTGGTAGCAGAACTGGACCACGTGGTAGCCCTGTTCGGCGAGGGTGGCGCCCGCGGATCCGCCGGCGAGTCCGGTGCCGACGACGATCACCGTGTGCTTGCGCCGGTTGGCGGGGTTGACCAGCTTGGCCTCGAAGCGGCGCTTGTCCCAGCGCTCGTGGACCGGGCCGGACGGGGCCTTGGTGTCGGCGACCGGGTCGCCCGTGCGGTAGTCGGCGTAAGCAGTCATGTCAGCTCACCACTCCGGTCATGACACCCACGGGTACGGCGATGAAACCGGCCGTGAGCAGCAGCGCGAGGACGTTTGCGAGGGTCTTCAGGGCGCGGTCGCGGGTGCGGCTGCCGACGCCGAGGGTCTGGGCGGCGCTCCAGAAGCCGTGCCGGATGTGCAGGCCGAGCGCGAGCATGGCGACGATGTAGATCACGTCGCCGTACCAGGTGGAGAAGGTGTCCACGACGTTCTGGTACGGCCGGCCCTCCTGGAAGCCGCCGGAGTGCACCGTGCCGGTGGTCAGGTCCAGGAGGTGCCAGACGACGAACAGGCCGAGGATGATCCCGCCCCAGCGCATGGTGCGGGTCGCGTAGCTCGCCCGGGGCCTCTTGTGGACGTACTTCGCCGGGCGCGCCCTGATGTCGCGGCGGCTGAGCTGGAAGGCGGAGACGGCGTGCGCGACGACGGCCGCGACCAGCACGACCCGGACGATCCAGAGCGTCCACTCGTAGTGCATGAACGGCTCGCCGACGGTGCGCAGCCAGTGGGCGTAGTGGTTGAACTCGCCGGCCCCGAAGTAGATCTTCAGGTTCCCGATCATGTGGGCGACCAGGTACAGCAGCATGACGAGTCCGCTGACCGCCATCACGGTCTTCTTGCCGACGGTGGAGTCCCACACGGTGCGTGCCATGGACGGCCGTCGGTCCGTCCTCGTTGCCAGAGCCATGACTCAGCACGCTAGGGCCGAACGGCCCCATCGGTCCAAGACATGCTCCGGCTCGTTTCGATAGCTGGGGCCTATGATGGCAGCGTGCAGTTCCAGCAGCTCCAGTACTTCGTCGCCGTCGCCGAGACCCGGCACTTCACCCGGGCCGCCGAGCTGGTGCACGTCGCGCAGCCGTCCCTGTCCCAGCAGATCAAGGCCCTGGAGCGGGAGCTGGGGGCCGACCTGTTCCTGCGCGCCCGGGGCAACATCACGCTCACCGACGCGGGCGAGGCGCTGCTGCCGCTGGCCCGCCGCATCCTCGCCGACGCGGACACGGCCCGGCACGAGGTGCAGGAGCTGGCGCAGTTGCGCAGCGGCCGGGTGCGGCTCGGCGCGACGCCGAGCCTGTGCACCGGGCTGCTGCCGGACGTGCTGCGCGCCTTCCACGACCGCTATCCGGGCATCCGGCTGCTGGTCGAGGAGGGCGGCTCGCACGACCTCGTACGGGAACTGGCGCGCGGGGCCCTGGACCTGGCGCTGGTCGTGCTCCCGCTGCCCACTCCGTCCCCGGCGCTGACCACGGTGGAGCTGCTGCGCGAGGACCTGGTGGTGGTGTCGTCGCCTGAGGCGTCCGCGCCGGGCGGGGGTCGGCGGACGGTACGGGTGCCGGACCTGGAGTGCGAGCGTCTGGTGATGTTCCGGCACGGCTATGACCTGCGGGAACTGACCGTCGCCGCGTGCCGCGCCGAGGGCTTCGAGCCGGACTTCGCGGTCGAGGGCGGCGAGATGGACGCCGTGCTGGGGTTCGTCCGGGCGGGGCTCGGGGTGGCCGTCGTCCCGCGCATGGTCGCGACCCGGTCCGGCCGCGGCCTGCGCGTCACCCCACTGGCCCCGCCCGGCCTGCACCGCACCATCGCCCTGGCCCACCGCAGCGACGTGGCCCCACCGCGGGCGGCCCGGGAACTCCAGCGGATGCTGCTGGAGCGGTGAGGTGGTCGCGGCCTGGGCGCCGGACGGAAACCGCGGGACGGACGGCGGGCCGGGGGCGGCAGGCGGAGGGCCGGATCGTGGTCCCGGATGCCCGCCCGCAGGCCGGGCATCGGGTGGCGAGGTGTGGGCCGAGCGGCGGGGGCGCACGGGCCCGGTAACGGCCGAAACCGAGCGGTCCCGTCACGGATGCAAACGGCCGGTCACGCCCGGAAGTACGCGCCCCGTCGCGCGCACAAGCGCAGTGGCTGCGTCGCGGACGCAAGCGCCATGGCCCGCCGGGGACCGAAGCACGCGCCCCGACGCGGACACAAACGCAGCGGCCTCGCCGCG